>PAJK01000063.1 GCA_002706025.1 Oceanospirillaceae bacterium
CCGGATTCTGTGAACATCTGATAGCTAATCAGATATTCGGGGAGAGATACAAGGGTGGGCTCCGCCCACCATGTGGCACATCGTTAATTCATAATGCGTCGGCTTAAACCGCCGGGCTTGTAGGGTGGGCTCCGCCCACCAAAACGACGTTAAAATCACTCGCCAAAATTCCCTTCAAATTCAACCTTCCCGGCCCAATCTCTTGGGTATAACCCTTGCCTGACATACCGATGGAATGAAGAAAACGGCCAATCAACAACCTGCTGACAAAATCCGTGCTTAACCGGGTTGATAAAAATGTATTCAATATGGCGATTCAAATCGTCTTCATCCCGGATCTGATGCTCCCAAAATCGCCGCTGCCATAACCCGGAATCCCGCTTGCCGCTGTAGCCGAGTGCTTTGCTGGTCAGAATTTTTAAACGTCCAATGCGTGCAGAATAGGCCGTATCATTTTCAGGCAGAGTCCAAATGCAATGCATATGGTCGGGTAAGACAACCCAGGCGTCGATATCGAAAGGTTGGTTTTTTCTCACTTCAGCAATTGCGGTTCGCATTGCAGATCGGGTTTCAGGCAAGGTCAGTAGTGGACGCCGCCTTGCAGTGACGATAGTAAAAAAATAGGTTCCACCAGCAATAAATGAACGGCGATATTTCGACATGATCAATTCCTTTGATCGGTTTTTATTATTTTAAGTAATTACGTGTGTTCTTGTTGTCGAAGTTTTTGGTGGGCGGAGCCCACCCTACGTTGAAGGCCGGGTATTCAAGTTTAATCGGTGCAGCCCGCAGGTATTTTGGTGGGCGGAGCCCACCCTACGTGAAAGGCCGGTTATTCATTTTAAATCGGTGCAGCCCGCAGGTATTTTGGTGGGCGGAGACCACCCCATAACGTTTCGTTATTTAACGATATACAGGCATAAACCGTTGGTTTTTTAGGGTGGGCTCCGCCCACCGATAATTTACAACCAACAACCAACAACCAACAACCAACAATCTTCCACGACTAACCGACTATCAATTACACGCTACCTAAAAACCATCACCCAATATCGAATACAAACCCACCGCTGCCGTCGGTCGATACTTTAACCGATTTAATATCCACACCTTTTGACATGGCCTCCAGGCATTTACCCGCCAACGCCGGTAACACGGATCGTGAGATCACGTTCTCAACATTACGGGCGCCGGTATCCGGGTCTTTGCAACGCTCGGTAAGTTCGTCAATCAGATTCTGTTCATACTCAAACGCGGCGTTATACCGCTCTTTAATTCGGCGCTCGATTTTCGCCAGATTGATTTTAACGATTTCGGTCAGTACCTCACGATTCAGCGGGAAGTAAGGCACGATGGTGGTACGGCCGAGGAATGCCGGGCGGAAATGTTCCAGCAGTTCAGGTCGAATAGTTTCCAGCAGCTCTTTGGCTGGCGGAACGTCGCCGGATAAACAGATATCCGCGATCTGACCGGAACAGGCATTGGACGTCATGATGATAATGGTATTGCGGAAATCAATATCCCGCCCTTCGCCGTCTTTAATGGTGCCTTTATCAAACAGGTTATAAAACACATCCTGAATGCCCGGATGCGCTTTTTCCATTTCATCCAGCAGCACCACNCTGTATGGATTACGACGCACGGCTTCAGTCAGAATGCCGCCTTCGCCATAGCCAACGTAACCAGCCGATGCTCCCAGCAGCATGGAAATTTTATGTTCTTCTTTAAATTCCGACATATTGATGGTGACCAGATTCTGTTCACCACCATAAAGTTTNTCGGCNAATGCCAGCGCCGTTTCGGTTTTACCGGTACCGGATGTTCCCACCAGCAGAAATACGCCTACCGGTTTACGCGGGTCCATTAAACCTGCGCGGGAAGTACGGATCGCCTGAGCAATTTCTGCCATCGCGTGATCCTGACCAACCACCCNGTCCGCCAGATGTTTATCCAGTTCATTCACNGTCTGAATTTCATCGGCNACCATGCGNCCGACCGGAATGCCGGTCCAGTTTTCGACNACTTCAGCCACAGCCTGACTGTCGACATCCAGCGCNACCAGNGGNTTCTGCCCCTGCAATGCCTGCAACTGTTCAACTTTTTCAGCCAGCTCCTGCGGCCCTTTACCTTCCGCCCGGGCAGAGGTAATNGCNGCGATCAGCTCTTTTTCCTCTGCCCAGCGCGCTTCCAGTTCATCACGGGTCTGCTCAGCCTGAATCTTNTGCTCNCGATACTGGGCNAGCTTTTCTTCACANCCGCCGACCAGTTTCTGTTCGTCTTCTAACAAAGCAATATTGGTATCGCANTGTTCNATGTCGCGCCGCGCACGCTCCAGCGCCGCCGGTACAGCNCCCTGACTGAGNGCCACCCGGGCACAGGCNGTATCCANCAGGCTNACAGCTTTATCCGGTAACTGNCGGGCAGGAATATAACGGGCNGATAATTTAACGCAGGCTTCAACAGCCTCATCCAGAATACGTACTTTATGATGATCCGACAGCGTACCGGCGATGCCGCGCATCATATCAATGGCGGATACCACATCCGGCTCAGCAACATTCACTACCTGAAAACGCCGGGTCAGCGCCGGATCTTTTTCAAAATACTTTTTGTATTCGCTCCATGTGGTCGCCGCAATCGTACGGAANTCACCNCGCGCCAGCGCAGGCTTCAGCAGATTAGCTGCATCGCCTTTACCTTCCGCGCCACCGGCACCAATCANTGTGTGTGCTTCATCAATAAAAACGATGGTCGGNTCAGGNGATTCCTTAACTTCCTGAATCACCGCTTTCAGACGCTTTTCAAATTCACCNTTTACNCTGGCACCGGCCTGCANCAGACCAAGATCGAGGGATAACAACTGAATNCCCTGCAGCGGCTCAGGTACATCACCGGATGCCAGACGCAACGCAAACCCTTCAACCACTGCCGTTTTACCCACACCCGGTTCACCGGTAAGAATCGGGTTGTTCTGACGACGACGCAGCAGAATATCAATCAATTGGCGGACTTCGGTGTCTCTTCCCAAAACCGGGTCAATTTCGCCCTGACTGGCGCGCTCGGTCATATTGAGCGTATATTTTTTCAGAGAAGTGCTTTGCTCGCCCGGACGACCCCCCTGGACACCACCCGCACCACCTGGCGCAGATTGATCAGTATCGAGTAATGCTGACTCCGTCGTTTTACCGACAATATTCAGCAGTGATGCGGAGGCTTTTTCACCAGACAGTGACGACAACTCAGGCATTGTGCCCGTGAGTTGCATGCTTAGATTTTCATCCAGTAACGCCGCTGTAATTAAATGTCCCGATGTGACCTGTTTGTGTCCGAATTCGACCGATGCCAGCATCCACGCCTGAGACGCCATCGTCACCAGACCCGGTGAAAGCGCCGGAGCACGGGTGTTTCCGGAACGGAAGTTATTAACAGCTTCAGCAGCCTGCTGAATTAAGCGGTCAGCGTTGATGTCATTGGCGCGTAACAGACTGAGTAAATCCGTGTGCGGTAACTCAAGAATCTTCTGCATCCAATGCTCAATTTCGACGTTGTAATGCCCCTGTGACATCGCCAGCGCCGCGGCTTCTTCCAGTGCATTCCGCAGTAATGGATTGAGTTTCTGAACGACGTTCTGCAACGTGAGATTTAACATAAACATTCCCTGTCATACGATTGCGCCAGACCTACACAGCCGTTATAGTGAGTGCGGTCAGTTAATGTCAGTCATTGATAACAGAAGCGATGACTGGCAGCAAGGGAGGCTCTGAATAATTCGCAACATTTACTGTTACGGAATTCAGCAATCAGAGTAATGACAGGGAATTTCCATATCGTCACTGTCTGCCAGTTAAATTAAGCCATAACCGCGTTGAAAATCACGCACAAAGTTATTGCAGAATGATGGCAGTTTTTCTCAATCAGTGATTACACATCGAAGCGTCCCGCTTACCTGAAACAAGCCCCAGAAAACAAACGGAAAGGTGATTTTTCACGGCTGAAAATCTGCATTATCAGATTAGTGTTCAGGAATATTCCACAACATGAATGTTCACTGTAAACATCTGTAAATACAGTCATACCCATGGAATCTCGCTGAGCCTCTGATTCAGAGAAAGTACGGATGAAAACCAGATATAAACTGCTGCTAATGCTGCCGCTGACAATCAGTTTCCAGGCCGGAGCAGAATCTGTCGACAACTACTTTGATAACAGCGAACCCATGCGTTATCAGCAGAATAATAATCTGCCACCAGAAGAACTCGACAACCGCTTCGACCGCGAACCCCGCCTGTATATTGAAGCCTTCGACACCAGTGCGCTGAATAAATCGGCGGAATATGGCATCAGCGACGAAGAAATCTTCAACCTCATTGAGATAGACCGGAAAAGCAAAGGTAATACTTATACCGTAGCGCATCTCAATGATCTGATGGCCAAACTGACACGATATTACCGTGAGCACGGCCTGCTGCTGGCACAGGTGTATATTCCGCAGCAGATGATCAAAGACAACACCGTCGTGCTCGGCTTTGCCGCCGGTGAGATCGGCGCGGTGAATATTAATGCCAACGAATTTTACAGCTCAGAAGTTGTGCGCCGTCCGTTCAGCAATCTGATCGGCAAACCGGTTGAGTCATCCAGCCTGGAAGCGGCCACCATGCAGGTGCGCAGTTACCCTGGCTATCAGGCCAAAACCACCTTTTCACCCGGCGAAAAACCGGGCAGCACGCAGATTACCGTCACCACACTGGAAGAAGACCGTGTCGCCGCCGTTTTCAATGTTGATAACTACGGCAGCGATTACACAGGTAAATACCGTACCTCGCTGACCGGCTACATAAACAACCCAACCGGCAACGCCGACCAGCTGATTCTGGGGGGATTTATTACCCTGAACCCGACCAACTCGCTGTACGGCAATATTCTCTATCGACTGCCCCTGATGCCTGAGCTAGCAGACAGCGACAGCTATATGTCGATGTTCAATCCCCTGATCCGCAACGGCATGGTGCTGGATGCCGGTTACACACAGAATACCTATTCGGTTGGACAGGAACTGGAAGAACTGGATATCACCGGTGAAGCATCCACCCTGTTTGCCGGCATCACCAGTAACCTGAAGTTTACCAATCGCCAGCGCATCACCGGCACAGTGCGGCTGAACACCAAAACCGCAAAAACCGTGCAGAACGATAACACCCTCGCCGAAGACAAACTGACCACACTGGAATTAAGTACCGCCTGGACCTTCCGCGATTACTATTTATCCGACCGCCCGGCGGCAACCAGCCTGTCTTTTGCTTATTATCAGGGGCTGGCAGGATTTCTTGGTGCGATGAGTGACGGCGACGCCAACAGCCGCTCCAACGCCAGCGGTGATTTTGCTCCGGCCGGCTTCAGCAAATTCGAAATCAATATGAAGCGCCAGCAGCCAATTGATACCAACGAAGCAACGCTTGCTCTGCGCATCGTACAGACCGGCGACATGCTCACTCCCATTGAACAAACGCCCATTGGCGGCCCTTACGCAGTGCGTGGCTATCAGACAGGTGATTTCAACGCCGACAGCGCCATCATACTTAATGCGGAATACGCCGGTTATTCAAACTCCAAACTGTCGCTGCCCATCGACAACCTGAAAGCCGGTCTGTTTATTGATTACGCCGCAGGCTGGCGCAACGACGCATTGGCCAACGAAAGCGAAGCGGCACACATGCTGGCGGCCGGTTGGTTCGCCGAATTTATCAAAGAAAAGAAATTTAATGCACGGCTGTTTATGGGTATTCCCCTCACGCAGCTTGAACCCGCAGATGGCTCAAGTTTCCAGCTGTACTTTACCCTGCAAAGGAGGTTCTGACCGATGGATCTCAGATACTCTGCGAACAAAATTATCTCCGTTACTCTGGTCGTTAATCTGACCGGGCTGCCAGCCATGAGCTGGGCGTTACCAGGCAATGGTCAGGTACAGAGCGGCAACATCAATATTGGCAACAGCGGTAATGTCACCACCATTGATCAGACCACCCAGTACGGTGCTATCAACTGGGATTCATTTAATATTGGTGCCGGTGAAAGCGTTATTTTCAACCAGCCGGGCAGCAGCTCAGTAACGCTGAACAATATTCTCGATGCCAACCCGTCAGCCATTATGGGCAGCATCAGCGCCAATGGTCAGGTGTTCCTCAGCAACCCTAACGGTTTTATTTTTGGCGCTGGCAGCAGCGTTAATGTTGGCTCCCTGATGGCAACGACTGCCATCATCGACAGCTTTGATGCCAATACCGGTGCGATAGTATTTTCCGGTAATGGCAGCGGCACTATTCACGCCATGGGCGATATCGAAGCCAGTGATGGTTATATTGGTTTTTTCGCTCCGGAAATTATTAACTCAGGCTCCCTGCAGGCCGACGCTGGCAGCATTGCCCTTTCCACGGAAACCAACGGCACCCTCTACCTGCCGGGCTTTGCCGGTGTCGGTTTTAATATCGACGATCTGTCTTCCACCGATGCACGCAGCATTACCCATGAAGGTGAAATTTCTGCCGATGGTGGCCAGATTATTATCAGCAGCGATGCCTACGATTCCGCCCTGCAATCGGCCATCAACACCACAGGTATGATCGATGTTTCTATCTCCGGTAATGGAGATGGCGGCAATATTCAGATCCTGGCGGCCAATGGTTCCATCGAACAAAGCGGCGTAATCCAGGCCAATGCAGGCAGCAATGGCGACGGCGGTGAAATCCTGATCATCGCCGATCAGAACCTGAAAAGCTCTGGCCAACTGCAGGCCAAAGGCGGAACGGATTCCGGCGATGGCGGTTTTATTGAAACCTCTGCACACGTCGCAGACATTAATCAGGTACGGGTAGACACCCGTGCTGCCAACGGCGAGACAGGCACCTGGCTGATCGATCCGGATCACTACGTGATTAACGACAGTGGCAGCGGCAGCGCCGCCGATACGTCATATATGTCGACGTCATCCATTGCCACCAACCTGGGAACCACGGATGTTGATGTCGTCAGCGACGTCAGCATAACCGTTGAAGACGCCATTAATTACAGCGGCGCAAATGCCGGCACACTGACGTTACAGTCTGGCGCAGTCAACATTAACGCCGACATTAACCTGGGTGAAAACGGCATTCTCGACGTACTGGCTAACAGCGTAAGCGTGGATGCCAGCGAGGGTAACAACATCGCGGTGACCGCGTCTCAGGTAAGCTTTAATAACAGTGATCCGGCAACAGTGATCAACACCACTCTGGGCAGCAACCTGACATTTAATATCGCTGACAGCTTCGATCTGAGTGATACCAATATTCTCGGTCAGGGCAGCTTCAGCCTTACCATCAATAATCAGGGCAGCAACATCGCCACCGGAACTATGGGTCAGACCCGTGACCTGCAGTCACTGACCGTGAGTGGTGTTGATACTCTGAACCTGACAGCCAACCTGCAGACGTTCAGCGGTGGTATCGATATTGAAGCCGGCACCATCAATATCAACAATACCATTGAATTATCGGACTCCACCGGCGACATCCGTCTGGCCGGAGATGTTGTTGGCAATGGCAACGATCTCACCATTGATACCACCTTCGGTAATATCGAGACCGATGCAATTTCAGGGGTAAATGATCTCACCATCGCCGCCAGCTCCGGCACCATGCAGATGAATGGCGATATCGCGATTACCGGCGCTCTGGATTTCAATGAAATGCCGGATATCGAGTCAACATCCGATCTGAACATATCTGCCGATACGGTATTAATGGGTAACACCAGCATCAGCACCAGCGGTGATCTGAGCATTACCAGCAATTCAGGTCTGGAGTCGATGCAACTGGGCAATACCGAAGCACAGACACTGACCATCACCGCCAGCGGCCTGGATCTGTTTGGCGACTTAACCGCAGACACCGGCATTGCCGGCAGCCTGGATCTGAGCGCCGCAGGTTTGGTTGAACTGCAGTCTGACGCCGTACTGACCGGGGATCTGCTGTACACCACCATTGAAAGCTCCGCCTCGGACCTGCACTCACTGGCGATTAATTACGGCAATAACGACTTCACGCTGCAGAATATTGGCACAGCCATCGGCTTTGCCAGCTTCTCGCTGACCGGTAATGGCAATCTGACCATAGCCTCCGGTGGCATGCCGATTGTGCATGGCGCTCAGGGCATCAGCTTTCTTGGTAACCAGAATCTGCTGCTCAGCGAAGATTTCCTGATCGATACCAGTGCATTTAACGGAGCCATTAACATTTCCGGTCTGACCATCAATGGGGAAAATGCACTGATTCTGAATGCAGGCTCGGGTGATATCAGCCTCGGAACATTGGGCAATGAAACCGCATTAACCGGGCTCACCACTACCACCACAGGGTCACTCAACCTGTACGGTGATCTGAATATTCTGGTCGATGCCCTCGACTTCAGCAGCGTCTCTTCCGTGATGCTGTTTAATGACATGGCATTCGGTAGCGCAGAAACACCACTGGCATCACTCAACTTTGGTGAAGCCACCATCGACGGTACCTTTAACCTGACGATCCACAGCACTGAATTTACCAGTGGTGCGATTGGCGAAAATATCGCCCTGCAGGACGTCACCCTGAACATGGCCGGCGCGGATTATAATCTCAGTCAGAATATCCGTGCCGCCGGTAACATCGACATTACTGCCAACCTTATTGAACAGAATGCCGACATTACCAGTTCAGGTGGTGATATCAGTCTGACTGCAGCAGCCGGTATTAACATGGCACCGACATCAACCATCAATGCCACGCTGGGTGACGTTACACTGATCAGTGATACAGCCGATATTCAGCTGGCCAGAGTAACAGCACAGGACAGCATTAATGTGGAAGCAACGGCTGGCTCCATCCTCAATGCCATTGATGACTACAACTCAGATGATGACACCTCAATTAACCTCACGGCCAACGCCGTGAATCTGACCGCCGGTGTTGATATTGGCGAATCCATTGCGTCACCTATCGTGGTATCAGCGGGCCCTAACGGTACGATTTCTGCGGATGCTCCAGGCAGTATCTTTATTGCCAACATTGATAATGCCGCGACCAACTTCGATGCTCTGGTCAGCGACATCACCCGCATCAGTAACCGGGCTTCAGCAGACGCCATTAATCAGATCAATACACCAACCTATGAAATGGTGATTGGCGATGACGACTCACGGGTTTACAGCCCGGAATGGTACGCGGAAGACGATGATAACGAAGGCAGCAGCAGCCCGAGAATCTACCATGATCGTCGCGGCTGGCGCTTAGGGAATCCATAAAGCGGGAAGAGACTGGCTGCTCTGTACAAGAGCGGCCAGTGATTTGTAAGAGTTGAGCTGGGTGATTACTCGAAAGAGAGAACGTTTACCTGCAGGCCGGAAGATGTCCATTGAGTTGTTACCGGCAGTATCTTTCCCTCATTCAGACGTACACGCTGAACATCAGTAACTACTGCGCTGAAACTCGCCTGACGACCATCGAATTCGCCACCATTCACTCTGCCGGTCACGATGCATTCTTTGCCATCATCTGATTCTTTATCCTCAACAGACTGCACATAGAAAAAAGCGGACTCGCCTTCAGACTCTTCTGCATTATCGACATACTCCCCATTCTTTAGCTTAATTGATGCATCAACATCAAGGTCTGCTTTCATCAGATCACCCGGAAGATGACGTACAATCACTTGATCTCCAGGTTTAAAGCTAAAATGAAAGCTTGATGGTATAGATGTAAAGACCTTTTTATTGCCGGCATACACAACAGTGACATCGAGCAAAGGCTTACCATTTATCCTGGCGCCAGAAAAATCCATTTCACGAATGACCCCTTTCTTGCTATCAGTATAATCGCTGCTTATCCCACCAAAACTCCAAAATGGTTTAAATCCTTTGTGGGTCATCCATAGCAAAAACACTGCCATTGCAATAATTCCCCAGCCCGTTATATTTACCATAAATGGCTGACCCGGAGTCCACGGGAAAAACTTAAACGCACCTCTATATTCATAAATAAAAATAAAAGGCAAACAATATACAAAAGCGATTACAATAAATATTAAATATGGCATAAATTATTCTCTGGCATTAATAAAATGATCTTAGCCAAGCACTAACTGATAATTATCTTCAATCAAAGCACCCTGAAGAACGCGCCCCGGCACAACCTCTCCGGCTTCCGACGGTTGCAGTTCCTGGATAATACGAACCCTTTCACCACCAGATGAACCGGCCCGATATACGGTTCCTTTGACCTCGTAAATATTTACCCCCTTACCGAAGGTGGGTGTAATACTCTCGATTTGTATCATTGCAGAAGCTGATGACGGATCGGCCTTAGGTTGCTGTCTTTCTTCGTCGTATGACCGAGACTTATCTGATTTTCCGTATTGACGCTTAAGCTGTGCAGCTAATTCAGCCATCTCAGGATCATCTGAAGCATTAATAACGGTAGTACCGCCATCGATTATCCTGGTATTACCCGACCGGCTACCGGAATATCTGGTGGACAGATCAACAGCCGATGCTTTGTCACTTAAATTATCCATAGAAGCTGGCAGATCAATAGCTGATTTCTTAATATTCTTAGGATCATAGCGAACAACTACCTTGTCGCCTATTGAAAAGAAAAACTGGAAATCTGATGGAAGCGCACCAAATTTCTTCAAAACACCATCATACTCAACATTTGCTTCCATTAAGGGTTGATTATTAATTCTCGTTCCAGAAAAGTCGATACCATGGATAGTACCAATTGCAGATTGAGTATACCTTGAACTTATTCTTCCGCTTCTGGCAACTGGTTCAAGAAAAATATACATCATTGTAAAAACAATAATTGTAATTAATGTCGCCAAATATGGAGTCAAATTGTCCTCCAACTCCCGCGTAGAATCCCAAGGTAAGTATTCAAATGCATCCAGGTTAAGAACAACAGGAAGGAGACTCAATAAATAAAACATTATAGATATAATACGAAAAAACATAATCAAACCACTCTACACAACAACATCAATCACAACAAAACATAGATTTCCATACTTAAATCTACCCGATCCTACCAGTTAGCTTCATATACTTAATCTTAAGTATATCTTCTGGTGCATATAATGGATCCTCACCAACATAAGCACTATCATCACACACAAACACTTTGCTTTTATCAACTTTCTTATAGTAAATCATCACTATACTGCCCACAGAACAGGTCCTGGATACAAAAGGGTTTCTAACTTTTAATATACTGCCCTCATACTCGACGCCATACTCCTTTCCATCAGCAGTTTCTTCTACAGATATAACGCGACCTACGGTGGGTCCATCTAATCCCCTAGTCATCTCATTTACGTACAACATAGCCGCGTGTTTGTCGAACTCAAAATTTTTTATTGCATATCTGACTATAAAGAATATCAAGACCGCGGCCAACAACCCTAGATATCCTGTGGAGTTTTCAACGGGATTAATTGCCGATAATGTTGATCTTTTACTGAATTCCCCATAAGCCTCATAAACCAAAATGGCGGGAATGTAATAGAAACCGTAAAACCCTAACCTAATCAGGAATATAAGCATAACTAATGAACCTTAAAAATACGGATATCATTCAGCATCAATCTTCGAATCGTTCAAATCGGATGACGAATACTTAACAACAAGCTTACGGCCAACCCTAAACCTATTACTCAGATCTTCAGGAATATAACGAAAGACTTTAGTTATCCCCTTGTATGCAACCTTAACCCTGAAATGCCTCTTGAACTCATAGCGAAAACTTTCAGGTTCGATTGAAACAAATCGTCCTTCACATTCCGAATCAAAATCATCCCGACTTTGATTTTCTATCAACTTATCTATTCCTGTAAAGATGGGTTTATAAAAGTAACCCCATGAAAAGAAAAAGATGGACATTGGCAATAGTACAGGCCACGCACCCCAAAAATACCCACTAAAAGAAGCAAAGAAAGAAAATGATGCTATTGGAAAGAAAATATAATGAAGCATAAATACCCAGATACAGTCTAAGAA
Organism: Oceanospirillaceae bacterium; assembly: GCA_002706025.1. GTDB lineage: Bacteria > Pseudomonadota > Gammaproteobacteria > Pseudomonadales > Oceanobacteraceae > Venatoribacter. The sequence goes on from PAJK01000063.1 coordinate 12,059, forward strand.
GACAGTGAAAGATCAATATCTATTTTAGATATTTCCGGATCTGACAAGGAATAAAGAACCACCACTGAATCCCCGATTTTAAAGTTGCTCTGAATTCGTTCATCAATATTATAGAAGTTTTTAACAATCCCATTATAATCGACCTTAACAATAAATGTCGGCCTGCCATTAACCCTCGAACCAGAATATTTAATCCCCTTAATAACACCCAAACAAGAGCTATCAACATGCTTCTTCTTAGTTGTCAAAACCTCATGAATCAAATGAAGAGCAACCCAGGTAATACCACCAGGAATCAACGACAAGGTAGCAACAACACCCAAATCTCCGATAGCATGAAAAGGCTCCCTAACAACATAATTTAAATAGTTCGAATACCCCCCGTGGTCGCCATATAGANCTACCGTCCACTGAATAAACAACGCGACAACTACCCAAACAAACACAAAGAACTTCAAAATACCTCTTCCTTAAGGTTAACCTATACAGAATCGACTAAGGATGGTCTCAGAACAGGAAAGCAGATAAAAACTAAAGAAAAAGCTCAATCCGATTTTTCCGTTCCATAAATTTCCTTAACCAACACATCCGGATCAATAGACCTTGCTCTTATCTTCTTACTTTCAGCTACATCAACCTTAGACTTAAGTTTATCTTCGGCTAGATACCTCACAATCACATAGTCTCCGGGTTTAAAGTTCAGCTCAAACCCTCGCTCTAAGTGCTCGAACTCTTTTTTAATGCCTTCGTATTTAACCAGCACATTGACAAGTGATTCCTGATTCACCCTTACACCGGAAAAGCTAATATCTAACAATCGCCCTTTAGCGACTCGATCATAGTCTGTAGTATCCTGAACCGGGGTGAAAAGCCACCATACAACCAATGCCACAAAAGAAAAAAACCAATAACCAAAATCTGTTCAAAGCTTCTGTTAAAAGCATAAATAATAACAACCATGAAAATATAAAAAACAAACGCACTTTTCATATAATCGATTTCACTTCGAGAAAAGTATATCCAACTGATTGAATATAGTCATGGATCATAATGAGATTCAAAATGCACCCTCTGCAAATTTAATTTTATCATCGACTGAATTATCAGAGACGACAACAGGCAAGAGTCGACCAATCGTTACACCACCAACCTGGGAAGGTTCAAGATCGGTAAAAACAGTTACTTCTTTCCCGTTGTGAGCACTCCCCTGAACAACACCTTTTATCTCAAAGGCTTTAGCACCAGCATCCGGCCTGAAGTCGATTGAAGTAACTTTAAGATAGGCGTCGATGCCTGATACATCAGACTCGTTAGTCAGTTGTGAGCTTTGATTGGATAATTTCGATTCATCATGATCTTCAACCAAACCATCAAACATAGCCCTGTCAACACGCCCTTTTTGATACCGAATTCTAACCCTATCTCCAATCTTAATGCTCGTCTTATACTCTGCGGGCTGATCCTTAAACCATCCTTCAACATCCATATAAGCTACATATAAATTTGTTAAGTTCCTGTTGTTCACACGGGTATCAGATTCTTCCACTTTAATCACTTTACCCTCAGTGTATTCGTTAGCCACCAGATCAACGTACAAGCCCTTAATTAATAAATAAAGAATAAATAAAATCACCAACTCGCCCAAAAAGCCTAAGTATGGGTTAAAAAATTTATACTTATTCATATTATCAACAACACTCATACGGCTATCCCACTGCCAATCGGGAAAACCAACATCCCACAACTCACTTGCACCAAGAATAAAGGCGTATAGAAACGCAACAATCGGGATAATTCTAATCATGCTCAACTCATAATATAAATTTTAGCTTTCGATATTTTACTCGCACCATAATCAACGACTTTTGTATTATATTTTTCAACTACTGTGCTTAATTTCTTTAAGTTCGTAGATCGCTCTGTAATATCTACAGCTTTTCCTATAGTCACCTGCCCTGCAAAAAATGTTTCTACTTTCATACCAACCATCGATGCAGCAGCAAATCCGTTCATCAACTCAGTTTTTTGACCAAATACGCAAGATGAATCATTCGCTGTTTTAAAAAAGCTTTCATTTCCAGTTAGCGTTGCTTTTTTATCAGAGGTCATTTCTATCAAACTAATCTCTTTCGCGGCTGTGCAAGTAGCCGTATAGCTCCCTGCAGCGATTATGGTTTCAGTTTTATCTCCTGCTAAGTTTTGAATAACTTCCGACTTTTGACCATTTATTGTTATAGAAACATCTCCTGTAATATTATCAAAAACATTACCTGTAATATTTTTCTTTATTTCACCATAATAAGTCTCAGTCGTATTACCCTTCCTCTGGAAGGTGTAGTCCCCATCATGGCCTTCGGAATGGACGCCTTCTATGTATTGGTATGTGTCACCAAAGTTCTGAGTAACAAGGGCTTCATCAGACCATCCCGATGGCAAGGAAGTACCTTTCTTACCATTTTTCGAGGCGTCTAAGCTGGCATTGTTTTCAACATAGCGTCCACCATAGTTAAAGGTCGAGTGAATACCACTCTGCTCTGCTCCCTGCGCCCATGTTGAATGCGTACCGGTTTGATAATAGTAAGTGTTTCCGAAATCTTTTCTGACAATCCCAGCCTTCCTTTCATCTTTAAGGCCATCATCAAATATACCGTGCGTTACTTTTTTCTCATCGTCGAGAATCTTTCCACTGAGATCATAAGACTGTTTCACATGCCATGGATTTTGATCAGCAACAACATGATTCTCTTCAAACTTTGCGCCAAAGTTAAAGTCTGCATTTCGACCGTACTTGAAATTTGTACCAAGCACTCTTGTATATTCATCGCCATATCGCTCATAGATATGGTCGTACCCCGGTACATAGTTACTATTCTCTACATTGAGGGTTCCATCGGGATTCAACCGCGGAATCATATGCTGAGATGAATAACTTTTAGCCTCATCAGGATCGATAACTGCACTTATATAGAGAGCCTGCTTAGATTTAAGCGCTTCCATATACAGTGTCCCATCCGTCCGAATAGACGCATGATGTGGGCGTTCGTTATTAACCGGGTAACGCAGTGACTGTGAGTTTTCCAGTGCGCTTTCAATGTATGGCCGATCGGGGTTGCCGTCGACGAATGCGATCTGAACTTCGGTGCCTGGGGTCAATGGCATATCAAAGTGGTTGGTATGTGCAGTGTGGCTGGCGCGACGCATCCAGCAGGATACTTTAGGGTCTTCGCCTTTTAAGAAGTCAAAGATGACCTGGTAATGACCAGACGCATCGCGTTGTGCGATGCCGCTGTTTTCTTCTGCGGAATACACCCGTGCTGTGGTTGAGATTGCCCGGGGCTTATTGTCGCGTTCGTATTTAGGGCGGAATACGATTTCTTTTGGAATCGCGGTAAAGGTGGCTTCGTAATAGTTACCGCCTTCGCCATCGTCTGCACGATGGCTGTTGTC
>PAJK01000064.1 GCA_002706025.1 Oceanospirillaceae bacterium
AACGTCCGGCTGCGCCGGATTCGCGGCTGAAGCCGCTCCTACAATAAATATCCGATCCGAATCATTGTAGGGTGCGCTATGCGCACCAATATCCGTAATGGACGGCTGCGCCGCATTCGCGGCTGAAGCCGTTCCTACAATAAAATACCCATTCACAACCTTCGCGGCTGAAGCCGCTCCTACAATAAACTACCCATTCACAACCTTCGCGGCTGAATCCGCTCCTGCAATAAACCACCCATTCACAATCTTCGCGTCTGAAGCCGCTCCTGCAATAAATCGCTCTTTCAGAATCACTTTGCACAACACACTCCGACTCCAGGCCACTCCAACTCCAGGCACCTCCAACGCCATCACCTCTGCGTTTTCAGTTTCGTTTAAGCTAGCCCCGCTAGAGTTCGGCCAGATATTTCTGGAGAACCATCATGCACGCTGTCTTACATCGCCCCTGGAGAGCTGTCAGCTCCCTGCTGTGTTATTGCCTGCCGTTGTCTGCACTGGCAATGCCACCGACTTTTGAACAGGCTTTAAACGCGGCCTGGCAGAATTTACCGGAACAGGCATTTCTGGCGCAGGAAAACCGCATTACCCGCGATTCATCTCCGGTCTGGCTGGCGGCACCGCCATCGGCATCACTGGATTATCAGCAGGAAGACAACGCCAGCGGCAGCCCGGCTGAATGGCAGGCGGCGGTGGAATTACCCATTGCCCGCCCGGCACGGATCGGCAGTCAGCGCGCTTACCGCAATGCTGCCAATGCCGAGAATGACGCCCGCGCTAACCTGCTGCATTGGCAACTGGCCAGTGAACTGCAAACCTGGTGGTGGGATTTTGCCGCCAATGAAGTCAGCCTTACGCGTAATCAGCAACGGCTGGATGCAGTACAGCAGCAGTTGTCCTGGCTGTCGTTATTAATTGAACAGGGCGAGCGTCCGGCCTCCGACCGCCTCGCCGTGCAGGAGCAACTGCAAACCATTAAAAATCAGCTGCTGCTCAATAATCAGCAGAAATCCCGTCTCTCTCAACACTGGCAGCAGCTTACCGGACTCGCTGAATTACCCAACAACTGGCAGTTCAGCCAAAGTCCGGAACAGGCGCTGGAATCCCACCCTCTGCTGCAAACCTTACAGGCACGCACGCAACAGGCGGATGCCAATTTCCGTTCCAGCGAAAGCAGCCGTTTTAATCCGCGCCTGAGTCTTGGTGTAAAACACACGGATGAACTGGATACTCAGCCCGCTGCTGACATGATGCAACTGGGCATCAGTATGGATTTTGGCCACACCAGTTACAGCGCCCGCCGCGATGCCGTGCGCCAGCTCAGCAGTGAGCACGCCAACAGCATCCGTACCCGCCAGCAACTGCAGCGTGAGCGTGAAGCACTGCGCACTGCTCTGCCACAAATGAAGCAACGCTGGCAGGAACTCAGCGCATTAAGCGAACAGGCCCAGAGCCAATACGACGGCCAGTATCAGGCCTATCAGCGCGGTACTTTATCCGGCTTTCAGTGGTTACAGATTCAGAACAGCATCTGGCAATTGCAGCAGCAGGCCGACGATGCACGTATTCAGTATTTCCGCACCATCAGTCAATGGAATCAGTTACAGGGCCAGACGTTATGACAACCCGCATTTCTTTTTTTAACCTATTCAATAAGGCGCTGCTAAGTTCAGTTATCAGCAGTGCGGTTTTATCCTCTGCTGTTTTATCGAATGTTGTTTTTTCCAATGCAGTAAACGCCAGCGAATTAACTTTATCCGACAGTCAGATTAAAGCACTCGATATTCAGTTTGTTACGCTGAATAACAGCCTGCGCCACGATATTACTCTGACCAGTTTGCCCGCTATTGCTACCGTACCAGATAACAAAGCGCAGATTATCAGCCTGCCGTTTGAAGGCCGTGTGGAAGCCTGGCAGGCTCAGGCCGGCGATGTACTTAACAGCGAACAACCGCTGGCAGATCTGCACAGCCACGACGTGCTGAGCTTTTTTCAGCGTAATCGCCGCCAGCTGCAGGAAAGCGCATTATGCGATCAGCGCTTAAGCGACATGCGTGAACGCAGCAAACGCGGCCTGACATCAAAACTGGATTTACAGGAACAGAATCTGAAATGTCAGATGCTGCGTGATGAATTAACGCTGAATAAACAGATTCTTATGCACCTGCCCGCCAGCTGGGAAAATAACTTATCAGCGGAATTTCATTTTAATGCCGCCAGTGATGGCTGGCTGAACGCCATTATGCGCAAGCCAGGTGATCACTTTGCCGCCGGTGAAGCCCTCGCCGTATTCTGGCCGCAACAGGAACTGCGCCTGAAAGTTATGCTGCCGGCGTCATTAAGCAGCACACTGCAACAGGGCGATACTGTTATGGTACGCGATCAAAGCAGCGGCGAACGCTTCAAAGCCAGTGTGGAAAGTATCAGCCGCACCGAAAATGTCGCCCACCAGCAGACGCTGTGGCTTAAATCAGCTACCACCAATCCAGCCGATATTAAACCCGGCAGTGTTTTACAGGCCGACATTCCTTCCGCTGCGGATGGCTGGGCGGTAGCACCATCCAGCCGTATCCGCAGTGATTCACAATCCTGGATTTTTGTGCGCAGTGCACAGGGCGTAACGCCGGTTAAACTCGAGCGCTTTATCGCCGGTAATCAGCAACTGCTGCTGCAGGACAGCGAACTGGAAAATGCAGAAATCGCCGTGACGTCAACCGCAACGCTGAAATCCCTGTGGCAAAGTGGGGAGGAAGAATAAATGCTTGCCTCCTTTTTACAGGGCGTACTGCGTCAGCGCATTCTGATTGTGGTGGCCAGCATAGGTATTTTTCTCGCCGGTCTGAATGTGATTCAGAATCTGCGCATTGATGCCTACCCGGAAATCTCCCCCACCCAGGTTAAGATCATTATTAAAGCGCCTGGGCTTGCGCCGCAGGAACTGGAAACCCGGGTAACGCGCAAAATCGAAGTAGAACTGCTGGGCATTCCCAACCAGAGTATTCTGCGCTCAGTAGTTAAATACGGTATTACCGATATCACCGTAAATTTCACCGACGGCACCGATATTTATTGGGCACGGCAGCAGGTGTCTGAACGTCTGGCCGCCATCTGGCCGGACCTGCCACAGGGCATCAGCGGCGGTATTGCCGCCATGAGTACACCGCTGGGCGAACTGCTGATGATGACGCTGGACGGCCCACAATCGCTGGAAGAAAAGCGCCGCATTCTCGACTGGCAGATCCGTCCGCTGCTGCGCACCGTTGCCGGTGTGGCTGATATCAATGCCCTCGGCGGACGCGTGGAAGCTTATCAGGTTGCACCGGATATGCAGGCCCTGGCGGCGGTCGGAATGAGCCTGTCTGATCTGCAGAATTTTCTTGCAGCAAATAACCGCAATGACGGTGCCGGGCGCATTAACAGTGGCGAAGAATCCATGATCGTCACCAGTGGTGGCCGTATTCAGACGATGGACGATTTAAAGAATCGTATCGTGACGGTTTATCAGGGCAATCCGGTGCGGCTGGCCGACGTGGCTGAGGTTTCTCTGTCGTCCATGACCCGCTATGGCGCAGTGACGGACAGCGGCAAAGGCGAAACGGTAGAAGCCTTAGTCGTGGCCCTGAAAAATGCCAACGCCCGCAGCGTTATAGCCGGGGTCAACGAAGCACTGGATAAAATCCGCCCGGGTCTGCCGCAGGGATTAACCATTAATACCTTCTACGACCGCAGTCATCTGATTGACCGCGCCGTCAGCACAGTGGCAGAAGCACTATGGATTGCGGTAGCTCTGGTGATCGTTATGCTCGGCCTGTTTATTGGTAATGTGCGCACAGCCTTAGTGGTTGCGGTGAACCTGCCGATGTCAGCACTGATGACGTTTATCGTGATGAATCACTTTGGCATGAGCGCCAACCTGATGAGCCTTGGCGGTCTGGCCATCGCCATTGGCATGTTGGTCGATGGCTCAGTCGTCGTGGTCGAAAACACCGTCACGCAATTGCAGCAGGCGTCACGTTCCTTGCCGCGCATGCACGTTATTTTCCGCGCCATTAAAGAAGTTATGGTGCCGATTATTTCCGGCACCCTGATTATTCTGCTGGTATTTTCACCACTGGTTACCCTGCAGGGACTGGAAGGCAAAATGTTTGCGCCAGTGGCCATGACCATTATGTTTGCCATGGCCAGTTCATTATTGGTGTCGCTGACGCTGGTACCGGTACTCAGCTCTATGCTGATTAATGAGAAGAAAGTTTCCACACCGAAATGGATTATTGCCCTGCAGAATTATTACACCCACAGTCTGCAGGCGACGCTGAATAATCCAAAGCCGCTGCTGATTGGTGTTGCTGTTGCTCTGGTGCTGGCGGTTATGGCTTTTCTGCAAACCGGTAAAGCCTTTATGCCAGAAATGGACGAAGGCGATTTGATTGTGCAGCTGGAAAAAACGCCAACCATCAGCCTGGAAGCATCTCTGGATATCGATCAGAAAGTGGAAAAGGCACTGCTCGCCGCCAGTCCGGATATTGAACGCATTATTGCCCGTACCGGTTCGGATGATCTGGGGATGGACCCCATGGGTCTGAACGAAACCGATATGTTTCTGCAGCTGAAGCCGCGTGATCAGTGGCAGGCCGACAGCAAAGACGACATCAAAGAAACCATCCGTCAGGCCATGGACGCTTTCCCCGGTGTGAATTACGGCTTTACTCAGCCCATTGATATGCGTGTATCGGAAATGATTTCCGGCTCCCGTGGTGATGTGGCAATTAAAATTTTCGGCAGTGAGCTGAATAAATTACAGAACCTGGCCGACAGCATTGGCGAACAGGTAAAAACCCTGCAGGGTGTCACTGAGGTGATGGTATCCCAGGCTGATGGTATGCATTACTTTCAGCTGGATATTCTGTACGACGCCGTTGCCCGCTACGGTCTGAATGTTGAAGACGTACAGCAGGCCATGCGCAGTTATCTCGAAGGCGTCGGCAGTGGCGATATTATTTTCAGTGACCGTCAGGTACCACTGGTTATCCGCCAGCCTGCACAGATTCAGGCTGAGCAGTTACTGAATCAATTAACCATCACCAGTGCCGATGGTCAGGCCGTGCCGCTGTCCAGCGTGGTAACCGCCCATGAAACCGAAGGCCCGGTACTGATCCGTCGTGAACAGGGCCAGCGCTTTGCGGTGGTGAATGTGAACGTCAGCGGTGTAGCGCTGAGTGATTTTGTTGCCGCCGCACAGACTCTGGTGCAACAGAATGTCGAACTGCCAGCCGGTTATGTGCTGTCCTGGGGCGGTGAATTTGAAAACCAGCAGCGGGCAAACGCACGTCTGGGTTTAATGGTGCCTGTAGCGATTGGTCTGGTGCTGCTGGTGTTATTTACCACCTTTGGTCGTCTGAACGAATCTCTGCTGATTCTGTGCAACATTCCCTTTGCCATGATTGGTGGCGTGGTTGCGCTGTGGCTCAGCGGCGAATATTTATCGGTGCCGGCATCAGTGGGCTTTATTGCTTTATTAGGGGTGGCGGTGATGAACGGCGTGGTGCTGGTTGAGCATTTCCGTCATCTGCGGCATCTCGGTTTCAATGGTATGGATGTCGTGCTGCACGGTGCCGTACGCCGCTTACGCCCGGTGTTAATGACCGCGACGACAGGGGCTGTTGGTCTGATTCCTCTGCTGTTCGCCACTGGCCCCGGCAGTGAAATTCAGAAACCGCTGGCGGTGGTGGTGATCGGCGGTCTGTTCACTTCTACCCTGTTAACCCTGTATGTACTGCCCGTGATTTATCGCCGGTTTATTCTGGAGCGTGCAAAATGAGTGAAGTTTTACTGACGTTATCCACCCGCCCTGCTCAGGCCGAAGCCATTACTGACTGGCTGCTGGAAGAAAACCTGCCGGGATTTACCTCCTGGCAGGCCTGGGGGCACAGCAACCGCAATGAACAGCTGACCCTGGCAGAACAGATTCAGGGCAAACAGAAACGTACCATGATTGGAATGCATCTGCCGNAAGAACAGGCGGCAGGAATGCTGGCCAAATTGCGCGAACAGTTCGCCCATTACGATGTGCATTATTGGCTGCAGCCACTGATGGATTTCGGACGGTTGTAACGATGTGATGTTGTGGTTTTGTGGTGTGTGATGTAGTGATGTCGTGGCCGGATGATACGCCGTGTTTATACGGTCTTTTTTTAATTTAATTACGGCGATTTAATACAACCAGATGGTGGGCAGAGCCCACCCTACGGATCTTTCCGAATTTAAACCGTATTTTAATTAAATAACCGGGTTTTCGTAGGGTGGGATCGACCGCCATGGATGGTGGAAGANACTGAAATACAGGANTNAAGCTTCAGTTCCGCCCACCAATATCCGTAACGTCCGAGCCGTANCGCCGGATTCGCGGCTGAACCCGCTCCTGCAATAAACCACCCACTCACAACCTTCGCGGCTGAAGCCGCTCCTGCAAAAACATCGCAGGCCCGGCCATCCTGCCCCCAGGTCTTACCATCTTTTTTCTCAACAGGATTCACATGTTCACAGACCCGTAACAAAGCCTTACATAACCTTATTTTTTATATGACTTTCTACCCATACCGGCTCAGGCAACCGTATTATTGCGTACATATTTTCGCAATCCGGGCAGAATTGGCGATACTTATCTGACTCCCTTTTGTTTCTTATTGGCCACGGAAGATTAATGACTGACTCAGCAGAATATCTGCAACCAGATAACGACCCGGCGCTGGAGCACTTTGCCTTCGTCAGCCGTCTTGGGGTTATGTTTGTCGTTGCGGTTATTTGTATTACTGTCATTATCGCCTGGCAGTCAAAAACGCTGGGAAGCATATTGCCTGCAGGCTGGTCTTACATGCATCCGAATACCGCACTGGGATTCTTTCTTGCGGTCGTCTGTCTGCATGCCAGCCGTCACCATTACGATGGTCTCACCAACACCATGTCTGCCGTCGGCATTGTGTTTATTGCCGTATCATCAATGGCTTACCACCTGATAGATCAGCACCTGATTTTTAATACTTTCCTGCAGAATAATCCCAACCCTCCAGCACCTCACTCGCCTTCTCTACAGACGTCTGTGTTTCTTGTCGCTCTGGGGTCAGGTCTGATCGCTATGGAATGGCGTGCTCAATCGCGTTGGCTGACCAATGTTCTGCTGCTGATTCTGCTGTCGCTGTGTACGATATTTCTGGCAGGGTTTATTTTTGAAGCAAACCATCTGATTGATCAGGGCAGTCACATCCGGGTCTCTGTGCCCACCATGACCTGTATGTTGCTGATCACCTACTGCCTGATTGCTCACCCGTTGAACAAGGGCTTTTACACGTTACTCGTACGCCGTGACATGGCCGGCCATATTGCCCGCTCAATTCTGCCGCTGACCTATGTGATCCCGCTGGTATGTATCATCTCTGGTGCTACGCTGGCCTCCAAAGGCATTTTCGATATTCCGCTGGCTGCTGCACTGACCCTGAGCATCGTCAGCATCAGCATGTTTATCACTGTCTACCTGCTGATTTTCCGTATCCGCAGTCTGGAATCTCAGCTGCACGAACAGGCGATCATTGATGAGCTGACTCAGGTCTATAACCTGAAAGGTTTCCGCCTGATGGCTGGCCGCATGATGGATCAGGCTGAACGTCATGGCCTGCCACTGTGCATGATTTATTTCGATCTGAATCATCTGAAAAAAGTAAACGATGAACACGGCCATGATACCGGCTCAGCCATGATACGGCGCTTTGCCGATCTGCTCAGCGATTCATTCCGTAAAACCGATCTGGTCGGGCGTGTCGGTGGCGATGAATTTGTGGTGCTGTGCATGGCCAAAGTACCCAGCTCTTCCCTGAGCCGGCTGGAGATGCTGATGACCACACTGAATTCTGCCGACATAGTGCCTTACAGAATCAGCTACAGTTACGGCTGCGCCTACAGCACCGTCAACAGCCGAATGTCTCTCGACGATATGATGCAGAAAGCCGATATGTTCATGTATCAGCAGAAACACGCCGACCGTAATCAGCAGGCTGAATTATCTTCTGTCTGGCCACTCCCTTCACAGGAAGGATAAGCCGCCAGTATTGAGCCTTGCGAGTCAGATTCGTCTTGCGAATCAGACGCACCTTGCGGCCTCAGCGTTGCAGAACACACAAACTCACTTCCAGCCAGCTTCCAACAATCACGCAGTCAGCGCTCACCCGGCACTACACCGGCCCTGTCCCTTGTATGAAAACGCAGCTGGAGTATCCTTACGGATAACATCTGAGTTCCGAATCTGTTGATTATGAACATACTCCCCGTACGACAGTCCTTTGCCCGCAATCAATACGGCCGGGATTTTGTTGTGGGCGATATTCACGGCTGCGTCACTGCTCTGCGGCAACAGCTGGAAATGATCGGTTTTGACTATCAGACAGACCGCCTGTTCTGTACCGGCGATCTGGTTGATCGTGGTCCTGAACCGGCTCAGGCGCTGGCTTTACTCGATGAGCCCTGGTTTTTTGCTGTTATCGGTAACCATGAGCAACTGATTTACGAAGGCTTTTGTGAAAAATCCGCAGAGGCGCGTGAGCTGATTCTGCAGCACGGTGGCGAATGGATTCTGAACTATGATGAAGACGAAGAATGGCCCGGCTGGTTCCACAAAATTGAATCACTGCCGCTGGCTATCGAACTGGAAAACAAACATGGCGAACGTATCGGCGTTATTCATGCCGACTATCCACTGAGCGACTGGCAGGATTTTCATCAGCTGGACAGTGAACAGGCCCGCCGTGCAATCTGGGCCAGAGAGCCTTTCCGCAATCGCCAGCCTGGCAGCATTGGTGGCATAGACTGGATTATTTATGGTCACAATATTACCGACCATGAACTGCGCCTGGGCAACCGGATTTACATCGACGGCGGTGCTTTCCGCGGCCATCCGTTTATCATAAAAAATATCGACGAACTGTAACCTTCTTTCCTCCTCTCCTTCTTGCCATCAGTCAGTCGGTCACCATATCACTGCACGTTATTGTGTCAGATAGCGCGCCCATGCTTGCGGATAATCATCATCTGTCAGTGTCACCTGCTCCCGTCCGGTATCCAGCTGCAGCTGATAAGCGTGCAACAGGTGATGTTCCGCACCAAGCGTACGGTAATCTTCTGCGGTTAAATCCTGCTCCAGTCTTTTTAAATAAAAACGGCCCTGCTGACTGTAAATTTTATCGCCGATAATGGCATGACCAAGATGCGCCAGCTGTGCCCTTAACTGATGTTTGCGCCCTGTCAGCAATTCACATTCAATCAGCGCGTAACCATCAAACTGTTGCTTCACACGAAAGCGGGTTATCGACAGTTTTGGTGTTTTCACACAACCTTCTTCGTTTTCTTCAACAATGTGCATTCTGGTACGAATGGCACTGTCGTTTTTTTCTGCCAGATAACAGCTGAATTCTTTTTCCTGCCATTGTGGATTGCCCCACACCAATGCGTGATAACGTTTGGCCTGAATCAGCCGGTCTATACGCTTTTTCCATTTACGGTCTGCGTGGTCATAATTGGCCAATAAAATAAGGCCGGAGGTTTCTGCATCCAGCCGGTGCAGCAGATGAGCACTTTTATGCTGAGTTGCGCGTCTGACCAGACTGATCAGGGTGTTGAACAGATTACGAGTGGTACGCGATACCGGCAGCCCCGCCGGTTTGTGTACCGCCATCAGCTCAGGCGTTTCCCATAATAACGACCAGCGGGTATCGGTTTCACCTTCTGTGTGATCAGGTAACAGCAACTCAATCTGGTCCGATGGTACAAGCTGCTGATCCGGCTGCGCAGGCTGTCCATTGACTCTTACATTGCCGCTGCTGATCGCCTGATATATCTCGTCACTGTTCCAGTGGTGATAGTTCTGCCGGACAGATTCGTCCAAAGGTAGGGCGGTATATTCAATCCAGCACAAAATGAAACTCATAATTTACTGACTATTTCCTGATCAAGGTCTAATGTTTATAGCGCGCGAATTTTATTATTATCGGTCACGATTCTACCGCCAACCTGCGCACTGAAGGATAGTCTGCGTAACACCGTACAGGGAATGATACAGGTACACTTATGAACAAGGATTCCATAAGGATTAAAGCCCTGCTGCCAGGCGCCGATCCTGATCAGCTGAGCAGCAAAGCACAGCGTCTGCACCGGTTGCAGACCCTGTTCGCTGTGCTGCTTGCGGGAGTCATCCTGCTCAGCTGGAGTCTGCGCGGGCTGTCTGACTGGATGCCGCAGGGCTGGGATATGATGAAAGGCAGTACCGCGCTGTGTCTGCTGATGACGGTTACCTGCCTTTATATGCTGAGCCATCACCCGCACCTGAGCAGATATTCACTGGTGTTATCCGCCGCACTGACGGCTTTGTGCCTGAACGCACTCTATGGCCATGCAGCACAAGATAATGTCACCTCGGATTACCTATTTCTGCTGCAGCACGAACCTGGCAGTTATGGCCGCATGTCGATACAGACCGCGTTATTTTTTGTGTTCGCCGGTGCCTATATCGCTGTCGTGCATATCAATCCGCGCTGTAAACGGGTGATCTGCGATGTCCTGCTGAGTTTTATGCTGATGCTCGGTGTGGTGATTACCGCTGGCTATATCTACAAGGTCACGACGATGATCGGCCAGAGTGCCGATATCCGCACCGCACCACATACACTGCTGGGAATGTGGCTGGTGATCGGCAGTATGATCACCGGCTCTGACGCCAACAGCTTCCATGTCTTCATCACCAATAACGGCATTGGCAACCGCATCGCCCGGGTCACGCTGCCGCTCAGCCTGTTTATGCCGCTGGCGATCATCACCTTCACTGAAATGATGTATCTGCAGGGTTGGATCAGTGCCCAGGAAACCGCTGCGTTTCTTGCCGCAGTTATGAGTCTGGCCATCATTCTGCTGGTTGCCTGGATTGCGCTGTACACCAACCGGGTGGAAGCCCATCTGCGCAAAGCCATGATGGTGGATGAGCTTACCCAGCTGTATAACTACCGTGGTTTTCATCTGCTTGGTTCAACCCTGTATGAGTTATCGGTGCGCCAGAACAAAGAGCTGTGCATCCTCTACTTTGATCTGGATAACCTGAAAGAAACCAATGATGAGCATGGCCATCAGGCCGGCGATGAACTGATCCGGCGCTTTGCCGGTCACCTGCGCCGCACCTTCCGTAAATCCGACGTCGTGGCGCGGGTCGGCGGTGATGAATTTGCCGTAGTATCGGAAGATCACACCCCGGATACCGCACTGAAGCGTCTGCAGGAAGCGGTAAAATACGACCAGACAGAGTTAAAGATCCGCTTCAGCAGCGGTCAGGTATTGCGCTCGCAGCAACAGGACCCGGCATCCTTTGAGCAGATGGTGGCCGCGGCAGACGCCCTGATGTATGAACATAAACGCTGCAAGCGGGAGAGGCAGCAAAGTCTGGCGCTGGACGACCACGATTCAGAAAATAATCAGTTTGCAGATAGCAATCAGCCCGCAGCTGACAACAGAGGTTCAGATAACGACCGCAATCACCAGCGCATAGCGCGTGGCCTTACCGATAATCACCAGGGGTAAGAACAGCACAAAACGGGCACGCATCAGCCCGGCGATAAAGGTCAGCGGATCGCCGACCACAGGCACCCAGGCAAACAACAGACTCCACACACCAAAGCGCTGATACCAGCGTCGGGCAGTATCCCAACCGGTGGCTTCACTGTGCTTATGCACCCATTTTTCGGCCCACAGGCCGAGCACGTAATTGAGGCAACTGCCGAGCACATTGCCGGCGGATGCCACCAGCCATAGCTGCAGCGGATCACCGCCCTGCGTCACCAGCAGCACCAGTAACCATTCGGAGCCAAACGGCAACAGACTGGCGGCCAGAAAGGCCATAAGAAATAAACCAGACGGATTGGCCAGCCAGGACCAGTCCGTCTGGACTGTCATGAAATCGATCATAGGCGTGAATCAGCTGTCAGCGCGGGCATCCTCACAGGGCTTTACTCACAGGGCTTTACCCACATGACGCCAACGTCAGAACGCACGACTTCTACCCGTGTGCCCTTAGAGATCGGCTGCTCGCTTTTCAGCTGCCAGCGGATCCCGGAATACAGACGGGTCGCAGCACCGGATTGATCGACATCGTCTTCCAGCACAAAGCTGTCGCGGGCGAAGTCGCTTTGTACGTGCGCTTTACGCGACTGATTCTGCAGATTTTTCAGCGGCTTCC
>PAJK01000065.1 GCA_002706025.1 Oceanospirillaceae bacterium
AAAAACCGGACAAGAGAGCTTATCCGGATTTTCAGTGGCTGTTCACCAGGCTTCAAGTCTTAAGTGAACAGCATTGCCGCAATAGCGGGGCTTTTTTGTGGCTGTTCATTTCTTTACATGACTTATCTGGGCGACTTATCTGAGTACTTATTTGAGCGGGTTGGGCAGCGGCGTTAGCGGGGTTTGCGTACGGGCAGGCTGATTGCTTGCGCTGATCATCTGCAGACGTTCGCTGGTCATCGGGTGGGTCTGAAACATTTCCTGCCAGGCGCTCTGGGCCTGCTGAGAGAGCATATGATCGAAGAATTCAGCGGCGCCTTCGGTATGGCCATAGTGTTGCTGCAATATATCCAGCGCCATTCGGTCGGCGGCACGCTCCATATCGCGACTGTAGGACAGCAGTGCCAGCCAGCCGCCCTGTTGGGTCAGCGCCGAGGCAGAACTGTTGCCGATCAGCAGATTCAGCGTGGTAAGTGATAACTGCTCAGCGACTAAAGTGATGGGGTGGCGCAGCTTAACGTGGGCGTATTCGTGGGCGAGTACCATAGCCAGTGCGTTTTCCGATGACACCTGCTGCAACAGGCCACTGGTGACGAAAATATGCCCGCCAACCGTGGCGAAGGCGTTGGGCATATCCTCCTCAAGCCAGTGCAGGGTAACCGGTAGCGGTGCGGCCTGACCGGCAAGCAGGCGGCTCATCAGGGCGTTCAGCGCCTGTTCTTTCGTATAATTCGATGCCTGATCTGCTGTCTGATCTGCAGACGTTACGGCATTGCTGGCGGAATCTTCTTCTGTCTCTGGCAGGCTGGCAAACCAGTCACGCTCCCACTGATAGGGTACATGGGGCGCCAGCCACTGCGCACTTTTCAACAGTACAACCGACAGCAACAGCAATCCGGCAACCACACCGGCTGCCAGCAGCAGGAAGTCCAGCAGTGGTTTCTGATCTTTGTTGTTGATGTCGTCGGGGAGCTTTGGGTTGCCCTGCGGAAGCTGCATGGTGTGCTCAGAGCTGTGGCGCAGATGCTTCAGTAACAGCTGCGGCGGCAGGAATAAACGCGGTGCCGTAAGCCAGTACTTCCACCGAGCCCAGCCCCTGCTGGCCATTCTGACCGATGCGGCTGGTCTCAAATTTGAGATTGAATACCGCATCGGCGCCATAGGCATCGGCTTCTTCCTGCATGCGCAGAATGGCTTCACGGCGGGCACGGTCGAGCAGGCTTTCGTAGCTGCTGACACGGCCTCCGAGCAGATTTCGCAGTGAGGCGACGAAGGTTTTGAAATAATCCACCGAGATCACCACCGAGCCGCTGACCAGCACGGAATCATGATTGAGAAACTGCGCAGGTGGCGTTTTATCCGGCAGCACCAGCAGATGGCGCAGGCTGTCTTCGCGCTGATGAATACTTCTGTAGTGGCGTTTTTCTGCCAGACGGCCAAAACCAAAGCCCAGCGCCAGCATGACCAGCACAAATATCAGGTTTTCCATGGCCGATCCTCAGCGGTCTTCCACGATTACTGCGGTGCCGTAGACAAATATCTCGGACGCGCCGGCGGCAATGGATGAGGTAGAGAAGCGCACATTAATTACGGCGTTAGCACCCAGTGTCTGCGCCTGCTGTGTCATGCGGGCAATGGCTTCATCGCGGGATTCTGACAGCAGCTCGGTATAGCCTTTCAGCTCGCCGCCAAAGACGTTCTTGAAGCTGGCCATAATATCGCGGCCGGCATGTTTCGCCCGTACCGTACTGCCCTGAACCAGGCCAAGATGCTTAACAATGCGCTTGCCCGGTACGATTTCCATGTTACTGATCAGCATAATAACTCCATGAATTCACTGAATAACCCAGTGACTGGTGCGCTTATTAAGCCTCCAACTGACTGAAATGTGAATACACCTATATAGCGCCCGGGCAAATCAGCCAATCTCAACTAGACTTATCAGGAATATAAACAAGTTTTGGGACAGAACGCATGATGGAGCAATTCTCCGCATGGACACTGGGGCTGATGGTGCTGATTGCAGCGTTAACCGTCTTTTTTCATGTATTCCGCTATTCCAACCGAACGGCCGAAGTTGCCCCGAATATTCTTACCAGTATCGGTATTTTCGGTACCTTCCTCGGGGTAGCGCTGGGTCTGTGGTATTTCGACACATCCGATATTCAGGGTAGTGTGCCGAAGTTGATGGATGGCCTGAAGACGGCGTTCTGGTCGTCTATTGTGGGGTTGCTTGGGGCGTTGACGCTGAAAATCCGTGGCGCCATGTCTCAGACCGGGCGTCGTGAAAAAGCCCAGACCCGGGTGGCCACCATTGATGATCTGGACGCCTCACTCAAGCATCTCGCCGATCAGATGAATCCTGAACTGGAACAGGGTCTGCCGCAGCAGTTGGCGCGTCAGCATCAGCAGTCGCTGGCGGCCATGAGTCAGGTGGTCAACACCCTGGAAAGCTATGAAGAACGCATGGCGGAAGCCAACGCCAAAGCCCTGATCAGCGCGATTGAAACCGTGATGCGCGAATTCAATACCAAGATCAATGAGCAGTACGGCGATAACTTCAAACGCCTGAATGAGTCTGTGATCTCAATGCTGGAATGGCAGAAGCAATACAAATCACAGATTACCGAACTGATCGACGAACAGAAGCGCACCTCGGGCTCGATGAAAGAGGCCAGTGAGGCGTTCGAATACATGGTGCGTCATGCCAATGCCTTTAACGGCATTTCTGAATCTCTGCAGGATCTGCTCAACGGACTGGAAGCGCAGCGGGCAAACCTGCAGGCGCAGCTCAGCAGTCTGGCGGATCTGGTGAACAATGCAGCCGATGGTCTGCCACAGCTGGAAGAGCGTGTGGTGGCACTGACGCAGGGCATGGCCGATGCGGTGGAGAAACAACAGCGCTGGTCCAATGAGCAGCTCAGCACCATGCAACAGGGGCTGCAGACGCAATTGCATCAGGCCATTACCGACAGTGATACCCGTCTGCAACAGCAACAGAATCACAGTCTGCAGCAGTTACAGCGGCTGGGTGAGCGGGTTGAACGTCAGGTCACTGTACTGGATGAAAGCATGGAAGAAGAACTGAACAAAGCGCTGAAATCCTTTGGTATGCAGCTCACGGCATTGTCCGAGAAGTTTGTCAGTGATTACTCACCGCTAACAGAAAAACTCCAGCGTCTGGTTAAGATGGCCGAGCAGATCGATGAATGAAAATGAACTCGAACAGCTGAAAGAACAGGAAGGCCACTGGGTTGCCGTCTCTGACCTGATGGCCGGTCTGATGATGGTGTTCATGCTGATTTCTGTGGTGTTTATGATGAATGGCGAAGAAGAGCGCAATAAAGTGCGCGACGTCGCCATTCTTTATGATCATCTGCGGGTGCAGTTGTATGAAGATTTAAAAAGCGAATTTGCCCCGGATATGGCCGGCTGGGGCGCAGAGCTGGATAAAGATCTGACCTTCCGTTTTAACAATACCGAGGTGTTGTTCGATAAAGGTCAGGCCGATCTGAAACCGGAATTTCAGGCCATTCTGAAAGATTTTTTTCCGCGTTATATGCGCATTATCGCCCAACAGAAATACCGCAATGATATTCTTGAGGTGCGCATCGAAGGGCACACCTCCAGTGCCTGGTCCGGCGCGCTGAGTGAGGATGATGCTTATATCCGCAATATGAATCTGTCCCAGGAACGGACCCGTTCGACGCTGGCTTTTCTGCTCGGGCTGAATGAAGTACACGACGATAAAGTCTGGCTGAAATCGCACCTGACGGCTAACGGCCTGTCGTCTGCCAAAGTGATCCGCAATGCCGATGGCAGTGAAAATGGCGACCGTTCACGGCGGGTAGAGTTTCATGTGCGTACTGATGCCGAAAGCCGCATCGCCACCATTCTCGATAAAGTACTGCAGTAGGCTGTTATGAAGCTTCCCGATTTTCTTGATGACGAAGGTTTTAATCAGCTCCGGGAGAAAATGGGCACGGAATCACTGGGTGAATTTGTGTTGTTTGATCCGGAAAAACAGCTGACCTATTCCGAACGTGAAGCACTGGAAGGCGGGCTGGTGGATATATCGTCACACCTGTTGCGGATACTGAAAGACAAAACCCTGGCCTACAAAAATACCCGTATCTGGCTGCAGCAGGACGATGATATTCATCTGGCCTATTGCAAAACGGTGCAGGCGCTGCGGCACCGGGAAAAAGACGTACAGATCAGCACCGGCAACTTTGATCACAAACATAAAGCCGTGTGCCTGGAGTGCCTGTCGGTATTGCAGTATCAGGGGGTTGATGCCCGCCGTATGCGCCGGGCAGAATTTTCAGATCAGGTGGTGGAGCACTTTTCGCTGGCGGATTTCAAAGTCGATTACCCTTTCTATCCGATTATCTGACGGGCGTTTCAGAGCACTGTTTTTACCCATTTTTTCTGATCCTGCCCCGCACAGAGGTTGCTGTGCGGGGCTGGACTTAGAAAATAAAATCAGCAGAAAGCTGATATCAGAAAGCTGGTATCAGAAAGAAACCGACTTCTCGCTGTTAAAGCTGAACGCTTCCGGTTTCCACACGCCCAGGTCTGGGGCGATATCGGCATTGCCCTGCAGAGCAAATTTCACCGCGTCACTGCCGGTGAGCATTTTGTACAGACTCATACCCAGTTCCGACAGGCTCAGTGACAGCGGAACAGACACCACTTTGCTTTCACCCTCACCAATATTCAGGCTCTGCATATTGCCACTGCCCAGCGATTTACCGGCAGCTTTCAGTGCGTAGCCCAGTGAATTAACGGTCAGGCCAAAGCTGTTGGGGTTGGTCACTTCCATATCCATATTCAGTTTGATACCAGACAGGCTGGCAGAATCCAGACGGATATTATTCAGTTTGATGTCCGGCATTTTCGGAATCGGCAGAATGTCTTCAAAGCTCAGTGGCAGACTGACATCACCCAGCACCGGCAGGTTCAGCTTCACATTACCTTTAATGCCATAAGGCACAGAGTTTTTACCGGCGGCGCCGGATACTGCGGAATACAGATCTTTAAAGGCCAGAGTCACCGGCAGCTTCATATGATTGCTGCCCTGCGCCGGAATGCTCATCTTACTGTCCGGCTGCTTCACATTAGCCAGTGTCGAACCGGCAATATCCAGATCCAGATCGAAACCTGACGTGTTCAGAGCAAAAGCATTCGGGTTATCAACTTTAACGTCGACCAGCAAAGTAATAGCCTGCAGTGACAGATCAGCAACCGATACATCGGCAACGGATGCCTCTGGCTTCATCACTTTGGCGACATCCTGCAGGGCAGCACAGCCACTCAGCAGAGTAAACGCTGCCAACAGCAGCAGGGAAAAAGGACGGGACAGGGCGCGCATGAATGACTCCGGTGTTAGGCAAAACAGCAGTCTATCACTTTGGGTGGAGGGAAATGGATAACTGGTTGGAGTTATTGGCGGTCT
Source organism: Oceanospirillaceae bacterium (assembly GCA_002706025.1). Classification (GTDB taxonomy): domain Bacteria; phylum Pseudomonadota; class Gammaproteobacteria; order Pseudomonadales; family Oceanobacteraceae; genus Venatoribacter. Next base: position 5,459 of record PAJK01000065.1, read on the forward strand.
GCTTTGGCAGATAGCGGAGCTGATATGGATCGCATACCGGCTCCGTGCCTGCTGTATTGGATTTATTAAAGATAGATTCTGATGCCAGCGCCGATAATATCGATGTCGTCATCCAGACTGGTCGAGAAGGCACCCAACAGTTGTACCCTGTCAGAAAGCGAAAATCCGAGGTTCACACCAATCAGTTTGGTAGAGTCACCATTCTGAGAAGTCATACTCAGAAACGGTGCTAATTCGACGTGATCAGCTGAGTCGAGGTAGAGTCTGGCACCCACTTCCAGGCCAACTGACATGTCGGAGCCGTCGTCACTGAACGTGACTCTGTCACCATAATAGGTATCAGTTGCTGTCATCTCCACATCAATCGCGGAATACGCCAGGCCTCCCATAATGTACAGGTCGGCCTTGTTATTCAGATTGATGGCTTTTCCCAGGCTTGCGGAAACGGATTGACCGGTTGCATCAATATCAAAACGGATACCATTCTGACTGTCGTCATCATTAATGGATGCAGCACTTCCGGTCACATAGACAAACCACTGGTTTTCCAGCTCTTTGCCGAATGATGCTGTCAGTTCGTAGCCGCTGAACTCAAGATCAGTGTCTTCCACACCTATGGTGGTAAAACTGTAGCTGAGTTGGGCTGCATCATAGCTGAAAGGACTTTCTGCCTGAGCAGAAGCGGCCAGAGAAAAAGTGATTAACGACGCTAAAATACGTTTTTTCATGCAATGTTCCATATATGCATTATAAAAGATGGGGTATTGGTACTTTCGTACTCTTTTGGCCACGCTACCACACTTAACGAGAAAATCGTTAATAGTGAAATATGATAATTTTGTGACATGGCCGGGACGGCAGAGTCTGTAGAAAGATGGCTTTCGGTGCGGTTTATGCGCTGACTTTGCGGAAAATATCTGGTCAGGCTTTGGAGGGTAATGGAAGACCTGATGGCCTCCCCACAGGAGTCCGACAATAATGGTTAAGTTATTGATTTATAAGTTTAATGACTTTTTAGTCATTAAAAGTTACCCCTCAAGTTACCCCTCTGTTTTTGATGGTGTAGGCGAACAGGGATCCAGTTTTTTGGTGCTATCAAAAAAATTGGAAAGGTTTTGGGAAGGGTAAAAAAATTTTCCCCGCGCTTTCTCTTTTTTATTTTCTCTTAAACAGAATGTTTATGGTTGGTTTAAGTAGCATTTTACCTTGCTGCGGTTTCCCGGTAGCACACTACAAGGACTAAGCCTGGATAGAGCAGCTGTGCCTGCTATGTTCGCATGCTGCAAGGCGTACCAGATGCTCTCAGTCAGAAGTCACCATCCAAATGGATTTCAATCTTTCCACTGTATGCCGCCATTTGGTGGCCGTGGGCTTACAGACTGTATTCTGGTTACCGAACAGCCCCGTCTCTGAGAAAGCCTCTGATGCCGGTACGGTATGCTGCCAGCGAACAGGAACAACATACTCTGCGGATTCATCAGGTTCATCGATAAAAGGCTGATAGTCCATCTGAGTCGGTAACTCTGTCAGGCCCTTACCTTCTGCGGTGAAATCGCTAAGACGCTGCCGCTCTCCGGTTACGATACCAACCCCCACATAGCCGGTTTTCGGGATGTTTACCCAGATACGGTCGCCTTCTGCCAGCATGTTCAGAGTATTGGAATACCACTGGCCGCCGCCGGCTGCGATGTAACCGTACCGTCGGGCATCTTCCCAGTTACGGCGTTGGTCTTGTCCGAAGGACACATAAAATTCACCATTCCAGGGTTCTCGGGCGCCACGGGTGCTGACCAGCTGTTGAGTTTCCTGTGGGTCGATCATCCATGCACGGGACAGGTAGCGGTTGTCCCCGTCGGTAAACGCAGAGAAAAACACGGCATTGATACCAACGCCGTGACGGTCATTCAGGTAAGTGATGATTCGTTCTGTACTGGCATCCAGTTCAGAAGCAACAATCACCATCTGGTGGGAATCATTCAGGCTGACGTCAGCCAACGGTTGGCCAAACTTCGTTTTAAATGCGGCATCCAGGCTTTTTATTGGCAGGGCATGACGTTCGGCGAATTCCACATAACAGTCGACCAGCTGGTTATCCTGCATGGTTTCAACCCATGATGCATAATCAATGGTCTGAGCCACCACGTCGCGGGGTGTTTTGTCCCGCTTAAGCTCAATGATAATAACGCTGCCATTGGCATCCAGTGCCAGCAGGTCGATGCGTTTGTCGAAGCTGGTGCGCACCTGCCGGCCGATCAACAGCCAGTCAGCGTTGATGATGGAAACATCCTGCACAATCAGCTCTTCCAGCTGGTTCTCATCGTCCAGCCGGGCAGTTTCAAGCCAGGTTGGTGTGCTGACGGTGTTGTTATCGGCGTTTATGCGCCAGATACCTTGTTGAATGGCCATCATTGATCTCTTTTTACATAGGTTATAGGTCAGTGTACTGTGTGAATATCACTCATATTGACTCATTTTGAGTGATATTCACTTGACGGCCAGCCCTGCTATCAACTAATGTTACGCGTAACACGGCCCCGATCGGATACAGTGATAAGTCCATTATCCTGTAGCTGCTGAGGGGTTTTTTAATGCCTCCCGTCTAGTCATTCAAGCCCCAATCTTGCCACCCAGTTATTGTTCCCAGCGCATCCAGTGATAGAGCAGGCTCATCACCGTTTAATGGAAACTCATTCAGTAAGTTTGATAAACGTTCCCACCAGCTAGTTGTGGGGTTAATCGTTTGTAGCAGGTGATGAATTATACAAAACAGAAGGAATGGTCTGGCAACCAAACGTCCATCATCCCATGCATGCAGGAAAGCGAGGGTTTCTGTCTTAGCAGGCTTTTGAGGCTGGTCGATGATGTTTCTGTTCCAGAGGCGGCTGTGATGAGCACAGACGTTACGCAGGTAGTTCAGGCTACGTAGCCATGAGGCAAAGACACCGCCATTCTTGATGCCATACCTGTTCGATATCATATCTTGGTGTTCATTTTTGAGCCCGGCAAACAGGCGTGACATACAACCGAAGTCCCAGACTTCACAGGCAATCCAAATGGCGATCGGTAGGCCGTACTTGTCTTTGTTGTGTTTAATGAACTCTTCTTTGGATCGATCAAGCAACTTTGCATGGTTAGCGAGCCATGCGTGATAGTCGCTTAGTCCGCCTCTGCTGTTTAGCTTCCGTGTAAAGTTGTCAGAAAGCAATTCTGGTCTGAGGTAAGCGAATGGGTCAATTTCACCAAGTGTATGAGATATATCAACCCTCAAAGCTACTTCGATTCGCTCTAACGCATCAAGCACCAATAATCGTAATTTTTTATCGAATACGTATAAATCAACGGCATCCTGAAATCGTAGGCCGCTTTTGAATGAATCTAAGGGGAATGTCTGAACTTTCTTGTCCTTCTTAGATGGTTTTCCTGCGATTTCAGGAACAGAGCAGGCTAGACCAGAGCGCTCTCTAAATGGGTACCAATAGCCACTCAATCGATAGTATCCGATACGGCGCAGGGTAAGTTCTGCTCGTGGCTTGTCAGTGACTTCCAGACCTTGCACCTGAAGTTTATCTATCTGCTCACTAACGCTTAGCCAGGGCTTGTTGTAGCTCATAATTTATCCATCAATCTACCTGTTACAGAACCATCGTAATGTACTGAAAATGTTTTGCAGGTCTTTTTCACTCTGGCTGAACAAAATTAAGTTTGTACTCGTCTGAGTCTGGAACAGCCTCGTAGTAGCTGTATCCCAAAAATTGGGCGTGCAGCCGAACTATCTCCTTCTGTTCATCCGGCATGTTTGTTCCACATATCACTGAGAGAATGCATTCGGGCGGAACCTGGAGCATACAGATAACATCGGGATCAGAGGCGTCGTAGTATTTGTCTCCGATGTCAGTGATCGATACCAGTTTGTCACTAACTGCCTCCGGCTGGTAACCCGGGTACTTGTGCCGCAGTTGTTTATCATAGTATTCCGGAGTGCACAGCGTTGCATCTGCTTGGTAAAGGTCATTGAGCAGGCGATGTTCTTTTTCATAGATCCATTCGTCAGACTTCTCGAAATAGATTCGGGTATTGTCAGCCATATGAAAGCCGTTCTGCAATTTCTGGGGGATGGCTTTCATTCTGTCTTTACGGTAATGAACCCGGCCCAGTTGACGGGATTTACTACCGTCTTCTTTGAAAAAGTCATGTGTGGTATCGAAGGCAACCACGATTCCTCGATGGTTGTCTGCGTAATGACTCCACATAAGCAGGTTATCGTAGGTTTCAGAGAAGGAGGAGATGCCCATTTTTTTGAAAGCTCGCTTTAAAAACCCACAGTTGAAGTCAAATAGTTCTTCGCTGACCTCTGTTTCTGGCGTCATCTCAAGCTGGGCATGAATATCCAACCTGTGGTCAAACATATATTTGTTGGATGGACGTAATTCAAACGGGTCGTTCAAAGCGCTACGTGGAGTGCAGCGCAGGTAGAAATTACTGAAAAATTCATCTCTGTACGGCATGTATTTGTAAAGACAACTATTACTCAACTTCAAACCACCCGGCAGAGATCAGTTCAACATTGTCTGGTTGAAGCCAGTTGTTACTTAGCTCAGTGAGCCGTCTTCCTGCAGCCTGTTGGAAGCGAATTATTGTTTGCTTGTTCTTTTCCGACGTGCTGCTGTATGTTCCATTGGCCAGTGGTACGGCTGTCAGTTCATAAAGCTCGCTGGGGTTGATCTTAATCGAACCATCTGATTGTATAACCCAGGTTATAAACTCTTGCTTTTGTCGTTTTCCGCAATCGTTTTGCCAGCGCAAATAAGCAGAGGCAATGACCGCCCCATCTGAGTCTGGGTATTGAATGACGGCAGTTTGTCCACTAAACGTATAGGACTTAGCTTCTTTAATGAAATGTTGCATTAAGAAGTGATCCATATCCAAAATTTCAATGTCAGCTCTCTGAGCAGCAATAATATCATTTAGTGTGAAAGACCAGCGCGATCGTCTGACACCCAGTTTTTCCATCAGGTTCTCCGGTAGTCGAACATGCCAAACTTCACTGGCATTGGTTTTTTCAACAATCTCTATGTTCAGGTAGCCAAACATCCCTTCTACGAAGCTGTAAATATGAAACTTAGATGGCTCAAAGGTATCAAGTCGGTTTTCAGGGTTGTAGCTGGATGCATTTTCAAACAGGTCCCGTTGCTTGTTAGCGGCATCTTTAGCCCGAAATAAAGCATCGTTAATCCGTTCCTGAGTACGGTTGATGTTGTTTTCAGGAGCTTCATTAAGGATGGTTTCCATGTCGGCTAAGTCAGCTACCTGGCCAAGAATGTCATCACCTAACCGCTCATTGTATTCGTCTCCCACCGTCGCAAGGTCTTTTACAACCTGATTGATACGTTCATACATGAGACTGATGATTTTCTCGTCTGCCGTAGTAGGGGAGTGTATATTAAAAACCAACACTACTTTCTTTTGCCCATAACGGTAAAGACGCCCAATGCGTTGAACCAGACGCATCGGGTTCCATGGTAAATCATAATTTACCATGATGTGGCACTGGCTCTGAAGGTTGATACCTTCACCGCCTGCTTCTGTAGAAATAAGAAACTGGCCGTTGCCTTCAAAGCGCTTTATTGCCTCCCGGCGGTCGATGGCTTTCATCGAACCATTGATGAGTTCAACTTTATCAACTCCAAATTTTTGAGCTAAAGCTTGTTGAATATAGTCCTGAGTTGATCGATATTCGGTAAAGATTAATACCTTCTCATTGGGCGACTCATTCAGGATGCTGTGTAACATGGAGCTCATAAACTCTTTGAGCTTTCTGTCGTGTGGTATCAATCGTTGGCAACGCTCAATCAGTTCTTCCAGTAGCGGAAGCTCACCTGCGAAGAACTCATCATCAGTTTGACTGATAGAAATTTCTTCAAACTCGCCTGCATATCGCTCATCTTCTTTTGCGTATTCAATTTCACCGGAAATCATGCCTTCTAAACGCGCCTTGCGTCGAACAAGTGAGTTATAAATAGCCTGGACACTTGAGGCTGCCAACTTGCGGTAGACTGTCATTACAAAGCCGATTGCGTTGCCTGCTTTGCCTAGCTGGCGTGCTTGTGCATAACCTTGCTTCAGGTAGCTTTGCAGTGCCTGGTCAAAGTCTTTGGCTTCGTCGTTAATTTCAACGCGGATGGCATGTGTTCTTTTTCCTACGAAAATAAATTTACCATCCTTATCCGTAACATCGGCTTTGTTGTTACGCAGCATCATGTCATTCAGGATTTGCGGGTTCAGTTCCAGCGTGTCTATTTTGTCTTTGAGTTCGGGTCTTAACAGATGAAGAAGGGCATGGAATTTATCCTCTTTACCTTGATGGGGAGTGGCACTCAGAAGTATTAAGGAATCTGTTTTCTTGCGTAATTTTCGAGCAAGGTTGTAGCGTTGCGATTCCTCATAGGTATTACCGTATAAGGTTCTGCTAAGCCGGTGTGTCTCATCAAAGATAATTAGGTCCCAATTATCTGCCTGCATAATGGAATCGAGATGTTCCGGTTCTTTGAGTCGATCGATTGAAGCAATAACGTTATTGTATCCATACCAGTCCCGGGGAGTATCAATCGTAAAGTTTTCACCATAGATTTTAAATTCACCCAATTTGAACTTTCCGTACAGCTCATCCTCTTTCCATTGTCTGGTCAGGCCTGCTGGCGTAATAATCAGAATTCTGCTGGCAAGGTCGCGCTGTATAAGCGCTTTAATGAGCATTCCTGTTTCAATGGTTTTACCTAAACCTACATCATCGGCAATCAACCAGTTACGATTGCCGTGATTCAGTATTTTATGAACTAAGTCAATTTGATGAGGTAGTGGGTCAATTCCCAGATGTGATAAAGCTCCGGTATTTTCATTCCAGTTTTCGATAGTGTGAGCAAGAAACTTCAGGCGAAATCGCTCTGCTGAATCGTCAGAGCCTGTATTGCCCACAACGAATCTGTGCTGAGTGGATTGGACATATGCTAAGCGCTCAAAAGGAAGCCAATGCTTTGCGCTACTCTCAGGAAATTCGACCAGAAGTTGCTGGAAGCCTGCAATTTCACGGGTTTTCAGAACGGTGCCGTAGCCCAGGCTCTTTTGCGCTGCAGAATCTGGCTTGTGCTCAACTTCCATTCCCATTTTGAATGCTGACTGCAGCAGGTCTAAGGGTACGGTGGAGGTATCGCGACCAGGTTGCCATAAAACATCTACTTTGCTTGTGTCTTTGGCGAACTGGTTTCCACTTACATATCCTACGCGCTCATTAACTGTAACAAGACAACCAATAACGGGTATCAGATTTGCCATCAGGATTCCTCTTCTTCATGTTGTTTTACAACACCCCGGCCTTCATCTGGATCTATCCAAAATGGTGTGGGAAACTTTTCTTTGTATTCGGACCGGTTGTATAAATCGACCCCCAGTTGTTCGAGTAGTGCCCTCTCATCAGCCAGAGGTGTATGCCAGCAATCATTATTCATTGCATCATAAGTTGTATAGCTGTCCATAGCTCTGTCGCCCAACATAGCCATATTCGGGCTATAGGGAGTATGTGTTTTGTAGTACAGGTACTTTACAAATACAGGGTGAGTTTTGCGTAGCACTGGCTGGTTAAACCAGTAGTCAAACTCTTCTTCGAGGAATGCCTCTACTTCATGAATATCGGGTATATCCTGAAAGTAATGAATAATACACAGCGCTTGTTTCCAGCTGAGTATTGTGTAGCGGGGTTCTGTATAATTTCCGGCCCTTTTTGCTGGGTTTAAAGTAATCCAATGACCCGTCCTGAAATAAGTTGACACCCAGGAGACTTATTTATGGGATCAGCTATCCATACAGGTAAAAAGCGCACTCAACGTGATTATTCACTTGCCTTTAAACTATCGGTTGTCGATCAGGTAGAAAAAGGCGAAATGACCTACAAACAAGCCCAGGCTCATTATGGTATTCAGGGGAGGAGTACTGTTCTCGTCTGGCTCCGGAAACATGGTACGCTCAACTGGAATGCATCTTCAGGGCGCACCATGAACAAAGAAACTCCAGAACAAAAGATCAAAAGACTCGAACGAGAACTTCGGGATAAAGATGATTATGCCTACCTGCTTGAAGAGACGATTAAGAAGGTCGATGAGATAAAGGGGACCTCCTTCCGAAAAAAGTTCTTAGACTCATTGCCAGATCATCTCAGGTCCAAGGACGAATAAGCCTGGCCAGAAGCTGCCGCTTGCTGGGTATATCCCGGCAGGCTATTTACCAGAAAGAGCAGCGAGATAAAGCGAGAAGCCTGGTACTTGAACCGGTAGTTGAGCAGGTGAAAGCATGGCGCCGCTCGTTGCCGAAGGTCGGCACACGTAAGCTTCATCACCTGCTTCAGGATGATCTGGAACGCTGGAATATCAAACTTGGCAGAGATCGCTTGTTCGATCTGCTACGCCAGCACCGACTGTTGGTCTATCCACGCCGGCAATACCGGAAAACAACGCATAGCAAGCACTGGATGCGAAAATCACCGAACCTCTATCAGCAGCTCACGATAACGGAGCCAGAACAGGCTTTTGTGAGTGATATTACTTACCTGGAAAGTGCTGAAGGCGTCCATTACCTGTCGTTGGTGACGGATGCAGGATCAAGGAAGATCATGGGTTACCATTTAAGTGACGACATGAAAGCTGAATCGGTTAGTCAGGCTCTGAGTGAGGCTATATCAAACCGGCTAACAGATAAGCCACTTATTCATCACTCTGATCGCGGATTGCAGTACTGCTCGGCCCATTACCGTGAAATACTGGAGAGCAATGGTATCGCCTCCTCAATGACGGATGGTTACGACTGCTATCAAAACGCACTGGCGGAACGGGTGAACGGAATCCTGAAAAATGAGTTCCTGA
>PAJK01000066.1 GCA_002706025.1 Oceanospirillaceae bacterium
ACGAGCCAGAAAGCGCGAAGCGGGGAGGTAGCCCGTCCGGCGAGAGGGGTAAGGCCCCTCTATGAGGACAAGGGGCCTGACATTTTTCGAAAATGCTTTAATAGAAATTTGTGGGACAGCAATGGGTCGAAGACCGATTTTTTATGTGCGCAAGGAGGCGGGTATCAGCCGACGCTGATGGCAGGCAACGCCGGTGCTTCGACCGTCATTTTCTCAACCGGAGCCATCACGGTTGCTTCGCCAGTGGCCACTTTTTTGCCGTCCTGATTGGTTACGGTACAGTTCAGGGTAACCACAGGCTTGCTGTCGTGTTTGCTGGCAACTTCGAGGACAACGGTGAGCTCATCGCCGAGCATGACCGGTTTACGGAACGACAGATTCTGGCCGAGGTAGATGGTGCCTGGACCTGGCAGGTCCATAGCCAGGGCGGCAGAAATCAGTGCTCCGGTGAACATGCCGTGGGCAATCTGTCCTTTGAATTGCGTGGTGGCTGCGTAGGCGGCATCCAGGTGCAGTGGATTGTGGTCGCCGGAAACAGCAGCAAACAGAATCAGATCCTGTTCTGTAACTGTGTGGTGGCGTTCGCAGCGGTCGCCAACGGATATTTCGTCAAATGTGCGGTTGGTGATGGTGTTCATACGGCTCCGTCGTATTGTTCTCAAAGAGTGTGTTCAGCCAATTCAGCAGATCTGTGCAGACCTCTTCGCGATTGGTTTCATTCAGCATTTCATGACGCCCCTCAGCATACAACTTAAGCGTGACCTGATTGTGACCGCTGAGTTGATACTGTTGTGACAGGGTTTTAAGTCCGGCCCCCATGCGCCCGACCGGATCGTGATCGCCACCGAATATATACAGGGGTAATTGTGTTGGGATTATTTTCAGATTTTCTGTGCCGCTGATGCTTTTGATGCCGGTTAACATATCGCACCACATCTGCAGCGTGCACAGATGTCCGCACTGAGGATCGGCAATGTAGGCATCGACCTGCTGATGATCACGGCTGAGCCAGTCGAAATCGGTACGGGGCGGGCGGAAGGCACGGTTAAAACTGCCGAACGACAGGGTATCCATGGTGCGAGACGGGTGGCGTCCGCCGCGTACGGCTTTCATCAGTTTCGCCAATGTGAGACCGGCATTCAGCATAAATGCCGGCTGACTGTTTGACCCGGACAGAATCAGGGCGGCCAGTTTTTCGCCATAACGCATGGCCCAGGCCTGGGCAATAAACGACCCCATCGAATGACCAAGTAAAATACGCGGTTCGCTGCCACAAAGGGCGTCCTGAGCACGTAAAACATCATCCAGCAGCAGATCCCAGCCACCCGGAGCGCCAGCACGGCTGTCGGCATAGTGGCCGACAGGGCGTCGCTCACCATGGCCGCGATGATTGTGCATGATCACCCGATACCCCTCATTCCGCAGCATCTCAGCCAGCGCCTGATAACGCAGGCAGTGCTCAGCCATTCCGTGCAGAATCTGAATAGTGGCTTTGGGTTTTGCGTGACAGAAAATCCACACATCAAAGGTGCTGCCGTCGAGCGCTTTTATTGTTGTCTTGTCCATTATCTGATCAGCCTTGGCGGGATTTACCGGGTTTTGCCTGGATTCAGGCTCAGATTGCGTGGTATGTGAGGATTTGTAAACAGGCTAATGCTCAGTTTTGCTGGATTCTGTGAAAACGGGTAAACTCCGGCTGCGATTTTGACCGTCGTTGGGGAGCGGTGGTCAGTCTTATTCACCCACCCTGTATAAAATTGATAACCAGGGTACTCAGGAGGCGGTATGAATCTCGAATTCTTCCAGGAACGTTACCCGGAGAATTATCCGGCCAACATTGATCCGGATAAGTATGAATCTGTAGTCGATATTTTTAATGGATTCGTTAAACGCTTTGCTGACCGGCCTGCATTCAGCTGTCTCGGCCAGACTCTGACCTATTCAGAACTTGATCGGCAAAGTGCGGCATTTGCTGCCTACCTGCAAAATGAAACCACTCTGGTGCCGGGTGACCGTATCGCCATTCAGCTGCCCAATATCCTGCAATACCCAATCGTTGTCTTTGGTGCAATGCGCGCAGGCATGGTGGTGGTAAATACCAATCCGCTGTACACCGAGCGTGAGATGGAACACCAGTTTAACGATGCCGGTGCCAAAGCGCTGGTTGTGCTGGCTAATATGGCAGACAAAGCGGAAGCCGTATTGCCTAATACCGGCATCAAACACGTTATTATCACCAATGTCGGCGATATGCATGGCACGGTTAAGCGCCTGCTGATTAACAGCGTGCTGAAGTACGTAAAAAAAGAAGTACCGTCAGTGAATATTCCAGGCGTTGTGCCTCTGCGTAAGGCGTTGTCACTGGGTGGCGGAAAATCCTTTACACCGGCAAAGGTTGATCGCAATGACGTTGCGGTTCTGCAGTACACCGGTGGCACCACGGGTGTTGCCAAAGGTGCCATGCTGACTCATCGCAACCTGATTTCTAATATGATGCAGTGCCACGGCCTGTTTAATATGATCCTCGATGAAGGCAAAGAGACGGTCATTGCACCGCTGCCTCTGTATCATATTTACGCGTTTACTGTGCACTGCATGGTGCTGCTGCATACTGGTAACCACTCGGTACTGATCCCGAACCCGCGTGATATTCCAGGCTTTATTAAAACCCTGCAAACCAATGAGTTCAGCGGCTTCGTTGGTCTGAATACGCTGTTTGTTGCCCTATGCGGTAACGAAACCTTCCGTGCGCTGGATTTCAGCAAGCTGAAACTGACTATTTCCGGTGGTATGGCGCTGACCAAAGACGCTGCAGACCAATGGAAGAGCATTACCGGTTGTGAAGTGGCGGAAGGTTACGGCATGACAGAAACCTCTCCCGTGGTTTCGTTTAACCCACCTGGCTACGTTAAACTGGGCACCATCGGTATGCCGGTTTCCAGCACGGCCTGTAAAGTTGTGGACGATGATGGTGTAGAGCAACCGATTGGCCAGCCAGGCGAACTGTGTGTGAAAGGCCCGCAGGTGATGAAAGGTTACTGGCAGCGTCCGGAAGCAACCGCTGAAACCATTACCGACGACGGCTGGCTGAAAACCGGCGACATGGCCGTTATCTCGGAAGACGGCTACATGAAAATCGTCGACCGTAAAAAAGACATGATCATCGTCTCCGGCTTCAACGTTTACCCGAACGAAGTCGAAGATGTGGTGGTGTCTCACCCGGATATTCTGGAAGCGGCGGCCATTGGCGTGCCGGATGCCAAGAGTTCGGAAGCGGTTAAGGTCTTCGTCGTATCGAAAAACGAAAACCTGACAGCTGCGGAGATCAAAGAGTTCTGCCGTGAAAACTTGACCGCATACAAGGTGCCGCGGTATATCGAGTTCCGCGATGAGCTGCCTAAAACTAACGTGGGTAAAATCCTGCGCCGGGAACTGCGTGATCAGGAGCTTGCAAAAGAAAGCTGATCCGCAGTCCTGACCAGAAACGCCCTGTATTTTCGGATACGGGGCGTTTTTGTTTTGAGATTATGAAACGGAGAAACCATTGAGTTCTGAACAACAGAAACCTGAGACCACAGCACCTGAATGGAAAGCGCTGCACAAAGCCGTTGATCAGTGTCTGCTGAAGGATCAGTTTCCCCTGCGCCGCCAGATCAAACAGATCCGCGATCTGACTGAGCAGGAAAAACCCTTTGAACAGCATCTGGAAAAGCTGTTGAATCGGGTGCAGAAAAGCCAGCAGATTGTGCAGGCAAGAAGTGCAGAACTCCGCATAAGTTATCCGGAAAGTTTGCCGGTCAGCGGCAAGCGGGAAGAAATTCTGCAGGCCATTCAGAATCACCAGGTGGTTGTGGTCGCCGGTGAAACCGGCTCGGGTAAAACCACGCAGTTACCTAAAATTTGTCTGGAAGCCGGGTTAGGAATTAAAGGCCGTATTGGTCATACACAGCCGCGCCGTCTTGCTGCCCGGGCTGTCGCCCAGCGAATAGCCGAAGAGCTGGGTTCGAACCTGGGTGACGCAGTTGGTTATCAGGTGCGCTTTACTGATCAGACTGCAGATCACAGTCGTATCAAATTAATGACTGACGGCATTCTGCTGGCGCAGACGCAGCGTGATCGTTTTTTAAATGAATACGATGCCATCATTATCGACGAGGCGCACGAACGCAGTCTTAATATCGACTTCCTGCTGGGCTATTTAAAACAGCTCACCACTAAGCGCCCGGACCTCAAAATCATTATTACTTCGGCCACCATTGATGTTGAACGTTTCTCTCAACATTTTGCTGGTGCCGATGGTAAGCCGGCGCCGGTTATTGAAGTATCCGGCCGTACTTTCCCGGTAGAAGTCCGCTACCGTCCGCTGGTGCGCGAATCTGACGAAGAAGACGATCGCACAGTATTTGAAGGTATTTCCGAGGCACTGGCAGAGCTGCGCAATGAGGATCGTAAAAATGGTCAGCACGGCGATGTGCTGGTGTTTTTGCCGGGGGAACGTGAGATCCGCGAATGTGCCGAATATTTGCGCCGTGAACAGATTCCGGCCACCGATATTCTGCCGCTTTACGCGCGCTTAAGCGGTTCGGATCAGCAGCGTATTTTTAAGCCCCATGGTGGTCGCCGGGTGGTACTGGCCACCAACGTGGCGGAAACATCGTTAACCGTTCCGGGTATCCGCTATGTAGTCGATTCCGGTGTCGCCCGTATCAGTCGTTACAGTTATCGTTCTAAGGTTCAGCGCTTGCCGGTGGAAGCGATTTCTCAGGCCAGTGCCAATCAGCGTTCTGGCCGCTGTGGTCGTACGGCTCCCGGTGTGTGCATCCGCTTGTTTGAAGAAAGTGATTTTCTTGGTCGTGATGAATTTACCGACCCGGAAATCCGCCGTACTAACCTTGCGGCAGTTATCCTGCAGATGTTGCATCTGAAACTGGGCAGGCTGCAGGATTTTCCATTTATCGACCCGCCGGACGAACGTTTTATTAAAGATGGCTTCACTCTGCTGCAGGAGCTGGAAGCCGTCGACAATAAAGGCAATATGACGGACACCGGTGTCGCCATGGCGCGCTTACCGGTAGATCCACGCATTGCCCGCATGCTGCTGGAAGCAAAGAAACGCCATGCGCTGAAAGAAGTATTGGTCATCGCTGCCGCTCTGTCCGTACAGGATCCACGCGATCGTCCCCAGGATAAACAGCAACAGGCGGATGAAAAACATCGCCTGTGGCGCCATGAAGAATCCGATTTTCTGACCCTGGTGAATCTGTGGCAGGCTTATGAAGTTGAACGTCAGGAGTTGTCGCAGAACCAGATCCGTAAATGGTGTGCTAAACACTTTTTATCCTTTATGCGCATGCGTGAATGGCGTGACACTCACCGCCAATTGCATTTGCTCGGCAAAGAGCTGGGGCTGAAAGAAAACAGCGAACCGGCATCTTATGACGATATTCATAAATCTCTGCTGGCAGGCATGCTGTCGCAGATCGGTTTCAAATCGGAAGGCCAGGAGTATCTTGGCGCGCGCAACCGCAAACTGTTTATTTTCCCGGCATCCGGTCAGTACAAGAAGAAGCCAAAGTGGATGATGGCGGCCGAGCTTGTTGAAACCAGTAAACTGTTCGCCCGCACCGTGGCAAAAATTGAACCTGAGTGGCTGGAAGAAATTGGCAAGCCGCTGCTGAAGTTTCAATACTTTGAACCGCACTGGAATAAACAGCGCGGTCAGGTAACGGCGTTTGAGCAGAGCACTTTGTATGGACTGGTGGTGAATCCACGTAAACGCGTGAATTATGCAATGACCCATCCTGAAGAAGCGCGCACTGTGTTTATTCAGGAAGCGCTGGTTGAACAGAATCTGCACAGTAAACTGGATTTCTATCAGCACAATATTAAGTTGCTGAAAGAAGTCACTGAATATGAAGAAAAGGCCCGTCGCCGGGACCTGGTTATTGATGATAACTGGCAGGCAGCTTTTTATTCCGCGCGTCTGCCACAGGAGTTTGTATCTCAGCGTCACCTTGAGCGCTGGTATGAGAAAGCAACAAAAGAGCAGAAACAGGCACTGTTTTTTACCCGCGAACAGTTATTGAGTCCGGAAGCGTCAGGCATAGGTGCCAGTGATTTCCCGGCGGAACTGGAATGGCAGGGTATGGCCTTTCCGCTCAGCTACAGCTTTGCCCCCGGCGCTGATGACGATGGTGTCACCCTGAGCGTGCCGGTCGCGATGTTGCAGCAGGTGCCTGAAGGCCGGGTTGAATGGCTGGTACCGGGTTTTATCAGCGATAAAGTCGTCGCCATTATTAAAGGTCTGCCCAAAGCGGTGCGTAAAAATTTCGTCCCGGTACCGAACACTGCAGAAGCGTTTCTGCAGCAGTGTGGTCCGTTAAATGGTGGGCTTTATTCGCAGTTGCTGAACTTTCTGAACCGTAATCAGCGACCTCCTATTGAAATTCATGAACTGACGCAGACTGAATTGCCGGCTCATCTGCAGATGAATATCCGCGTTATGTCGGACGGTAAAGTGCTGGATCAGAGACGCGATCTGGTGGCTCTGAAAGAACACTGGAAGGATGCCGGCCAGCAGCAGGTTCAGACCCTGACCCATGGTGATTATCAGCTGCAGGATGTCAAAGAATGGAACTTCGGCGATCTGCCAGAAAGTATTCAGAGTGATCTTAACGGCCTGCCGGTCCGGGCATTCCCGTGTCTGAAAGTGCAGGGCGGGCGTGTGGACCTCACGGTTGAAGCCAATGAAAGCCTTGCCCGCAGTGAACATCGGCGGGGAATAAACCGCCTGTTCCGCAATGCGCTGAGTGAACAGGAACGCATGATCAAAAGCCTGGTTCAGAAAAAATTGGCGAATAAGTGGCTGATGGCGAAAGGCATGGGGACGCAGCAGGAACTGACCGATGACATTGGTGAGGCCTCCTTTATGCTGGTTTTTGTGCCGGAAGGGGAGGCGTTGCCGATGACTCAGTCTGAGTTTCAGGCGCGGATGGCCCGCCGCAGCGAATTAGTCGATCAGGCGGAAAAGCTGATCAATGAATTTGCTGGCTGGCTGGAGCTGCGGCATAAAATTCTGAAGAATCTGAGTGGTTCCGTTTCCCTCGACCGCGCCATGGCCTACAGTGATATTAAGGCGCATCTGGAACGCCTGCTGCATCGTGGCTTTATGCTGGAGCAACCCTGGGAGCAGCTGCAATGCTATACCCGTTATCTTAAAGCGATGGAATATCGTATCGAGAAACTGCAGGGGAATCTGCCGCGCGATCGTCAGTCTATGGCTGAGTTTGAATCCCTGTGGGGGCCGTATATGGATGTGCTGAAGCGTATCAATATTGATGAGCATCCTGAGATCCGTGAGTTTGGCTGGCTGCTGGAGGAATGGCGGGTGTCGCTGTTCGCGCAACCGTTAGGGACGCGGGAGCCGGTGTCGCTGAAACGCCTGAACAGGCGCTGGCTGGAAATCCGCGACCTGTAACCGGCTTTGTTGCCACTGGGGCAATAGTCCGCTCCAGTGGTAATATTTGGCTTTAATGGCTATTTCAATTTTAATGGCGTTGGATAAATAACAATCACGGTATGTCNTGCTGCTCAGCGGCACTGACTCCATTGAACTAATTTGCGGGAAACAGCATGCGTGTACCGGCACTCCTGACCATTTTTTTCTTAAGCTTCAGCGCAATGGCAGAAGAANCCAGCGATCCTGATCCCTGGGAAGGGTTNAACCGCAAAGTCTTCGCCTTCAACGAAGTGGTGGATAAATACGCGCTCAAGCCAGTGGCTCAGGGCTACCGCAGCATTACTCCGGTACCGGTTCAGAGNTCAGTATCCAATTTCTTTTCCAATCTCGGCGACGTCATGGTGGTTGCCAATGATATTGGCCAGCTCAAGCTCGGCCAGGCGGCATCAGACACCGCGCGTTTCCTGATTAATACCACGGTGGGNTTTTTTGGCGTATTTGATGTGGCGACCCATATCGGTCTGTCAAAGCACAATGAAGATCTCGGNCAAACGCTGGGTTATTGGGGNGTAGGCACNGGNCCGTATCTGGTGCTGCCGTTTTTAGGGCCNAGCAACCTGCGGGATGCNACCGGTACNGCCGGNGACTTTGCNTATGGTGTCGGNATCAGTGATGTGGGCGATGATGCGAAAGCTCACGGCGCAATGTATGCACTCTGGGCGGCTAACACTCGCGCCAGTCTGCTGGANGCCGAGAAGCTGATCAGTGGTGATCGTTATACCTTCCTGCGCAGTGCNTATCAGCAGCGTCGTGAATTTCTGGTTAATGATGGCGAAACNCAGGACGATTTCGGTGACGACGAATGGGANACTGAATGGGATGATNTCGACGANGAGGATGANNNNGATNNNTGANNATGACAGTGANTTCTGANTATCAGGNTTNNTGATCAGGTCTTATNTTNAGANGACAGCCAGACACAAAAAAGCCCGCATANTGCGGGCTTTTTTGTNTGCNAAACCGTACTTACTTAGTACGAGCTGGCAGGATGTCTTTCAGCTTGTCGCGCATTTTACGCACGGCAGTTTCGGTTTCTTCCCAGCTGATACAGCCGTCAGTCACTGACAGACCGTATTCAAGATCATCCAGGTTGGCCGGAATGTTCTGGCGACCGTGTTTGATGTTGGACTCTACCATCAGACCAATAATGGATTCGTTGCCTTCCAGAATCTGGTTGGTCACGTTGTCCATGACCAATGGCTGCAGTGCAGGGTCTTTGCTGGAGTTTTCGTGGCTGCAGTCGATCATGATGTTTTTAGCCAGATCGGCTTTGGCCAGTGCTTCTTCCGCCAGTGAAACATTCACGGAATCGTAGTTTGGCTTACCGCCACCGCCACGCAGAACCACGTGACCGTATGGGTTGCCCTGAGTGGTTACGATAGCCACGGCGCCTGCGGTATCAATACCCAGGAAACGGTGTGGGTTAGCAACAGACATCAGTGCGTTAGTCGCTACAGTCAGGCTGCCGTCAGTACCGTTTTTGAAACCAACAGCGCAGGACAGGCCGGAGGCCATTTCACGGTGAGTCTGGGATTCCGTGGTGCGCGCGCCAATGGCAGACCAGGAAATCAGATCCTGAATGTACTGTGGCGAGATAGGGTCCAGTGCCTCAGTGGACAGCGGCAGGCCCATTTCTGCCAGATCCAGCAGCAGACGGCGGGCGATGTGCAGACCGTCCTGAATCTTGAAGGTATCGTTCATGTACGGGTCGTTAATCAGACCTTTCCAGCCCACAGTTGTGCGTGGTTTTTCAAAGTACACGCGCATAACCAGATAAATGGTGTCACTGACTTCATCGGCCAGGGCTTTCAGGCGCTGGGCATAATCTTTGGCTGCATCAACATCATGGATGGAGCAGGGGCCAATCACCATAAAAATACGGTGATCTTTACGGTCGAGAATATCGCGGATGACCTGACGACCCTTCTGAATGGTCTGTACAGCTTCTTCGGAAACCGGCATTTCGGCTTTGAGCTGGTCAGGGGTGATCAGCGGAACGATTGACTCAATATTGAGGTTTTCTACGCGCTTGTCTGTCATTAGGAGTCCTGAAAATAATGCGGATCAGTATCTGATAGAATAATGCCCGATTATGACAAATGAATCTCCTCTTGCACATCACAGACGCGACCAATGTTGCCTACAGAACTGATTGATATCAGCAATCTGCGTATCGGGTTGCCTATGTGGTACATGAAAGAATGGCGTGGTGGACTTTTACGGACGGACGTAAAAGCAGCGGATGCCCTGAGTCAGTACAGTCAGGTGTTCAATGCCATCGAAGGCAACACGACACTGTACGGCCTGCCGTCAGCAGATCGTGCCCGCAGCTGGAAGGCCATGGCCGCCAATAATTTCCGCTTTTCGTTCAAGATCCCCCGAACCATCAGTCAGGCGGAAGACATGGCTGCTGCACTGGCTGGCGCGACAGAGTTCAGGCAATTTCTGCAGATAATGGGCGACAGTATCGGTTTATTGATGCTGCAGCTGCCCGGGCGCTTCGGGCCTTCTGCTCTGCCGCAACTCGCTAAGGTGTTGCAGCAGCTGCAGGCGCTGACGACGGTGCCTGTTTCGGTCGAGGTACGGCACGCGGCATTTTTTGATAAAGCAGACAACGAGGCGGCATTATTGCGTTTGCTGGCGGATCATCAGGCTGACCGTGTGGTGTTTGATTCCCGCGGCCTGTTTGCTGATGTCAGTACGGATCCTCATGTGCTTTAAGGTCAGCGCAAAAAGCCGAGATTTCCTGTACATCCGGTATCAACCGGAAACAACCCGGTCATTCGTTTTATCGGTCATTCTGACTGGCCGCAGAATATGCGCTATTTGCAGCAGTGGTCGGGCAAGCTGAGTGAATGGCTGAGCCAGGGTAAACAGCCGTGGCTGTTTATTCATACGCCGGCGAATACGGATGCGCCAGAATTTGCTCGCTGGATACTGCAGCAGCTTGGCATGCGTATGGCAGTCTGGCTTGGTGAAGTTGCGGGTGAATGTAATGGGGCAGCGGGTCTTGAGGGCCAGACAACCGATCTGTTTGGCCCCGGCCAGGAATGGCCTGATATAGACGGCCTGATATAGACGGCCTGGTATAGACGGCCTGGTATAGACGGCCTGGTATAAGTGGCCTGACATGAATGATACGGCAGAAATAGAGGGAGCTGCCGTACCTTCGCTCAGCGCAGACGCGCCTGCAGCTCTTTGAAGCGGTTTACTTTCTCTGGTTCAAACACCAGATGGCCATTCTCTTCTTTGCCGTCCAGCAGCCCTTCACGCACGTAACGTTTAATAGTTACGGGTTTCATCGCTAAAAATTCTGCCACCTGATCCAGGGTTAGTGTTTCTGTTGCGCTCACTGAATATCTCCTCTGTCGATAGGGAGAGCTTAGCCTGAGGCGACAAAGACGCAGATTTTTTGGGGTGACTTAACTGTCTGACGCGATGATTTATCAGAAGAAGGCGTATTTTGCCCCTAAAGCCATCAGCAAACTGGCCAACCCGGTTTTCAACAGCTGTTCCGGAACATGGCGGCTGATATTGCTGCCGAGATGGATTGCCGGCAGTGAACCTATCAGCAGTGATGCCAGCAGAGCAAAATCGACATTGCCCAGATACATATGAATAAAACCGGCACACAGGGTCAGCGGAACCGCATGAGCGATGTCTGTGCCGACAATGTTGGTCGATTTCAGGGCCGGGTATAGCAGCATTAATATCGCTGTGCCGATGGCGCCCGCGCCCACGGACGACAGGGTAACAAAGACACCGAGAAAGACGCCCATGGCGACAGTTGCGGCCGGGCGGTAGGGAAGCCATTTCTGGGCATCGCCACGGCTGGTCAGGCGGGCGATCTGGTTGCGGAACAGGATGACCACAGCGGTCAGTAACAGCATGATACCAAGCGCATTACGTAGCAGGTGGCTGTAGTGTTCCGGGTGTTCAAACAGGTAACGAAGGCTCAGGCCGGTCAGCAGAGCAGCAGGTATGCTACCTATCGCCAGGCATTTAACCACTGCCCAGCGGACATGGGTCTGACGGTGGTGGCTCAGCGCACCGCCGGCTTTGGTCAGGCCAGCGTACATCAGGTCTGTACCGACTGCGACCTGAGGCGGAAAGCCAAACAACAGCAACAGGGGAGTCATCAGGGCACCGCCACCGATGCCCGTGATACCGACGATCAGGCCAACACCGGCCCCAGCTGCTATATATAACAAAATATCCATGAAATATGGTCTAAACTATCACTTGATGCTCTAAGAACGGTTAATTTAGAGCCTGCCATCTATTCTGGAAAAGAATATTTGTTTATATTTTTATAACAAAAGGCAAGAATCGAACCCTGGATCAGGCACGGAGGATCTATGAAACTGCAGCAATTGCGATACATCTGGGAAGTCGCCCATCATGATCTGAACGTGTCCGCCACGGCGCAGGTGCTTTACACATCGCAGCCGGGCATCAGTAAGCAGATACGATTACTGGAAGATGAGCTGGGTGTAGAAATCTTCGCCCGCAGCGGTAAGCATTTGACGCGCATTACCCCGGCGGGTGAGGCGATTCTGGAAGTGGCTGGTGAAATTCTGCGTAAAGTGGAGGGAATCAAGCAGGTCGCTCAGGAATTCAGTGACGAAAATAAGGGCAGCCTGTCGATTGCTACGACCCACACTCAGGCGCGTTATGCGCTGCCAGGTGTTATCAGTAAGTTCATGGGGCAGTATCCGGACGTGTCATTACACATGCATCAGGGTACGCCGATGCAGATCGTTGAGATGGCTGCGAACGGCACCACCGATTTTGCTATTGCGACCGAGGCCATGGAGCTGTTTGGCGATCTGGTGATGATGCCGTGTTACAAGTGGAACCGCAGCATTCTGGTGCCTAAAGATCATCCTCTGGCGCAGACACCAGCGCCGACGCTGGAGCAGGTGGCAGCATATCCGTTAGTCACTTACGTGTTTGGCTTTACCGGGCGCTCTCAGCTCGATGACGCTTTCAAAAGCAAGGGACTGACCCCAAGGGTTGCCTTTACCGCCGCAGATGCTGACGTGATCAAGACCTACGTGCGCCTGGGGGTCGGTGTTGGTATCGTCGCCAGCATGGCGGTGGATGCGGTGCAGGACGCGGATCTGGTAGCTTTGGATGCCAGTCAGTTGTTTGAGCCTAGCATCACTAAGATCGGCTTCCGTAAGGGGACTTTCCTGCGTGGCTATATGTACGACTTCATAGAAGCCTTTGCGCCGCATCTGAGCAAAGATCTGGTTGAGAAGGCATCACTGTGTACCAACAAACAGGAAGTTGCAGCGCTGTTTGAAGGCGTTGAGATTCCTGAGCACTGAGCTTCGGGCTCAACAGTATTGGTCACGTCGCCGATCCGCAAAAAAGCCACAGAATAAAGCCGCACAAAGCAACCGTACAAAAACTCACAAAAAAGCCGCATAGAATGCGGCTTTTTTAATGAGCTGGCTTCGCTTTGATCAGCCTTTACTGATCAGGTTGCCGGCGTGCAGGCCACATTCTTTGTGGCCGGAACCTTCCCACCACCAGCGACCTTCACGCTCGTGCTGGTTCGGCAATACAGGGCGGGTGCAGGGCTGACAGCCAATGCTGATAAAACCCTGTTCGTGCAGTCTGTTGTATGGCACATCGAAGACTTTGATGTATTCCCAGACCTGTGCGGAGGTCCAGTTCGCCAATGGGTTGTACTTGGTCAGGCTGTCGTTAGCGCCAGCGAAGCTGGTATCGTCCTGAACCAATGGCACATCCGAGCGGGTCTGGCTCTGATCATGGCGCTGGCCTGTGATCCAGGCATCAAGCGTAGCCAGTTTGGCTTTCAGTGGGGCGATCTTACGCACACCACAGCACTCCTGGTGACCATCTTCATAAAAACTGAACAGGCCTTTTTCGCGCACGAAATTCTGCAATGCCTGCTGTTCCGGCGTACGGACATCGATTTTAATGCCATAGTGTTTGCGTACAGCATCGATGAATTCATACGTTTCCGGGTGCAGACGGCCGGTATCCAGCGTGAACACATCCACGTCAGGTTTGATTTTAACGGCCATATCGATCAGTACGACGTCTTCTGCACCGCTGAAAGAAACGGCAATGGAATCGTGCTGTTCCAGTGCGTAGCGAATCAGGTCTTTGGGGCGCTTCTCTGCGTATTCTTCATTCAGCGCTGAGAAATCCAGGCTATTGGTCATGGCGTTTGTCCGGTTGCTGTGTCTGTCGATTTTCGTATCAGTGCCGGGTCAGCGGCAGGCGCTGCCCATACTTTATTAAGCGCCTAAGCCTATCACGGGCCACTTAGGTCAAATAATAATAAAACGTCATATTAATATATCTTAAAACCGGTGTTTGCCGTATTTTGCCCTGTCGCTCTGTTGTCATCCGGCGGTCATGGCTATAGAGTACGCGCCCAGTTANTGAACNGTCTGTTGGAGTCTCCATGGAAATCGCGTGTCTTGACCTTGAGGGTGTACTGGTTCCGGAAATCTGGATCGAGTTTGCCAATAAAACCGGAATCGAAGCGCTGAAAGCGACTACCCGCGATATCCCGGATTACGATGTGCTGATGAAGCAGCGCCTGCGTATTCTGGATGAGCACAACCTCAAAATTCAGGATATTCAGGACGTGATTGCCACCCTGAAGCCACTTGAAGGTGCGCGTGAATTCGTTGACTGGCTGCGCGAGCGTTTTCAGGTGATCATTCTGTCTGACACCTTCTATGAATTCTCTCAGCCGCTGATGCGTCAGCTCGGCTTCCCGACACTATTCTGTCATCGCCTGATCACAGATGATGAAGGTCGTGTTACCGACTATAAACTGCGTCAGGCTGACCCTAAACGCCAGTCTATCCGTGCCCTGCAAACCATCTACTACCGCACCATTGCGGCCGGCGATTCATACAACGATACCACCATGCTGGCAGAAGCCGATGCCGGTATCCTGTTCCATGCGCCACAGAATGTGATTGATGAGTTCCCTCAGTTTCCGGCGGTCCACACCTACGAAGATCTGAAGAAAGAGTTCATTAAAGCCAGTAACCGTGACCTGAGCCTGTAACTGGTTCCGCAGCACGGAATAAAAAAACCGCGGCCATGGCCGCGGTTTTTTTATGTCCTGATATCGCCGGCGAGCGTTTCTTTTTTTCGTTTCTCTTGAGCGTTCTTGTGCCTTCATTGGCCGTCGTAAAGATGCACACGGATAGACGGCAGCCAGGGCTCATCGGATACTTTCTGGTCACCGCGGCGCTGTCGTGTCCGGCCCTCCGGTGGCTGGGTATCAATCTGGTTGAATTCCGGCAATATCTGACCCGGTAACATCAGTGGCAGGGCGACATTCATTGCCTGTCGCGGGCGAGGGGCCGTATCCGGGTACACCAGGTTTGCCCTCACTACAGGGGCCAGGGTCTGTACCTGAGCCAGCTGCTGCCCAGGTGGTAAATGATTCAATTTATTCAGCTGTACCTGAATATGAACCTTATCTTCACCCAATTCCAGCAACTTGCTCTGGGCCTCAGTCACGGAAATTCTGCGGATGCTGCGGCCGTTCGCATACCAGCTGAAACCGACCTTGAGCGGACAATGATCCAGTAGCGGCAGATGCCGGTAGCATTGCTTCAGATGGACCCGGCTCAGGCCGGCAAAGTGCAGGGATTCCCGCAAGCTGCCGTGGTGTTTGCCCAGACCGGCGATAGCATCGTTAAAATCGTCTTTTTCCAGCTCATCCTGACTTGCTTTAACGGCAGCACGGAAGGTGTCTTTGGCCTCGTTGGCGACAGCTGCGAGGCTGGCCAGCTCATCATTGACCATCACTAAGCCATGACGGCTGCGGGTTTCGCGCCCGTCCTGTCCATCGCGGTACCAGACGTCGGTGATCAGGTCCGTCAGAATGTTCAGTGGCTGCGCTCCGCTGGCCTGTTCCTGAGGTGTTAACGGTAACCAATGCGGTGGCTGTTGCTCGATAATGGCCTGGCGCAGTGCGCGCAGGGCCATCATAAGTTCATCAAAGGCTGAGGTCAGCTCAGTAATCATACGTGGGGAGGCAATCCATCGCGGGCTTCGTTGCGGGCGCGGATAAAGTCAGAATGGGGTACGTACAGCAGATCAGCGACCTTGCGGATCATATGCTCTTCGTATTTATCCAGCTCGGAATCGCTGTAAGCCACAGTCCAGAGACCGTGCACCAGACGCACCTTTTCATCTGCGGAGAATTGCTCATTGATGATTTTGGTGAACTGAAACAGGTCGTTGGATTTCTGTACCTGAGCGGCAGCCTGGGCGAGCAGGGTGTCTACTTCGTCCGCCGTAATCGGAAACAGCTTGCGCAGCACTGTACGCAGCGCTTCCGCTTCTTCTTTTTCCAGTGTGTGGTCAGCGTGCATGACTTCCGCCAGCAGCGCCGCACAAGCCAGGGAAATATCGTATTCGTCTTTCTCTGGCTCGTGCTCTTTAAATAATGACAGTATGCGATCGATCAACTCAGTGTCTCCAGTCGCCCGCGCAGCAGGCTTTCAAGCTTACCCTGATCCTGAGCAAAGCGACGGATACCGTCAGCGAGTTTTTCGGTAGCCATGGCATCTTCGTTCATTGCCCAGCGGAACTGAGCTTCAGACACACTGAATTTAGGATGGTTCGCGACAGCATCAGCGGCTGACAGTCGCTGCGGCAGCGCTGCGTCGGAATCCGACAGTTGAGCCAGTAAATCCGGGCTGATGGTGAGTTTGTCGCAACCGGCGAGACACTCAATTTCACCCAGATTACGGAAGCTGGCGCCCATGACCACTGTATCGTAGCCGTGCGCTTTGTAGTGGTTGTAAATCTCTGTCACTGATTTCACGCCTGGATCCGCATCGCCGGAAAAATCGGCATCCGGCTGGTTGGCTTTGTACCAGTCAAGAATACGGCCCACGAACGGTGAGATCAGCGTGACGCCGGCTTCGGCACAGGCAACCGCCTGAGTGAAGTTAAACAACAGCGTCAGATTGCAGTGAATGCCTTCTTTTTCCAGCTGCTCGGCTGCCTTAATACCTTCCCAGGTGGAAGCGATTTTAATCAGAATGCGGTCTTTACTGATGCCTTCCGCTGCGTACAGTGCAATCAGCTTATGCGCCTTGGCGATAGTGGCCTGCGTATCGAACGACAGACGTGCATCGACTTCGGTAGAAACAAGACCGGGCACCAGTTTCAGAATTTCAGTACCGATAGCAACGGCGGTTTTATCCACGGCGGCGGTGATAACATCTTCGTCACCGGCGTTGTCTTTGGCCCACAGTACGGCGTCGTCAATTAACTGGGAGTATGAGGGCAGTTCCGCCGCCTTCAGGATCAGTGAAGGGTTGGTGGTGGCATCTTCCGGCGTGTGCTGGCGGATGGCTTCAATGTCGCCGGTGTCGGCAACCACCACGGTCATGCTTTTTAATGCGTCCATTTTACTCATGTGAAATCCGGATCGTCTTCTGTGTCATGTTCAGTTTACGAACCCCCGATAAGAGCCGCTTTGTGCGAGTTGTCGGGGATTGTGCTGGTTACGCTCAGTCTTTAGTATAACCTTGCGGTTATGGAAACTTTTGCACTCAGCCGTACGAATTCATGGCGTGGCAAACATTCGTTCAAACAAAGATTTGCGAGGCATTATGAAAGCACTATACACGATTGCTTTGTGGATGTTCACAGCACTGGCAACGGCCGGGGAAACTGTTTGGATTGATGTGCGCACGGCGCAGGAATTTAATGCCGGCCACAAAGAAGGCGCAGTCAACATTCCCTTCGATGAAATTGCCCAGCGGATCGGCAAGCTGGCGCTTGAAAGCGACACGGATATCAAACTCTATTGCCGCTCCGGAGCCCGGGCAGGTGTCGCTCAGGCAACGCTGGAATCCATGGGGTACAGTGAGGTTGAGAATGTCGGCAGTCTGGGAGCAGCCCTGAACTACCAGGGCGCTGCTGAGTAGTTGCCAGTCTCTGTCTGCTGCTGAGTGGATTCAATAAGGCGTTTTATACCTAGCGAGAGGTGCCCGGCCGTGAGTTGCCAGGTCATGAATAGCCTGGCCGTAAATAAACTGCATGGCCGCTCAGCTCTGTTGCTTTGCCCGCAGCTCCGCTTCGGCAATAAATTCCGGCGGCGGAATCAGTGCCTGAAGCGCTTCTTCCAATACTTCAATGCCTGAGCCTTTGCGCGGTGCCTTCTCGCTCAGAATGCGGCGGTACAGACGCGCACCATACTGGCCGTTAAACAGCCCCAGAGTATGGCGGGTAATGTGGTGCAGCGTGGTGCGCTCGTCTTTGAGCTGCTCTTCAATGTATGGATACAGGCTGCGGATAATCTCCACTTTATCTGGACTTGCCGGCTGTGCACCGTAATACAGGGCGTCAACGTCCAGCATAACCGCCGGGTTGTGATACGCCTCCCGGCCCAGCATAACGCCATCGACGTGCTGCAGATGCTGTGCACATTCTTCATGGGTTTTGATGCCACCGTTGATCAGCACTTCCAGCTGCGGAAACTCCTGTTTGATGCGGTAAACCGTATCGTAATGCAGCGGCGGAATTTCGCGGTTTTCTTTGGGGGAGAGTCCCTGCAGAATCGCCTTGCGAGCGTGGATGATAAAGGTTTTGCAGCCAGTGTCCGCCACCTGACCGACGAAATCATGCAGCTGCTGATAGCTGTCCATGTCGTCTATGCCGATACGGTGCTTGATGGTCACATCAATGGCAGTGGCGTCCTGCATGGCTTTGATGCAGTCTGAGACCAGGGCCGGGTGTGCCATCAGGCAGGCGCCGATCATGTTGTTCTGCACCCGGTCAGACGGGCAGCCAACATTCAGATTGACCTCATCGTAGCCCCATTCCTCAGCGAACTGAGCGCATTGTGCCAGCGCCGCCGGATCGCTGCCGCCCAGCTGCAGGGCAACCGGGTGCTCTTCTTCGCTGTAGCGCAGGAAGCGCGAGCGGTCGCCATGAATCAGAGCGCCGGTGGTTACCATTTCCGTGTACAGCAACGCTTCTTTGCTCATCAGCCTCCAGAAGTAACGGCAATGTCGGTCAGACCACTCCATCATCGGAGCCGTCGAGAAGCGACGTGCCCCCGCTTTAAGGGTGGAAGGTGAGTGATTTACTGCGGGCTTGGAAGGCATAATCATACTGAATCTTTGGCTGTAAATTCCGCTGCCGTCGGGTAGCAGCTGGTCAGTAATTGTACATTGATCAGCTGCATTTATCGAAGGATTGGCCTGCGGGCTCAGGAGGCGCGCAAGGTACAGCAAAAAGGCGGGAGGGGCCAGCCTTCCGCCTTTGACCGAAGGGAGCTGACTCAGCGCAGACTGTTTTCCCTGAGGAACAGCACGGCATCCGGCAACCCTTCGTCCGCGGCCCGTTTCAGCCAATAGACGGCTTCTTCCTTATTGCTGTTGGTGCCAATGCCATAAAACAGGGCTTTGCCATAATGGTAGCGTGCCAGTGTGGCATAACCGGCTCCGTCTTCTGCGCTGCTGTCCGCTTCGACATGAGCGCCGCGTTTCATCAATGCGGTTGAGCGCTGAAGGTCCCGGGGAACAGACACTCCGGCTTCGTACATCTGCGCCAGCCAGATCATAGAGTAGACATCGTTCCAGCGTTCAATACAGTCATTGAAAATGGCCATGGCCGCTTCATGGTCACCCGTCTTTTCCGCGGCATAGCCATAGAGGCACTTAAAGCGATTGTTGGAATGAACGTAACTTTCATAGCTGAGGTCGCTGGTTTCTGCATGGGGCTGAGTATCTTCCGCTGCACCGGCGTAATGACTTAAGGCGAACAATGCACAGCCAGTCAAAAGAACCTGTCTGATGGTTTGCATAACAACCTCCTTGTGAAGAAATTCATTCTCAAACCATCCGTATTTCTTTCAGGCCGGTCAACGTACGGGAGCGTAAAGGCGACTAAAGTTCATCCTGTTGAGCGCAGTTTGCGACTTCCGGACCTGTTCCCTGGGCGGGTGCTGAAAGTGGGCTGGCAAGGGGGCGGGTGAGGTTGGGCTGGCGAGGGCGGGCCATCTTTTATATGGCCGCCTGGCTGGTGTGTGCTTGTGTGTGGGATTTGTGTGTGCGCAAAAGTGGGGGTAATTTATCTGCGTGATTCGGATCATTATTGAACAGAGTTGTCCAGGAATGTGGGGAAGAATGTGAGCAGTCAGGATATGAATAATCGGGTGCGCATGACCATCGGCGCGCAGGAGTCACAGTTTGTGATTGGTGGGCGGGATAACGTCATAATCTTACCCGTTGGTTATGAATTAATCAGCAGCCGCTATTTTCGTCATTCCCCGCCGACCTATGACGATATCGAATATGCCATTAATTACATCGAAGACGAAATTGAGCGGGTGGCTAAAGACATTCCCTATGATGGGTATAGTCTGGAAACCGATGTTGGATTTATCCGAAACCTTGCCCGGCTGAGCCTGTCGGTACCTGGCCTGAATGGCGATGACGACTCTATAACCGCTGCTGAGCAACCGCACCGGTTTTACCGTGATGATCTGGAGCGCCTGTTTGGCCGCTACGCTGAAATTGCAGCCGGTCGCCCAGCGCAGAGTGATGAGCCTGACACCTCTTCTGTGTTTTTCGCTCAGTTGCTGATATTCCGGGAGTACATGCATCACCTGAAATTTGGCTATATTCTCATCCGATAGAAGGTCTGCCCAAGAGAAATAAGGAGGTTTGTTGTGTCTGCTTTAGGTTCATGTTCCTGCGGAGCGGTCCGTTTTGAAATAACTCAGCCTTTCACGCATTTTTTTGTTTGCCACTGTTCTTTTTGCCAGAAAGACTCCGGGTCCGCCTTTGCTGCGAATCTCTTTACCCATGTCGGTGCGCTTAGATGGCTGGCAGGTGAAGAGCTGGTCTCCAACTTCCGTAAGGCTGAAACCAGGCATGTGCGCAGTTTTTGTTCGTGTTGTGGGTCTGCTGTAGCCAATGCCCAACTGGGTGGGGACCTCTGCATTGTGCCGGCTGGCAGTCTCGATCAGGCGCCAGCTATCCTGCCGGAAGCGCATTTGTTCGTTAATAGTGCTGCTGCATGGGAAGAAAGCCTGAGCACTCTGCCACGCTTTTCGGGCTTTCCGCAATAATAAAGGTGCATGACCTTTGTCAGTATGCGGTGTCGTTCGTCTGGGCCGGAACAGAATCGGGCAAGAATGAGCGAAGATTGTGCAGGTAAAAGGATGAACTATCAGGCTGTAATAGGACACCAAAAATCACGATTTACAATAACTGCAGAGCGACATATTGCAGTGTTTTTTATTAACAGGATAACCAGCAGGAGCCTTACATGAAAACCATCGGTTTTGCGGCACATTCTTCGGATGCCAATATGGTGCCTTACCACTTTGAGCGTCGTGACCTTCGTCCGAATGACGTTGCCATTGAAATTCTGTACTCCGGTGTTTGCCACTCGGATTTACACACAGTAAACGGCGATTGGGGTCCTCAGCCTTACCCTCTGGTTCCGGGTCACGAAATTATCGGACGCGTTCTGGAAGTGGGTTCGGAAGTAACCAAATACAAAGTGGGCGACAACGTTGGCGTTGGTTGTATGGTCGACAGCTGTCTGGAATGCGATCAGTGTCATAACCATGAAGAACAGTTCTGTCGTGAAGGTCTGACCCAGACTTACGGTTCGCCGGATCGTATTACCGGAGAGGTGAATCAGGGCGGTTACTCCAAGCATATTGTTGTGCGTGAAGAATTTGTTCTGCGCGTGCCAGACGGTATGGATATGTCCCGTGCGGCGCCGATCCTGTGTGCAGGTATTACAACCTATTCTCCGCTGCGCACCTGGGGTGTGAAAGAAGGCACCCGTGTTGGTGTTATTGGTCTTGGCGGTCTTGGCCATATGGCGGTAAAACTTGCTGTAGCAATGGGTGCAGAGGTTACTGTGCTCAGTCGCTCCACCAAAAAAGAAGAAGAGGCCAAAGCCATTGGTGCAAAAGGCATTCTGGCTTCCACCGATAGCGACGCGATGAAAGCCGCGCGCAATTCACTGGATCTGATTATTGATACCGTACCTGTTCAGCATAATGTCGATGCTTATACTCCGCTGCTGGATGTTGACGGCACGCTGGCCATCGTTGGTCAGGTGGGTCCCATGGAAAACTTTATGTCAGCATTCCTGGTGCTCGGTCGCCGTCGTGTGGCCGGTTCACTGATTGGAGGCATTAAAGAAACTCAGGAGGTTCTGGATTTCTGTGCAGAGCACGACATTTATCCGATTTGTGAAATGATTACTCCGGACCAGCTGAACGATGCCTACGCTGTTATGGAAAAAGGTGATATTGCTCACCGCTATGTTATGGATATGTCTGGCGTATCNGTTTAAGCGNCGGGCGTNCCATGCTTCTTTNATTTCAGACAGATGAAAGAAGCATAACAGATGAAAGAATGATCTGATCAGTGAGCTACGNGCAGTGATCAGTTTACGGGAAGCCCTGCAATGCAGGGCTTTTTTTATGTTTGTGTCAGATTCTTTTCTGGNTTTTTGNNAATGGGTTTTTGCCANGAGTTTTTCAGGGGGNANTTGACCGGGCATTTACGTNGCCGGATTGCAGTAGNTCTGTCCGTAAAAGTTCCCGTCACTTTTCAGCGNTTCTGTGGCGCAGAAAACAGAGTTAAAAACAGCAGNCTGGTAGAGTGCACCTTGTTAATGATTNAGGAAACCAGTCTGATGAAATTACGTCCGTTTAATGGCNTGAAAATCGCCGCCATGTTNTCAGGTGTTCTTTTGATNGCTNATCCGGCGATGGCGGATAAAGATAAACATGATCANAAAGGTGGTGGTGATNTNCCGCCGGGGTTNGAGAAAAAAGTCCATAACGGTGGNTCTCTGCCGCCAGGNTGGCAGAANCGCGTTNATGTCGGGCAGCGCCTTGATCGGGATATCTATGATCACCATGAGATTGTGGTGCCGGTNGATGAAAACGGACTGCTTACCGTCAGAATTGGTGGCAANTTGATTCGTCTGATTGAAGCAACCCGGGAGGTTGTGGAGGTGCTGTAAGCGCTGCCACAGGCAGAANNCNATAGTGCGCCGTANATATACAAAAACAGTCAGGGCGTTCTGTCGGGGTGTTNTGTCNGGGTGCTCANTGCTTTATTGAACACCCGGNTGTCGGNATTAACGANGCNGTANTAATGGAGCAGTATNAATTGCTGGNNCTACTTGTTGGTATCNGTGCCGAGCAGTTGCTGGCANGCTTTTTGGTAGCGGTTGCGCGCAATCAGCAGATGCCAGCGCTTACCGCCGACCTGACGCCAAAGGATGGCGGCGCGAATTCCGGCCAGTAATAAAGCCCGNACCTTATTTGCGGTATGGCTGTTCTGCAGGTAGGTAGGATTGCCGGTCACATGAATCCGGAAGCTCAGATTGCTCAGTGTGCTTTTGTACAGNTCGGCGAGGGCGGCAATGGTGTTTTCATGACCGATGGANAAATGCTCNGCCTGACGTGATGCGGAATGTATGCCGTTACCCAGGGTTTNCAGCATATCCNCGCGCTTGCTCAGTTTGCGCTCCAGCAACAGCAGACTCAGAGTGTAGCGCGTGACATCGGGATTAATATCNCGCCCTGTACGTCCGACAATGGAATTCAGGTGGTTCAGCCCAACACTGAGATTGACCCGGGCGTTGCCNTAAATGTCGTGGAAATTTTCCGGCGACTGATTGAACACCGCCTGTAATAACGGATCGCTGGCATCACCGGAAATATCNCCAGTGCGTGCCAGTTGCTCGACAAGNCTGGCNGCCTGTACGACGGCGGCGAGGGCGATAACCTGCTGTTGGTTCGGATTAATCATGNTTTCCGGTCTGTTCAATAACGCCGCCGCCAAGGCAGCAGGCATCTGAATAAAATACTACCGACTGNCCNGGTGTGATNGCACGTTGCGGTTTATCAAACGTGACGTGATAGACNCCATCAACTTTGTCGATAACGCAATCCTGATCATCCTGGCGGTAGCGTACTTTGGCCTTACAGCGCAGCGGNAGTTCCGGCTCATTATTAACCCAGAAAACCTGCTCCGTGGTCAGCCAGTCTTTAAACAGAAGAGGGTGGTTCTTACCCTGAACAGCGATCAGCACATTNCGCTCAAGGTCTTTACCAGCGACAAACCAGGGTTCATCCGGATAGCCGGCCAGACCGCCAATACCCAGNCCCTGACGTTGTCCNAGGGTGTGATACATCAGNCCNTGATGCTCNCCAATATCTTCGCCTTTGTCGGTTTCGATGCGGCCAGGCTGNGCTGGCAGNTACTGTTTGAGAAAGTCTTTAAAACGCCGTTCGCCAATAAAGCAGATGCCGGTGGAGTCTTTNTTGGTGGCTGTTACTAATCCCTGCTCTTCAGCAATGCGGCGCACCTCTGGTTTTTCCAGCTCGCCTACTGGGAAAAGTGTCTGAGCTATCTCGGCTTCACCGACGGCGTGCAGGAAATAGCTCTGATCTTTGTTCGGATCCAGGCCTTTCAGCAGATAGGTGTGGCCATTGTCATCCAGCCGGCGGACATAATGCCCGGTTGCGATGAGGTCTGCGCCCAATACTTTGGCATACTCCAGGAACGCTTTGAATTTGATTTCGCGGTTACAGAGAATGTCCGGATTTGGTGTGCGCCCGGCTTTATATTCTGCAAGAAAGTATTCGAATACGTTATCCCAGTATTCGGCAGCAAAGTTAGCGGTATGCAGGTGAATACCCAGCTTGTCACATACCTGCTGAGCATCGGCCAGGTCTTCTTTGGCGGTGCAGTATTCCGTGCCGTCGTCTTCGTCCCAGTTCTTCATGAACAGGCCTTCCACCTGATATCCCTGTTCCATTAACAGGTAGGCAGAGACAGAGGAGTCAACACCGCCGGACATGCCGACAATGACTTTGGTTTCAGCAGGGGTTTTCATCATTCAGGAATGCTCAATAATCACTGACAGCGGGAATCGTTTGCCGCTGAGGTAGTCTTCGGCGCAGGTCAGAACCATACGCGAGCGCAGCGCATCGCTGGCGCGCAGTTCGTCGATGGTCATCCATTTCGGGCCGATAATGCCATCGTCCAGGGGCGCATTTTCGTCGTAACGGATCGCCCGGCCAAAAAGGCAATAACGGTGGTAGGTAATGTTGTTGGCCGGTGCCGTGTATATATAGAGCCCAACCAGGCCTTCCGGCTCGACGTGCCAGCCGGTTTCTTCCAGGGTTTCACGAACAGCCGCATCGACGACCGTTTCGCCGGGTTCTATGTGTCCTGCAGGTTGGTTGATTACCTGCTCACCCAGAGCAATTTCCTCAACCATCAGGAATTTACCATCTTGCTCAACGATGGTTGCAACCGTTGCGTGTGGTGTCCAGCGCTCGTTCATAACAATGCCTGTAAAAATCAATTGCTGATTCTACCTGAAAGGCCGGGGGCGGCTCAAACCGCAGTCCCGGATACTGCCTGCGGATTAACGGCGCCGGCGCAACGTGCTGTTGCGTGCGCTGTTGGTTTTTGCCTTGCTATTGCCCGAACCCCGCCTCCCGCGGGCTGTGCTGTCACTCTGCTGTGGCAGGTTGATCGTTTGCCTGCGGTACTCTCCAGGTCTCAGGTTTTCCAGTCGCCACGGGCCAATCGCTGCACGGACCAGGCGCAGGGTAGGGAAGCCGATGTGCGCAGTCATTCGCCGTACCTGGCGGTTACGTCCTTCGCTGATTCGTATTTCGAGCCAGGTGGTGACGTCATTTTCCCGTTTGCGGATCGGTGGGTTGCGTGGCCAAATGGCTGGTTCAGGTATAGTCTTGACTCTGGCTGGTCGTGTGGGTCCGTCCTTTAGGGTGACGCCCAGGCGCAGCGGCTCAAGATCGGACTCCTGAGGAGCCCCTTCGACCTGAACCCAATAGGTCTTTTCCATTTTGTGTTTCGGGTCGGCGATCTGTGCCTGCAGGCGTCCGTCATCTGTGAGCAACATAAGGCCCTCAGAATCGTAATCGAGACGACCAGCCGGATAGACATCGGACAGGTCAATAAATGCCTTTAATGTGCATCGTCCTTCCTGATCGCTAAACTGGGAAAGGACGTTAAAAGGTTTGTTCAAAAGGATGAGAGTGGCCATCAGAATGTTCACAAGGTTTTGTAAGAAAACTACTTATTCTTTGGTCTAGCTTGCATTTTTTGTAGAAAAACTACAAATTAGCGCCCGGGCCTGACTGGCCGCCGGAAACAATCCGGCCCGTATCTATCTAATATTACGGCAAACTTCCACCGGTTAAGAGCCGGGTGGAATTCGATCAGTGAGTGTGCAGCTAATCAGTTTAACCGGCCAAAAGCCAGTACTGCTGCCACTCAGGCGATACAGCAACCAGCACCTCACAGGAGCACCCATGTCGACTGATACCCCTAAGATTATTTACACGGAGACTGACGAAGCACCAGCTCTGGCTACGTATTCTCTGCTGCCGATCATCAGAGCATTTGCACAGCCTGCCGGCATTGCCGTTGAGACCCGCGACATTTCCCTGTCCGGCCGTATTCTGGCCACCTTTCCTGAATACCTGAAAGAAGAACAGCGTATTTCAGACGACCTGGCTGAGCTGGGTGAACTGGCTAACCGTCCTGAAGCAAACATCATCAAGCTGCCTAACATCTCTGCATCTGTTCCACAGCTTGTTGAAGCGGTTAAAGAGCTTCAGGCAAAAGGTTTTGCGGTTCCGGATTATCCGTTCGAACCGAAAGATGATAAAGAAAAAGATATCAAAGCACGTTACGACAAAATCAAGGGCAGTGCAGTAAACCCTGTTCTGCGTGAAGGTAACTCTGACCGTCGTGCGCCGTCATCGGTAAAAGAATTTGCCCGCAAAAACCCACACAGCATGGGTGCGTGGAGCAAGGATTCCAAAACTCACGTTGCACACATGGACCACGGCGATTTCTTCGGCAGTGAAAAATCCACTACCGTTAACGAAGATTCCGACGTTCGCATCGAGTTTGTTGCAGAAGACGGTTCCGTTACCGTACTGAAAGACAAAACAGCACTGCGTGCCGGTGAAGTTATNGATTCTTCCGTAATGAGCTGCGCTGCTCTGGAAGAGTTCTACGCGAAAGAAATTGCTGCNGCNAAAGAAGAAGGCGTTCTGCTGTCNCTGCACCTGAAAGCGACCATGATGAAGGTTTCTGACCCGGTCATCTTNGGTCACGCAGTAAAAGTATTCTTTAAAGATCTGTTTNCTAAATACGCAGAAACCTTTGAGAAGCTGGGCGTAAATCCGAACAATGGTTTCGGTGATGTTCTGGCGAAAATCAAAACCCTGCCGGATGCAGAGCGTGAAGCTATCGAAGCTGANATCAANGCTGCATACGCAAACGGNCCTGANCTGGCCATGGTTGATTCCGACAAAGGCATTACCAACCTGAACGTNCCNAACGACGTAATCGTTGATGCTTCTATGCCAGCAATGATCCGTAGCTCCGGTCAGATGTGGGGNGCTGACGGCAANCTGCACGACACNAAAGCAATGATTCCGGACCGCTGCTACGCNGGCGTGTATCAGGAAACNATCGACTTCTGCCGCGAAAANGGTGCTTTCGATCCTACCACTATGGGTACAGTNCCTAACGTTGGTCTGATGGCGCAGAAAGCGGAAGAGTACGGTTCTCACGACAAGACTTTCGAAATCAAAGGTAAAGGTAAGGTTCGCGTTCTGGACGCTAACGGNCAGCCTCTGCTGGAGAATGAAGTTGCAGAAGGCGATATCTGGCGTATGTGTCAGGCCAAAGACGCTCCAATCCAGGATTGGGTGAAANTGGCTGTTACCCGNGCACGTCTGACTGCTACTCCTGCTATCTTCTGGCTGGATAAGAACCGTGCACACGATGCNCAGNTGATTCAGAAAGTTGAAAAATACCTGAAAGATCACGATNCCGATGGTCTGGACATCAGCATTCTGTCTCCGGTAGAAGCTACCCGNGTGACNCTGAANCGNCTGAAAGAAGGTAANGATACNATTTCTGTTACCGGTAACGTGCTGCGCGATTACCTGACTGACCTGTTCCCGATTCTGGANCTGGGNACCAGTGCGAAAATGCTGTCTATCGTNCCTCTGATGGCTGGCGGCGGTCTGTTTGAAACAGGTGCCGGCGGTTCTGCTCCGAAACACGTTCAGCAGCTGGTTAACGACAACCACCTGCGNTGGGACTCTCTGGGTGAGTTNATGGCTCTGTCAGCGTCTCTGGAGCATCTGGCTCAGGTTGCTGATAACAACCGCGCACAGATTCTGGCTGATACTCTGGATTCCGCTGTTGGTAAAATCCTGGACCACAACAAATCACCTTCCCGTAAGAAAGGTGAAATTGATAACCGTGGCAGNCATTTCTACCTGGCACTGTACTGGGCACAGGCTCTGGCNGAGCAGAANAAAGACACAGATCTGAAAGTATGTTTCGCCAAACTNTACAACAAGCTGTCTGAAAACCGCTCTAAGATCGTNGAAGAGCTGGGCTCTGTTCAGGGTAANGCAGTGGAAATCGGCGGTTACTACCGTCCGGATCCAAAGCTGGCCGCAGCTGTTATGCGTCCAAGTGCAACTCTGAATGACGCGATTGATAATCACGCCTGCTGAGTGTGATTGATCAATCTCTGNTCAACAAAAAAGCCGCACATTGTGCGGCTTTTTTGTTTGTTCNNTGNAATTTGAANTTAAACACAGTGAGCTGAAATACAGTGGGCCTAAGCTCTGNCAGNTGTGTNCGCCTGAATNGGGAGGGGTCAGGCGTTCTCGGTTTTCTCGCTGGCAGNGGNTGCGTCTGNNGCNTCANCAGCCTTTGATTCCTCGCCGGTCTCNCTGTCGAGGGTGCGGATATTGATGGCNTGNGTGCCTTTATCGCTCGGTTTGGTATCAAAAATTACNGTCTGNCCGGCTTTCAGTGTGCGGTAACCGTCCATCTCAATCATGGAATAATGAGCGAACAGGTCTTCATTGCTGTCATCGGCAAGGATAAATCCGTAGCCTTTAGCGTTGTTAAACCACTTTACTTTCCCTGTTTTCATCTCTGCCTCCACTGCTGACCGGTTTTATAATAGAAATGGTCCAATACGGGTTGACATTTACACTACTCTGAGCACAAAGCGTGGTCAACCCCCCGAAATGTTGATCCTCATTGGCAGACCGATATGTCGCTGTAAAGCTAGTGGTCAGCGAGTATGGCAGGTATGATTTACACTAAATATGTCGAACTTGTCAGCTTATGCATCAGATCTATAAATCTAAACTAAACTTACAATCAGAGGATCAAAATCCCGGTGGTGATGGCNGCGTGGCGCTGGAAACAGCAAAGCCAAAGCTTAAAAAGCCTGATATGTATTATGTCATNATGATGAATGACGANTATACCCCCATGGAATTTGTGGTTGATGTTTTACAGAGATTCTTTAATAAAACATCAGAAGAGGCCACGCAGATNATGTTNACNGTGCACACCAANGGCAGCGCGGTGTGCGCAATTTATACAAAGGATGTTGCTGAAACTAAAGCTGCTATGGTGAATCAATATGCCAGAGATTCTCAGCATCCACTGATGTGCGAGATCTCACCCGCAGAAGACTGAGGCTTAGGAGGCGCTATGCTGAACCGTGAACTGGAGCAAACCCTGAATGAAGCATTCAAGGATGCCCGTAGCAAACGTCATGAGTTTATGACGGTTGAACACCTGTTGCTCGCGTTGCTCGACAACGACGCGGCGGCGTCAGTGCTGGAAGCCTGTGGCGCAGANATTATTAAGTTGCGCAAGGATCTGCAGGAATTTGTCGACTCTACAACACCTCTGATTCCGGAGCATGACGGCGAACGGGAAACTCAGCCGACTCTGGGCTTCCAGCGAGTACTGCAACGTGCTGTTTTTCACGTGCAGTCATCCGGAAAATCAGAAGTGACCGGCGCCAATGTGCTGGTTGCTATTTTCTCTGAACAGGAAAGCCAGGCGGTCTATTTCCTGAAACAACAGAACATCGCCCGCATCGATGTGGTGAATTACATCTCTCATGGGATTTCCAAAGTATCCGGTGACGACGAGTCATCTGACCACATGAGTGAAGAAACCAGTGATGAGGCCGAGGGTGGCAATAAGAGTGCGCTCGAAGGTTATGCAACCAACCTCAACCGCATGGCCCGTGAAGGCAAAATTGACCCGCTGATCGGCCGCGAATACGAAGTGAACCGTCTGGTGCAGACCCTTGCCCGCCGCCGCAAAAACAACCCATTGCTGGTTGGTGATTCCGGCGTGGGTAAAACGGCCATTGTAGAAGGTCTGGCCAAGCGTATTGTCGATCAGGAAGTACCGGACGTTATCCAGGATGCTGTGGTATACAGCCTGGATATGGGTGCGCTTCTGGCTGGCACTAAATACCGTGGTGACTTCGAAAAACGCTTCAAAGCCCTGCTGGCTGAACTTAAGCGTCAGCCGCACGGCATTCTGTTTATCGATGAGATTCACACCATCATCGGTGCCGGTGCTGCGTCGGGCGGGGTTATGGATGCCAGCAATCTGCTTAAGCCGCTGCTCAGCTCCGGCGAAGTGCGCTGCATTGGCTCTACCACCTTCACTGAATTCCGTGGAATCTTCGAGAAGGACAGTGCGCTGACCCGTCGATTCCAGAAAATCGATGTCGCAGCGCCGTCAGTTGACGACACTTATAAAATCCTGAAAGGGCTTAAGAGCCGCTTTGAGGAGCACCACAATATCCGTTACACCGATAAAGCGCTGCGCGCGGCTGCAGAGTTGGCGGATCGCTATATTACTGACCGCAACCTGCCGGACAAGGCGATTGATGTGATTGATGAGGTAGGTGCACTG
>PAJK01000067.1 GCA_002706025.1 Oceanospirillaceae bacterium
AGTTCCCCCAGGAGGCATATGGCTTATCGGCATTAAAAGCCGTTTATAAAAAAATCCGTTTTAAACTGTGGGACAGCAGTGGGCGCAAGCCGGCTTTCTTATGTACGACGCGCTTTGTTACTGCTTATCATCCAGCAGCGAGCGCAGCATCCAGGCAGTCTGCTCGTGGGCGGCAAGACGCTGGGTCAGCAGGTCTGCAGTAGGCTCGTCACCGGCTTCGTTCAGCAGTGTAAACAGATTACGCGCAGTGCGTGCCGTTGATTCGTGGCCATCGGCCAGAATACGGACCATCTCCATCGCTTTGGGTGGCTCTTTCGGTGCATCCGGCAACGTGGTTAATTCAGAAAACTGTGCGTAAGAACCCGGTGCGGTAAAGCCCAGAGAACGGATACGTTCGGCGATCGGGTCAATGGCATTCCACAGTTCGGTGTACTGTTCTTCAAACATAGTATGCAGGCTGTTAAACATCGGGCCTGTCACGTTCCAGTGGAAGTTGTGAGTGGTCATATACAGAGTGTATGTGTCCGCCAGAAAGCGGCTCAGACCTTTGGCAATATCCTGACGGTTTTCTTCGCTGATTCCTATATGTACTTTCATCGTCTTTCTCCCTGATTAATTCCAGGAAATTCCGAGCTAATGTCATCATTAACTCACCTGATTTCTCAGACTATGAAGCAGGGAAAGGGTTCCTTAATTTCTCCCAATCGACTGGAACAACGAATGTTTTTTGCAGAACAATGGATGCAGTAATTCCTTTTTTACTTGCTCTACAGATCATCGATATTTTTCAGGCAGTTTTCAGCCCGTGAGATTATCGCTGCTTTCTTTTCTTCATTCATACGATCAAAACTGCGATACATCATGCTCATTCTCGGATTCTTTTCAAACTGCTGCCGGTGTCGCTGCAGGAAGTGCCAGTAAAGGCTGTTAAAAGGACAGCTGTTGTCCTTTTCGGCTGTGTTTACATCATAACTGCAGTGGCGACAGTAATCCGATTGCCTTGCAATATATTTGCCGGAAGCACAATAGGGTTTTGAGCCCAGCAGCCCGCCGTCGGCATGCATGACCATGCCCAGGGTGTTGGGCAGTTCTACCCAGTCATAAGCGTCGGCGTACACTGCCAGATACCAGTCGCAGATTTCCTGAGGATTAACGCCGGTCAGCAGGGCAAAGTTGCCGGTGACCATTAAACGCTGAATATGATGCGCATAAGCATTGGCGAAGGTATTGCGGAAACATTCTTTCATGCAATGCATGTTGGTTTTTCCGTGCCAGTAAACTGCTGGTAAGGAACGATTATTCTGCAGGCCATTAAGTCCGGCATATTGCGGCATATAATTCCAGTAAATGCCGCGGACGAATTCCCGCCAGCCTATTATCTGCCGGATAAATCCTTCCGCCGCTTCTAATGGTACCTGTCCCTGATGAAAGGCGTGCGCTGCCGCTTCACAGACTTCCATTGGCTCCAGCAGGCCGCAGTTTATGTAGGGTGACAGCAGACTGTGGAACATAGTGTCAGCCGCGTTGCCGAGTGCAGCACTGCTGATCATGGCATCCTGATAGCGGCCAAAGTGAGGTAGCCGGTGTTCAATAAAATGAATCAGCGCCTGCAGTGCCTGTTGCCGTGTCGTTGCCCAGCTGCTGCCGTTGATGAAGCTGTCCATTGCTCCGGGATGCCCGGAAAATTCCTGTTCTACCAGCTGTGCAACAGCCTGATCGGTATTGCTCCGGGTGAACGTCAGTGGCGGTGGTAAAGGTACTTCTCGTTTATAAGCTGCGCGGTTGTCATGGTCGAAGTTCCATTGTCCGCCGAGTGGCTGTTCAGCCTCCATCAACAGACCGGTTTTACGGCGCATTTCGCGATAGAAATATTCCATGCGCAATTGCTTGCGACCCTCAGCCCATTGGGCAAATTCTTCAGGTGTGGAAATAAAGCGGTCGTCTTCGTAAACGCTGACAGGGAGTCCCAGCTGATCAGACCAGTGGTGATCTATGGCGTGTTGCAGGCGGTATTCACCGCAGCGGGTAAGGACGATTTCTGAGACTTTATTCTGCCCGGTGCTGTTCTGTTCTTTTACTGTGGCTGCCAGCACATCAACAAGACTGCGGAAACCCAGTGAAACGGACTGCCGGTAATCGTAATAGCGTACCTGCCAGCCAGCGTCCTGCAAGCGGGCAGCGAAGTGGCGCATGGCAGAGAACAGCAGGGCAATTTTCTGTTTGTGATGGCGGACGTAGGTTGCTTCCTCCGGCACCTCGGCCATAACGATGACATCGTTACCGGCATCAAGCACGCGCAGCGTGGCCAGTGAGTCTGACAGTTGATCTCCGAGAATCAGTCCCAGTCGCACGCCAGTCTCTCCGTAGTTGATAAAGGCAGTTGATATAAGCAGGCTGCAGAAGCATCTGAGCACCATTGCTATAACTATACATCATGTATATGTATTGTATAAGTAATGTCAGGTATATCGGATGTTTCTGCTTTGAGCATCCCGTGCTTTTGTTCTGCATGCCGCAGCCATCGGGTTCCGTGACGGCTGCGGCATCAGCATCGCAATGGTTTAGCGAATTGCGGGTGGGAAATCACAGGGTGTGTGTACGGTGACTTAACCCAACGCGGTATCCAGCACCATCATCAGAGAAAAGCCTGTCATTAAGCCCAGAGTTGCTACCGTCTGGTGACCATTGCGGTGGGTTTCCGGAATCACTTCGTGCGAAACCACAAACAGCATGGCGCCGGCAGCAAGGCCCAGTCCAATCGGGTATGCCAGCATCAGGCCGCCAGCCAGCCCCACGCCGAGCAATGCGCCCACCGGCTCCAGCAGCCCACTGCCGGCAGCGATGAATACGGCAAAGCCTGGTTTAAAACCGGCGGCGCGCAGGGTGAGCGCGACGGCCAGACCTTCGGGGATATCCTGCAGTGCAATAGCGGTTGCCAGTGGCAGGCCAACGCTGATATCGCCCTGGGCAAAGCTGACACCCACTGCCATGCCTTCTGGCAGATTGTGCAGAGCGATGGCAAATACGAACAGCCAGGCGCGGTCGCAGCGTTCATGGCCGGGTCCGCAGGGGCCGGTTTTATCATGTTCGTGGGGGGTGAACTCATCCAGCCCCAGCATCAGTGCGGCGCCGAGAAAGAGCCCGATGACCACCAGAATGCCGCCACCTAACGCACTGCCGGTCATCTCAGTACCGGCATCTATGCCGGGCAGAATCAGTGAAAATGCCGCTGCCGCCAGCATCATTCCGGCGGCGAAGCCGAGCATGGCATCTTCCGTTGATTGACGGATTCCGCGCAGCAGCAGGGCAGGTGCTGCGCCGGCAGCGGTGGCCAGAAACCCGGCGCTGCCGCCCAGCAAGGCGAACTGCGCAAACAAGGTCGCCTCACCGCGGACGATCTGTATCAGGCTTTGCAGCAGCAACAATGCTACGGCGACGGTTGCTGTCAGCAGTCCGGTAGCAACAAGAGGATGCTGGCGCGCATGGCTGATAAGAATATTGCCCCAGCTTTGGCTGCTGGGCGGGAGATTCGGCTGCAGTGTTGTCATCTGGATATACCTGTTACTGTCATTATCCACTGTGGATTCTGTTTAAGTATTTCGATCAGATTAGGCAGATTAATTAATAGTTTCTATATAAAAACCATCATAGCAGCGAAAGGAAATAACTATTAAGGACTGCGATAGGGCACAGCAGGCGGCTTGTTGTAACACGTGCTCCGCTAAAGAGCACAAGTCGGCTGGCCTGTCGGAAGAGAGTATTGGCAGCTGTTTGAAAAATGCTGTTGTGGATCATCGACCCACGCTTAAATAAGCGTAATATCAGGACCAGAGCAGACCCCTTCTAAGCAGAAAGTCGTTCTTGCTCAAAACCGCCATATTTGGCACCGTTTTTGATAGCAAAGTTGACATATTGGGCAAATAAGTGGTCTGCAATGTTCACAATGCTCAACTTTGGTTCTCGCAGGTCTTTTTTGGTGCAAAAGGCTGAAGATAATGACGCCTCATTTACCAAAGCCCTGTTTCTGCCTGCCCTGAGGGCAGGATCCGTTTTGCCGCAAAAGGCTTAGAGGAGCTGTATGTCTATAGAATGGAAAGAGTATGCCCCGCAGGGGGAATTTTTTGATGAACTGTTCAGCAGCCCGGGCAACGCCCGACAACCGGCGAAACGCCTGGTGAGTTACATGAGCAGCTTATCTGAGGAAGACATCCAGTCCCGGAAAATTGCCATGGAGGCCACCATCAAAGAAATGGGGGTTTCTTTTACTGTTTATACAGAAGGCGGCAATATCGACCGCGCATGGCCATTCGATATGATTCCACGGATTATTTCCCGCGCTCAGTGGGATAAAACCGCAGCCGGTCTGAAGCAGCGACTGAAAGCGCTGAATATGTTCATCGATGATCTGTACCATGATCAGAACATTATTAAAGATGGCATCATCCCTGAATTCGTTCTCAAGCAATCGAAAAACTACCGAAAAGAATGCGAGGGCATGAGCCCACGTTTTGGCGTGTGGGCGCACATTTGTGGTACGGATCTGGTGCGCGATAAAGACGGCCAGTTCTATGTACTGGAAGACAACCTGCGGGTACCGTCCGGGGTTTCTTACATGCTGGAAAACCGTTCCATTATGAAGCGGGTTATTCCGGAAGTGTTTGAGAACGTGAACATCGCTCCGGTCGGTGATTACCCGGAACATCTGTTTGATACGTTGGCTTCTCTGTCACCGCGCCGTATTGCCAAACCGGTTGTGGTGGTGCTGACACCGGGGATCTACAACTCTGCCTATTTTGAGCACGCATTCCTGGCTCAGCGCATGGGTGCCGAGCTGATCGAAGGCAGCGATCTGGTGGTTAAAGACGATGACTGCGTGTACATGAAAACCATCTCTGGTTTCGAGCGCGTTGACGTTATTTATCGCCGTATCGACGACCTGTATCTCGACCCGGAAGTCTTCCTGCCGGATTCTGCGCTGGGTGTACCGGGTCTGATGCGTGCCTG
Source organism: Oceanospirillaceae bacterium (assembly GCA_002706025.1). Classification (GTDB taxonomy): domain Bacteria; phylum Pseudomonadota; class Gammaproteobacteria; order Pseudomonadales; family Oceanobacteraceae; genus Venatoribacter. The sequence continues at coordinate 5,005 of PAJK01000067.1, forward strand.
GAAAGCCGGTAACGTCGCACTGGCCAACGCGCCGGGCGCCGGTGTGGCCGATGATAAAGTCGTGTATGCCTATGTACCGGATATGATCCGTTACTACCTGAACGAAGAGCCGCTGATCCCGAACGTTAAAACCTATCTGTGTTACGACGATGAGCAGCGTGAATACGTGCTCGCAAACCTCGATAAGCTGGTGGTCAAGCCGGCCAACGAGTCCGGTGGTTACGGTATGCTGATTGGACCGCACTCGACCAAAAAAGAACGCGAAGAGTTTGCCCGTCTGATCAAAGAAAATCCGCGCAACTACATCGCCCAGCCAACACTGGCCTTGTCCACGGCACCAACCTTAATCGGTAAGAACAAAATTGAGCCGCGTCACCTGGATTTACGTCCGTTTGTGCTGCAGGCCAAAGACAGCTACGTGACTACAGGGGGGCTGACCCGGGTAGCGATGAAAAAAGGTTCACTGGTAGTGAACTCATCACAGGGCGGGGGCAGTAAAGACACCTGGATTGTCGATACCAATTCGCCAAAAAGTGCGGCCAAAAAAGCGGCGAAAAAAGCAGGGGGAAGTAAGTAATGCTGTCAAAAGTTGCTGAGCGAGTTTATTGGGCTGCCCGTTATCTGGAACGTGTAGAGAGTACTGCGCGTTTGGTCAGTATCTACGACAAACTGCTGTTTGATTTACCCCGTCGCGTGAATCTTGGCTGGTATAACCTGATTGTCATCAACAGCCTTGAACATGACTTTAATGAGCGCTTCTCTGTGCGTGATGAGCGTAACGTGGTGAAGTTTCTGCTGGGGGATGAAAGCAATTACTCCTCCATGGTGTCATCGCTGAAAGCGGTGCGGGAAAACATCCGTACTACCCGTGATGTGATTCCGCCGGAGACCTGGGAACTGGTGAACGAACTGACGCTGTACGTACAGGAGAACCTGGCACAGGGTATTAATCGCAGCAATCGTCACGAGTTTCTCGACAGTGTGATTAAAGCCTGTCAGCAGATCGTTGGTCTGTGGTTTGTGAATATGCCACGTGATTCGGCCTGGGACATGATGCGTCTTGGTCAGAACCTGGAGCGTGCAGATATGACCACCCGTAACCTGGATGCCGGTGTAGCCGCAATCCTGCAGGTGGAGGACGATGATTTTGCGGTGAACCACCGTCAGATTATCTGGGGCAACGTGTTGCGTTCACTGAACGCCGAACAGCCGTTCCGTCGCGCTGCGCGCTCTTCTATTAAAGGGCCGCTGGTGGTGAATTATCTGATTGGTGATGAGCAGTTCCCGCGCACCATCAATCATTGTGTTGGCAAAATGCTGACCGTGGCCGGTAACCTGCCACGCAGCACGGATGTTGTCGCAGCACTGAAAGAAATGCAGAAAGAAATTCCGGCGGCAGCAGAGCCTGACAGCCTCGGAGAAGAATTCCGCGATACTCTGAATTCGCTGCAGATGAGTCTTGGCGAGTTGCACAGTGTCATTGGAAAAACCTGGTTTATGTCGGAGTCCGCATGACGATTCGTGTAGCGATACAGCACAATACCTATTACACCTTTGATCGCCCGGTTACGCTGTCGCCGCATGTGGTGCGCCTGCGTCCGGCGCCTCACAGTCGTACGCCGATTCACAGCTACAGTCTGAAAGTGGAACCTGCCGATCATTTTATTAACTGGCAGCAGGATGCTTTCGGTAATTATCTGGCGCGCCTGGTTTTTCCGGAGAAAACCAAAAAGTTTTCCGTAGAAGTGGAAGTGATCGCCGATATGACGGTGATCAACCCGTTCGATTTCTTCCTGGAAGAATACGCCGAAGAATTTCCGTTCAAATACGATAAGCAGCTGAAAAAAGAGCTGGCGCAGTATCTGGAATGCAGCGATGAAGGGAAAAAATTCAAAGCCCTGTTCGATGCCGTGCCGAAAGAAAAAATGCGCACCATTGATTTTCTGGTGGCTGTTAACCAGATGGTACAGCAGGGTGTTGAATACCTGGTGCGTCTGGAGCCGGGTATTCAGACACCGGAAGAAACACTCGATATCGGTAAAGGCTCGTGCCGTGACAGCGCCTGGCTGCTGGTGCAGCTGCTGCGTCACTGTGGTCTGGCAGCGCGTTTTGCCTCCGGTTATCTGGTGCAGCTGACCGCGGATGAAAAATCTCTTGATGGCCCTTCCGGTCCGGAAGAAGACTTTACCGATCTGCATGCCTGGTGCGAAGTGTATATCCCGGGTGCTGGTTGGGTCGGTCTGGATCCGACCTCTGGTCTGTTCGCCAGCGAAGGCCATATTCCATTGGCCTGTACTCCGGACCCGGTATCGGCAGCGCCGATTCAGGGCTTCACCGATAAGTGTGAAGTGGAGTTTGATTTCAGCAACACCGTAACACGTGTGCACGAAGATCCACGGGTTACCAAGCCGTATAACGATGCTGAGTGGGCTGACATTCTGCTGCTCGGCGATAAAGTACAGCAGCAGCTGGAAGACGACGATGTGCGTCTGACCATGGGCGGTGAACCGACGTTTGTTTCCATTGATGATATGGAATCCGCACAGTGGAACACCGAAGCGCTGGGTAAAGAAAAACTGGCGCTGGCAAAAACCTTACTGCTGCGTCTGCGCAATCATTTTGCGCCGAAAGGGCTGCTGCATTACGGCCAGGGTAAATGGTATCCGGGCGAGGAAGTGCCACGCTGGGCGTTGGGTCTGTTCTGGCGTACCGACGGTGAACCTTTGTGGGGTAAAGCAGAACTGCTGGCCCGTGTTGACCGTGATTACGGCCACGCTGTGGATGACGCTGAACGCTTCAGTCAGCTGCTGGCGCATAAACTCGGTCTGGATACCGGTTATGTGCAGGCGGCTTATGAAGACGGTCTGCATTACCTGCTGCAGGAACAGAACCTGCCGGTGAATCTGGATGAACGCATTGCTTCTGCCAAAGACAGCCTGGCGCGCCGCCGTCTTGCCCGCGTGCTGGAGCAGGGGCTGGATACGCCAACCGGTTACGTACTGCCGCTGACCTGGGATTTCTATCAACAGCGTTGGGATTCCAGCCTGTGGGAAACCCGCCGTGGCCGCCTGACACTGATTCCCGGGGATTCTCCGGTTGGTCTGCGTCTGCCGCTGGACAGTCTGCCGTTCTCTGAAGAAGTGCCGCTGCCGCAGGAGCTGGATCCATTCGCCAAACGCGATCCGCTGGCTGCCCACGATAAGCTGATGACATCCGAGCCTGTGCCGGTACCAGCGGTGGAAGAAATTCAGACCCCGGGGGATGACACCCGACGTGACGAACCTGCAGCCGAATCTGTATGGCGTGACGTGACCCGCACAGCGCTGTGTATTGAAGCCCGTGGCGGCAAGCTGCACGTCTTTATGCCGCCGCTGCCGTATCTGGAAAGCTATGTTGAACTGCTGGCCAAACTGGAAGCCTGTGCGCTGGAGCTGGATCTGCCGCTGGTGATTGAAGGTTATGAGCCGCCACGTGACAGCCGCCTGAAAAAACTGCTGGTGACCCCGGATCCGGGCGTGATCGAAGTGAATATTCACCCGGCCAATAACTGGCGTGAGCTGGTCAGCAATATGGAAGAACTGTATCAGGCGGCGCGTGAATCCCGTCTGGGTGCAGAAAAATTCATGCTTGATGGCCGTCACACCGGTACCGGTGGTGGTAACCATATCACCCTGGGTGGTGCGACTCCGGCGGACAGTCCGCTGCTGCGCCGTCCCGATGTGCTGCAGAGTTTTGTTACTTTCTGGCAGCATCACCCATCCCTGTCTTATCTGTTCTCCGGGGCCTTTATCGGCCCGACCAGTCAGGCGCCACGGGTGGATGAAGCGCGCGATGAATCCCTGTACGAACTGGAAATTGCTTTCCAGCAGATGCCAGTGGGCGAAGTACCACAGCCGTGGATGGTGGATCGCATCATGCGTAACCTGCTGATCGACGTCACCGGTAACACCCACCGCGCTGAGTTCTGTATCGACAAGCTCTTTGCGCCGGGTTCCAGTGCCGGCCGTCTGGGCCTGCTGGAATTCCGTGGCTTTGAAATGCCGCCGCACGGACGTATGGCGCTGGTACAGGCGCTGCTGATCCGTGCTCTGGTAGCACGCTTCTGGCGTGAACCTTACCGCAAGCCGCTGGTGCGTTGGGGTACGGGGCTGCACGATAAATTCATGCTGCCGCATTTTATCTGGCGTGATATCTGTGACGTGGCCGATGATCTGCAGAGCCATGGTCTGGATTTCAAACCGGAATGGCTGCTGCCATTTGAAGAGTTCCGCTTCCCGCACTACGGTCGTGTACAGCTGGATGACATCACCATCGAGCTGCGTTGGGCGATTGAGCCGTGGAACGTACTGGGTGAGGAAGTTTCCAGCTTCGGTACCGCACGTTATGTGGATTCCTCGGTGGAACGTCTGCAGGTGCGCATCTCCGGCATGACCGGTGAACGCTATGTGCTGTCCTGTAACGGCCGTCGGGTGCCGCTGGCCTTTACCGGTCGCAAAGGCGAATACGTGGCGGGCGTGCGTTATAAAGCCTGGGCACCGCCATCAGCGTTGCACCCAACCGTGGACATTCATGCGCCGCTGGTATTCGATCTGATCGATACCTGGAATGGCCGCTCCGTGGGCGGTTGTACTTATGCGGTCAGCCATCCTGGCGGTCGCAGCTACGATGCCTTCCCGGTGAATGCGTTTGAAGCGGAATCCCGTCGTGGTAACCGCTTCAGTAACATGGGCCATACTCAGGGGCCGTTCACACCGAATCCGGATGTGGATGCATTGCGGGAGTTCTTCCCGCATACTGACCCGAAACCCATGGCACCGCCGCCGGAAGAATCTCCGAACGACTATCCTTACACTCTGGATCTTCGCCGTAAGCCATAAATTAAAGTCGCATCTCTTAAAATTAAGGAATGCGGCTTTATAATGCGCTGAGATTCTTCAGGGGTGTTTCTTAATCTGTGCTGCTGCGGCAGCACAGAGGACACCCGGAACAGGCAAAAAACAATGAATAGCGGAAATGAATAGCAGCGAATTGCGGCCTGAATGGCTATACCCGCCGGCCGATGGCCGTCACGATGATATGCTGACAGCCGAGGGTGCACTGCGTCCTCATTGGTTGGGTATCCTCGACAGCCTGTACGGGCTGGAGGATATGAACGACCGCCAGCAGAAAGCGCTGCGTATTCTGCGTGACGACGGTGCTACCTATAATATTTACGGCGACCTGAACCAGCAGTCCACCACCTGGAATCTGGATCTGGTGCCGAATGTGATCGGCAGTGAAGACTGGGCCGGCGTTGAAAGCGGACTGCTGGAACGCTCGGAACTGCTCAATCTGCTGTTGCGCGACATTTATGGTGAGCGCTCACTGATCCGCACCGGCGTGATTCCGCCGGAAGCGCTGTTCTGCCACCGTGGTTTTCTGCGCGCCTGCCATGGCATCCAGTTACCTGGTGATCACGACCTGATTCTGCATGCCGTGGATCTTATCCGCGACGCCAACGGCGACTTTATGGTGTTGGGTGACCGTACCCAATCACCATCCGGTGCTGGCTATGCGCTGGAAAACCGTACGGTTATGTCGCGGGTTTTCCCCAGTCTGTTCCGTGACAGTCATGTGCACCGGCTGTCGGCTTTCTTTCAGCGTCTGCGCGCTAAGCTGCTCAGTCTGTCGCCGGATCCGGCTCAGGCACGGGTGGCGCTGCTGACCCCAGGTCCGCACAACGAAACCTATTTTGAACACGCCTATATGGCGAATTACCTGGGTTTTCCTCTGGTTCAGAGTGACGACCTGATGGTGCGCAATGGTCGCCTGTGGATGAAATCCCTGGATGGTCTGAAGCGCGTCGACGTGCTGCTGCGTCGTGTGGATGACTGGTTCTGTGATCCGGTTGAGCTGCGCGCAGACTCCCGTCTTGGGGTTCCGGGTCTGCTGGAAGTGGTGCGCGCCGGTAATCTGGTGGTGGCTAACCCGCTGGGTTCCGGGGTGATCGAAAACCCGGTGTTCCTTAAGTATCTGCCTGAGATTTCTAAAGCTCTGCTGGGCCGCGAGCTGCGTCTGCCATCGGTACAGACCTGGTGGTGTGGCGATACCGCCGACAAAGAGTATGTGCTCGCTAACCTGAAAGACCTGATTATCAAGCCGGTTTACCGTAAACCGGGCGAAGCCAGTGTGCGTGCCTGTGAGCTTGACGATACTGCTCTGGCACAGCTGGCTAATCAGATTGAGCGCGATCCGCTGCAGTTTATTGCGCAGCCGTTCGTGCGTGCCGGTCATCTGCCGTCACTGGAAAATCAGCAGCTGGCACCACGACCTGCGGTGCTGCGTACCTTCGCTGTAGCGTCTGCCGAATCCTACACACTGATGCCTGGCGGTCTGACCCGTTCCGGCGCAGATGAAAACAGTTTTGTTATTGCCAACCAGGCCGGCGCTCGCAGTAAAGACACCTGGGTGGTGGATTCTGAGCCTGAGCGTCTGCTCAGCAGTGAACACGCCGAAGATCAGGTGGCAACCCGCGAAGCCGAATCTGTCAGCCTGCCAAGCCGGGTGGTGGAAAACCTGTTCTGGATGGGACGTTACGCCGAGCGTGCCGAATGTACGCTGCGTATTCTGCGTACCACCTTTATGCAGTTCAGCAGTGAATCCCCGGCCACAGCACTGGTGAAAGAACACCTGCTGGCGGCACTGCAGGAGATTGCCATCCTGCTGCCGGACGAACAGGTGACACCGGAGCAGCAGCTGGAGCGCTGGGTGCAGAATGGCACTCTGAGCAACAGTATCGCCAGCAATCTGAATTCCATGCTGTTCTGCGCTGATCAGGCAAAAGAGCTGTTGTCGTCGGATACGTTCCGCATCATTAACGACATCCGTGATGCCCTGGTCAAACTGCCAAATGATCTTAATAACAGCCTGCGTTCCGCACCGGAAGAGGTGCTGGACCCACTGGTTACGGCACTGATGGCGTTTGCCGGTCTGACCCAGGAAAGTATGAACCGCAGCTTTGGCTGGCGCTTTATGGAGCTTGGACGCCGTCTGGAGCGTGCCCAGCAGATCAATAAAGCCGTCAGTGGTCTGCTGGTACCGGTAGTGAACGAGACCGACCAGAACCGTCTGGCGGAATCTCTGCTGCTGACACTGGAAACCCTGATCAGCTATCGCCGCCGCTACCGTGGCCGCATGAGTGTACAGACCAGTCTGGACCTGATTCTGCTCGATAAAAGCAATCCGCGTTCACTGATGTATCAGCTGGAAACCATTGCTGATCATTTAAAAGCACTGCCNAAACCGAACACTGTGCTGCATGAGNTGACCGAAGAAGANCGCACCCTGATGCGCGCTGAGGTACTGATNAAACTGACGCCGCTGAAAGANCTCAGCCGNGAGGGCAAACCTAAGACTGCTGCGGCAGACGCCATGCCAGGTGCTCAGCCGGACGGTATTCAGCCNCAGGCTGTACAACAGACNCAGGNGCCGAATGGTCAACAGCAGCAGCAGGGCGGACAACAGGTACAACAACAGGNACAACAGCAAACCATGCCGCCATTACCTGAAGCAGCCCCGCAACGNGATAAGCTGCATGAGGCGATGGAAGAGTGTCACCAGCTGATGGCCGGACTGAGTGATCAGATTACCGATAAATACTTTGATCATCGTGAAGCATCNCAACAGCTGGTGCGCAATTCGATGGAGATGCTCTGATGCGCTACCGAATCAAACATATCACCGAATATCAGTATCCGGGCCGCGTCTCACACTGCTACAACATGGCACATCTGATGCCGCGTAACTGCAAGCGTCAGCAATGCATCAGTACGCAACTGGATATTTTNCCCGGTACCACNTTTAACGTGCGCCGCGAAGATTATTACGGCAACTGGGCGCATCATTTTGAAATTCATCAGCCGCACAAGGTNCTGAAAATCGTATCCACCTCCGATGTTGAAACCCGCCGTCAGGGCAGTGTGATCGACCTCGAGCTGGGTGTTACCTGCGGTCAGGCGCGGGAGATGATGGTGTCGTCCAATGATGCTAATACTCTGCTGGCACGGGAATTTCTGCTCGATTCGCCCATGGTAAAAGTCAGTGATGAACTGCGTGATTATGCTGCGCCGTATTTTACCGACGATAAGCCGCTGATGACGGCAGTACAGGATCTGACCAGCGCTATTTTCCGCGATTTTAAATATTCACCGGCAGCCACCACAGTGGCGACCCCGATTGATGAAGTGATGCGTACCCGGGCAGGTGTTTGTCAGGATTTCGCCCACGTACAGATCGGTTGTTTGCGGGCACTGGGCTTTGCCGCCAAATACGTTTCCGGCTATCTGGAAACCCTGCCGCCACCGGGCCAGGAAAAACTGGTTGGTTCTGATGCCAGTCACGCNTGGTTATCCGTTTTTGCGCCCGGTGAGGGCTGGTTTGAGTATGACCCCACTAATAACTGCATCGCCGGCGAGCAGCACATTATCACTGCCTGGGGGCGTGATTATTTTGATGTCACACCGCTGTGTGGCGTTATCTTTGGTGGTGGNGANCAGCCGNTNTTAANNGTNTCNGTNGANGTTATGCGCATCTNGCTCNGATTCAGCCTGCNGNNTACTGNACNCGNGACTCAATNTCNTTNACGNCTTCCATGGCNACAAAGGTNCTGGTCTGGGTNACGTAGGGCAGGTTGGAAATCTTTTCNCCCAGNACNGNACGGTANGNNTCCANATCNGATGTGCGNATNTTCAGCAGATAATCAAAATTCGCNGCCGTCATATGNCANTGCTCNACTTCCGGAATNTGNCGCNCNGCNTCNTTAAAGGCNNTNANNGCCCGGGTNCGGGTATCNGACAGNGATACCTGNACAAANGCNACNTGGNGGCTGCCNATTTTCTTCTGATCAANNANAGCGATATAGCCGAGNATATAGCCCTGNTCTTCCAGNCGNTTCATACGGATCTGNCAGGGGGTTTTCGACAGACCTACACGGGATGCCAGCTCAGTAACAGTAACGCGCCCGTCGCACTGTAATTCCTGCAGAATCGCCAGATCAAGTTTATCCAGATTTTCCAAAGTGATACCTCCGCTCAGTATTCGTGAGTGAGTGCTTCCGGCAACAGAAATGACTGCCAAACAGCAGATGTGGGTATTTCTCTTAATTGAGGAATATTTCCTGATGAATAGCCGTGACACAGTCAAAATACCGTGCCTGATTATGATTTTCCAGTCAGATAGCCTGTCAGTCTGAGTATAAATATCCTGTGGATGCGTATCTTTTTCTGTTAACACCTGCTTGCTGCCAGTGATTATGGTTTTTGTGCAGCGTATTGCTTTAAGCACTGACTAAAAGTAATAGTCTTTAAACGTATTTGAACTGATATTTATGGAATAAAAATTCATAAATATCAGACTGTTAGCCAGTTGCTGATATTTGATGAGTGAAATTCTCGTCGTGAATGATGTTGTTCAGTGTAATTTTGTGCGCAGTTATTATTAGCCCTGGGTTTGGTTTGTATTTCAATTAAGACAAATTAAGAATAACTGGAACTGTTTTTGCGCCTGAATATTGGTTTCATAAATGACCTTGTAATACCTGTTGTTTATTTAACAGGGATTGTATCGGTTTTGGCTTAACGTTATGTGTGTGGTCAACAGCCGTCTTTGTTTGATGTTCAGCGCAGAAATTACTCGCTTATCAGTGCTATAGGCTATTTGACTCCTGATGCGCTATAACTTAATTCAATCGACTATCTATATATGACATTTGGTCATTAAGACTGAGATTGCTGCTTTAACCTGTCACAGAGCTGAAAAATATGAACTTTACAACGTTTGCTGAAACAGAATTCCACACAACGTAAAAAACGTATCAGGGTGGGCGATGCGCTGAATCGCTGCAGCAGTACCTGAACCTTTGCGCTGGCTTTCTGTGTCAGTGAACGAAAGCGGCTGAGCCGTAATTTTGTCCGGGGAAAGGGAGACTGCATATGATGGTGACACTTACATTTATTCTGTATCTGGGGCTGATGCTGGTTATTGGTCTGGTCGCTTACCGGCGCACACAGGACCTGTCAGATTATGTGCTTGGCGGGCGCAATCTGGGGCCTGTGCCCAGTGCGCTCAGTGCCGGTGCATCTGATATGAGTGGCTGGCTGCTGTTGGGATTGCCTGGCTTTGCGATGAGCGCAGGTTATGGCGCATTCTGGCTGGCGGGAGGACTGTTGGTCGGCACCTGGCTTAACTGGCTGATTGTGGCACAACGTCTGCGTACGTATTCCCACCGCGCCAATGATGCTCTGACCCTTCCGGCGTTCTTTGAAAACCGCTTTGATGATAAATCCCATGCGCTGCGTGTGGTGTCCGCTTTTTTTATTCTTGTTTTCTTTTTGTTTTATACCAGCTCTGGCCTGGTGGCGGGCGGAAAATTATTTAACACCGTATTCGGTATTGATTATCAGGTTGCCGTAGTGATCGGTTCGCTGGCGGTGATTTCCTATACCTTATTCGGCGGTTTCCTTGCAGTATCCTGGACTGATGTGGTTCAGGGTTTATTAATGGCAGGGGCGCTGCTGATCGTACCGGTTGTGGTGGTCAGTGATCTCGGTGTCAGCGATACCTTTGCCGCTATCGAGGCAAAAAATCCGGAATTACTGGATATGTTCACCAATGCCGATGGCACGACCATCAGCCTGATCGGTACCCTGTCGTTACTGGGTTGGGGGCTTGGCTACTTTGGCCAGCCGCATATTCTGGCACGCTTTAAAGGTATCAGCAGTAAAGACCATGTGCCCACAGCACGGCGTATTGCCGTGGCCTGGAGTGGCCTGTCCATGGCGGGTTCTGTATTAATTGGTCTGTTTGCCATTGCCTATCTGAAAACCGGACTGGGCGACAACGAAACGGTATTTATGGTGATGGTCGATGCGCTGTTTCATCCGGTCGTTGCCGGTATTCTGCTGGCAGCTATTCTGGCGGCGGTCATGAGTACCGCAGATTCACAATTGCTGGTGTCTTCCTCGGCGCTGGCAGAAGATTTTTATAAAGCGCTGTTTCATAAGGATGCCACTCCTGAAAAGCTGGTATTGGTTGGCCGCGTTGCGGTGATCGTGATTGCGGTAATTGCCACACTGCTGGCACTGGATGAAAACTCCGGCGTGCTGTCTCTGGTGTCGTATGCCTGGGCAGGCTTTGGTGCTGCTTTTGGTCCGGCGCTGGTGATGAGTCTGTACTGGAAGCGCATGAATCGCTGGGGCGCACTGGCGGGTATTGTGGTTGGTGGTGTCACGGTTGTGATCTGGAAGCAGCTCGAAGGTGGGTTGTTCGACCTGTATGAGATTATTCCGGGCATGGTAGCGGCGACGGTTGCTGTGGTTTTTGCAACGCTTTCAACATCAGAGCCTGATGAACGCATTCAGCAGCAGTTTGATGATGTCGTCACTGAAGTGCGCAGCTGATTTCTGCTGAAAAATATTCTGTGCTGCAGCATTCAGGGTAAATCAGCTTACTTTGACAGTGTTGCAGCGACTGGTAATAAGAAGGCAGTGCCTGCCAGTGGCGGCGCACTGTACGGGAGATAACCATGACAGCAATTTCTGAACCGCAGACCATATCCTCCGCTGAGCAGCAGCTTGATCAGCTACGGGAAAATATCCGCCGTCATTATCTGGCTGATGAAGACGCGGTATTAAAAAACCTTATCTGTGCGTCAGGTTTCAGTCGTGATGCCCGGCAGCAGGCATCGCACAAAGCGGCTGATCTGGTACGCCGGGTTCGCGCCGAAAGCCGCCCCAGCATGATGGAAAATTTTCTCGCTGAATACGGCCTGTCGACAAAAGAAGGCGTGGCGCTGATGTGTCTGGCGGAAGCACTTTTGCGGGTGCCGGACTCCACGACCATGGATGACCTGATTGAAGATAAAGTCGCTTTTGGTGAATGGCGGCAACACATAGGCAAGTCGGCATCGTCGCTGGTTAATACCTCGACCTGGGCGCTGATGCTGACCGGTAAGCTGATTGCTCCGGCGGGGGAAGAGGGCATGTCGGTCACCTTACGTGGCATGGTGAAACGCCTTGGTGAACCTGTAGTGCGCACAGCCGTGGGACAGGCAATGAAAGAACTGGGCCGTCAGTTCGTCCTGGGCCGGGATATTCAGGAGGCAACCAAAAGGGCAAAAAAGCTGGAGGCCGAAGGTTACACCTATTCGTATGACATGTTGGGTGAAGCTGCACGTACCGCAGCGGATGCAGAAGAATATCTGAAGCATTATGCCCATGCGATTGCAGCCTTAAGTCCACTCTGTGTGCATAAGCGTATTGCTGATAATCCGGGAATTTCCGTCAAGCTGTCAGCTCTGCATCCGCGCTATGAATTTGCCAAACGTGAGCGGGTAATGCATGAACTGACCGAGCGCACGCTGGTACTTGCCCGCCAGGCAGCAAAAGCCAATATGGGCTTTAATATTGATGCCGAAGAAGCTGACCGGCTGGATCTGTCACTTGATGTGATTAAAGCCGTCTTAGCGGATCCACAACTTAAAGGCTGGGATGGCTTTGGTGTTGTCGTCCAGGCTTTTGGTCAGCGCACCGCGTTTGTGATTGACTGGCTGTATGAACTGGCACAGCAACTGGACCGCCGGATTATGGTGCGACTGGTTAAGGGTGCCTACTGGGATGCAGAAATTAAACGGGCGCAGACGTTAGGGCTGGACGGCTTCCCGGTGTATACCCGTAAAGTGCATTCCGATATTTCTTATTTATGTTGTGCGGAAAAATTATTGGCGAAAACGGATCGTATTTATCCGCAGTTCGCTACCCATAATGCGCACTCTATTGCCGCAGTCCTGACCATGGCCGAAGGGCTGGATAACAAGGCTTTCGAATTTCAGCGCCTGCACGGCATGGGTGAATCTCTGCACGATATGGTACATCGTCAGGAAAAGACACGCTGTCGCATTTATGCTCCGGTTGGGCAGCACAAAGATTTATTGGCTTACCTGGTGCGTCGCCTGTTGGAGAATGGCGCCAACAGCTCGTTTGTAAATCAGATTGTTGATGAAAAAATTGCCCCGGAAACCATTGCCCGTGATCCTTTTTCTTTTGTTGAAGAACACGGTGTACTCGCCAGTCGGGCAATTGCACGTCCACCAGAGCTCTATGGAGAAGCACGCAGAAATGCTAAAGGCTTTGATATAACCAATATCCACGACGTGGCAATGATCGAACAACAGCGTGCGGTCTTTCGCACGCATAAATGGCGCGCTAGCCCGATGATTGCCGGAGGCCGATATCAGGGGGATGAGACCACGACACTGGTTAATCCTGCATGTCCGGATGATGTCGTCGGCACTGTAATCAGTGCGTCCGTTGCCGATATTAAACGGGCCATCGTGGCCGCTCAGGAGGGCTTTTCAGTCTGGTCGGCAACACCGACGCAAGAACGCGCTGAGATTATTGAACGCATTGCGGATCTGTATGAAGAGCACAGTATGGAGCTGTTTGCTCTGGCCACCCGGGAAGCAGGAAAAACATTGGCCGATGCCGTGGGTGAAATCCGCGAAGCCGTGGACTTTGCCCGCTACTATGCCCAACAGCTGCGTCAGTTTGAACAGAGTGCCGAAGCAGAGTATCTGTCTGCCCGGGGTGTGATCACCTGTATTTCGCCATGGAATTTTCCTTTGGCTATTTTCAGCGGACAGATCTTTGCAGCTCTGGCTGCCGGTAACAGTGTGCTGGCAAAACCCGCTGATCAGACACCATTAATTGCCGCCAGAGCGACTGAATTAATGCATCAGGCAGGCGTCCCTGAAGATGTGGTACAGCTTCTGCCGGGCAGCGGTGCGAAAGTCGGAGGACCATTAACCGCCGACGGGCGTATTGATGGCGTGTGCTTTACCGGATCGACGCAAACAGCGATGCGCATCAACCGAATGATGGCTGACCATATGGCAGCTGACGCGCCTTTGATCGCCGAGACCGGTGGTTTAAATGCCATGCTGGCAGACTCTACTGCTTTGCCGGAGCAGGTTGTACGGGATGTACTGGCGTCAGCGTTTCAGAGTGCCGGTCAGCGTTGTTCCGCCTTGCGTATTCTGTATGTACAGGAAGACATTGCCGATAATCTGCTGACTATGCTGTACGGTGCCATGGATCAGCTGCAGCCCGGTAACCCGTGGCAGCTGACTACCGATATTGGTCCGGTGATTGACGACGCAGCGAAACAGAAAATTGAAAATTACTGCAACGAGTTTGCTATCCGTGGCCAGTTAACCAAAAAGCTGGACGTACCAACAAGCGGCCGCTTTGTCGCGCCGGCGGTTATCCGCGTAAAAGGCATTGAGGAAATGCCGGAAGAAATTTTTGGTCCGGTATTGCACGTGGCAACTTTCCGCGCGACAGAAGTGAATGAAGTAATCCGTGATATTAATGCCCGTGGTCACGGTCTGACATTTGGTCTGCATACCCGAATGGATACCCGCATTGAATCTGTCACCCGTCAGATTCACGTGGGCAACACCTACGTTAACCGTAACCAGATTGGTGCCATCGTCGGTTCACAACCGTTCGGCGGCGAAGGCTTATCGGGCACTGGTCCGAAAGCCGGTGGTCCTGCTTACCTGAAGCGCTTTATGCGCGACAGGCGTGTACAGAACGAAAACCTTGAGAAGCCGGCCCATGTTATTGGCAGTGATGCACTGCAGTCAGCCATCGATCAGGTAGCGGTTAAAAAGCCAGCGCCGAAGGCAGCAGCACAGGCGCTTCTGGATGAACTTCATTTACCGGCCCGATATGCGGATGTGGATAACGTCAGCGATGTCACAATCATGCCCGGACCAACAGGTGAGAGTAATCGCTTGTCAGTGCATGCCCGTGGCGTTGTATTGTGTCTGGGGCCGGATGCCATGACAGCGATGAAGCAGGCTGCCATGGCGCTGGCTAATGGTAATCAGGCGGTGATGGTGGCTACCGGTGCTGACGATGTACTTAAGGCTTTAAACAGCAGTGCTCTGCCTTTGGTCGCTTTAAATGGCGTGGTTGAAAGCGAAGCACTGACGGCATGCCGTAACTTTGCTGCTGTCATCAGTTGTGCTGATGCACAGTGCCTGTCGGATTACCGTAAAGCGT
The DNA here is from genome assembly GCA_002706025.1 of Oceanospirillaceae bacterium. Lineage (GTDB taxonomy): Bacteria > Pseudomonadota > Gammaproteobacteria > Pseudomonadales > Oceanobacteraceae > Venatoribacter. The sequence continues at coordinate 20,106 of PAJK01000067.1, forward strand.
TATCCTCAAGACAGGGGATTCTGGTTCCGCTGATCAGCGAAATGCTGCAGCATGAGCGTTATCAGATTGAACGTCATCTGTGCATTGATACAACTGCGGCCGGTGGCAATGCCAGCCTGATTGCGGCGTCGGAGTAATTTCCCGTTTCTTTTCTGTACAGTCTTAAACGGACATAGCTCACTGAATCGCAGGAAAGCGCTTTTACCTCTGAGTTATGGTGGTACTATCGGCGAACAGGGAACGTTCTCCACCATCAGGAAAGATAGCGCAGTGCAGCCATTTGATTCCATGCAGTTCCGTCATCCGTGGCGGCCGTATCAGGCCCGGGTATTGGGCGCAGTTCATGATCATTTAGACGATAAACGACTTCATATTGTTGCCGCTCCCGGAGCCGGAAAAACGACTCTGGGGCTGGAAATATTCAGAATGCTGGGCAAGCCGGCACTTGTTCTGTCGCCTACCCGTATTATCCGCGATCAGTGGCTGGAACGGCTGAAGGATTTCGTACCCGATGTAGCAGGCCTTAGCTGGATCAGTAACAGTGTTCATGCCCCTGGCATTCTGACCTCAATTACCTATCAGGCACTGCATGCAAAATTTTCTGAAGAGCTGAAACAGGAAAGTAAATACAGCGGAAATGCTACTGACTCTGAAGACGACGGGGAAGATGGACAGGCGGATGATATTTTTGCAGCGGAAGCGGACGAAGATACTGCTTCAGCGGATGTTGGTGAACTGGCGCAGGAAGAAGTAAACAGTTTTATCCGCATGATTGAAGAGAACCATTTTCAGGTTCTTATTCTCGATGAAGCGCATCATCTCAGGTCCGAATGGTGGCGGGCGCTGGAAAAAGTTTGTGAGCATTTTCCGGACATCGTTCTGGTGTCGCTCACGGCAACGCCGCCGTATGATGCTCAGGGCATGGAATGGGCGCGTTATGAACAGCTGTGTGGCCCGATTGATGAAGAGATATCTGTCCCTGAGCTGGTTAAAACCGGTACCTTGTGTGCGCATCAGGATTTTATCTGGGCCTGTGATGCGACGGTTACAGAAAAGCGTCAGATCGAGGAATACGACAACAGAGTCATGACGCTGTGCGACACCTTGTTTAACAGTGATGATTTTGTCTCTCTGGTGGCAACGCATCCCTGGCTTAACCCTGAGGGGCGGGAAGCGGAAATTGTTAAATCGCCGGAAACCGCCATTGCTCTGCTGGTGTTCAGTAAAGCAAAGGGATTACCAAAGCCTGTGTCACTGATGCAGTTTCTCGATATGGCAATTGAGGATATTCCTGAACTCGGACGTCATTGGTGGCAGCTGTTAACCGAAGCACTGCTGTTTGCTCCCAAGCGCACGTATACGGAAGAGCAACAGCAGTTTATTGCGCAGTTAAAAAAACAGCTTAAAAGCAGCGAATTATTGTATAAAAAGGAGCTGTCACTGGAACGCTCGCGGCGGGCGGAACGCTCCCTGTCGCTCAGTGCCTCGAAGGTTCAGGCCTGCGCTATCATCCATGAGCTTGAATATGCACAGCGTGGCGCATCTCTGCGACAGGTTGTGCTAACCGACTATATCCGCGACGAAGAACTGCTGTCAGGGCTGGATACCGGAGAGATTAATCTCGGTGCCTGGCCGGTATTCCGCGAGATCACATCTTTCTCTCCCATTCATAATCAGGTTGGTCTGTTAACCGGACGTCTGTCGATTATTCCGACCGGCAAACTGCCTCTGCTGCTGGCCGCAATGGAAACCGATAACGTCCGTACAGAGCCAATGGGCCAGGACGATGTTTACCATAAAGTCATTGCACCGCTGAATGAGCTGACATCCGCTTTTACACAGTTATTAATGGCCGGCGAACTCAAGGTGCTGGTCGGAACGCGCTCGCTGTTAGGCGAGGGCTGGGATGCGCCGGCAATTAACTCCCTGATTCTGGCCAGTTCCGTTGGCTCGTTTATGTTGACCAATCAGATGCGTGGCCGTGCCATCCGTATCGATAAACAGGTAGAACGTAAGGTCAGCAGTATCTGGCATCTGTTTGCTGTTAATCGTAAATCGTTTTCTGGCTGGAGCGATTATTATGATCTCCCCCGACGCTTTGATACCTTTGTCGGGGTGTCTGAAAACAAGCGGACCATTGAAAGTGGTTTCGAGCGATTGAATTTGCCTGATCCATGGATGACGGGCGGAATGAAAGAAGATCCCATTGAAATCTATAATCGCGAAATGCACGGACGACTGCGGAATATTAATGAGATATATTGGCGCTGGAAGAATGCACTGACACTGGATGACAGTGCCAGGGTGATACCATCAGTCAAAGTCGAACGCATGCCGCGCTTACGCGGAATGATACTGCGCCATTCTTTTGCCCATCTGGTTACGCAGATTATGGCTGTGGTGACCACTGTGTTGTTTTACGCGACGCTGATTGCTTCTGGCTCAGGGTTTACGATTTTTTGGTTGTTTGTGATTGGTGTTACGGCAGGGGTGTTGTACCGCCTGCCGAAAACCATTGCCATGATCAGGGTGTTGTATCGCCATTTGCCGGTTGATGGTGCGCTTAAATATATCGGCAGAGCAGTGACTGAGGCCCTGGCCGAAGCCGGCCTGATCACAACATCCACACGCCATATGAAAGTGACGGTAGAAATCCTCGAATCTGGTGGTTTTAACGTAGCATTGGCTGGCTCCACGTTTTACGAATCTTCGCTGTTTGCGGATTGCATGGCTGAAGTTCTGTCGCCATTGGAAAACCCCAGATATCTGTTACGCAGGGACGGTACGTTTCTGCGTAAAAAACGTCAGGATTACCATGCTGTCCCGGCGAAGTTCGCTGTTAAAAAAGATCTGGCGGCAATCTTCTGTAAGGCCTGGAATAAGTATGTCAGTCCGTCGGAGCTGATCTATACACGCTCAGCCGAAGGGCGGGAAGTTCTGTTAAAAGCCCGGGTCCAGTCATTCTCGTCGGTGTTTGAAAAAGAAATTAAACGGCTGGATAAGTGGCAGTGACTTACTGAGCCGGTATGCCGGGAGAAATTAATACCTGAATAAGGCGCTTGGAAATGACAGCTTCAGGCTTTTCTTTCGTTGCCCGGCTGTTCTAATCCGTTAAGTTTTCCCGTTTCTTTCTATATTCTCGTTTCTTTTTATTTTCTCGCTTCTTTGTACTTGCTTGTTTCTTGGTACTTGCTTGTTCGGGCTGGTTTTTTCCTGTTTGAACTGAACGCCTTTGTCGGCCATTTATGGTTAAGACAGAATAATTCTGCTGGCGCATCTTGCCTGATTGTGTAATCTTCACTAATTTGTCGGACTCTCCTGATACTTTGACGTCTTAACCAGGACGAAATGCACAGATTCAGGGCTGTAGTTAAACAGCAATCCACAAATGATTAATCAACAGGCCAGCAACGAATTCAGTACGGGTGGGTTCAACAGGCGCTGCCTGTCTGTACCCGTTGTAGCGGAGAAATACATGACCAGCGAAAGGGAAAAATTCGTCTCAGATGAGATAGAGAAGAAGATTACCGACTTCAAACGGGATTCAGATAAACACAAAAACCTGCACCGCAGCCTGCGTTATGGGTCTTTTTTCTGACCGCAATGCTCTCCATTCTGTCCGGTATGGCGCTCTATTACCCTGAGTATTCCACTACCTTCAATGCCACTATCCTGGCATTGGGTGCCATAGCAGGCTTTGTGGCTTCTTTTGAAGGTATCCGTAAAGCGGATGAATTATGGATCCATGAACGAACGATCTTTTATGAACTGTCGGACCTGCAGCGTGAACTGCAATACCGGCTGCTCAGCCGGGAAAATAACGATGATGTTCTGGACGATATCTTTTCCCGCTTTCAGACCATTCTGACCAACTCCGGCGAAAAGTGGAGTGGCGGTATTGTACGGGCAAAGGAGCGTTTGTCATCTCCATCCACTGATGATTGATGAATGACAGCAGCGACTGGAAAGCAGACACCGTGCGCGGTTAACATCCAGCTGCGCACGGTGTGCTGTGTCGTGTTGTATTGTATTGTGTTGTGTCGTGTTGCGGTAACAGTGACCTGANCGATTAAGGCGCTATCTTTTTCTTCAGAGCCCGGGTAACCGGCAANGGCAGGTTCGGCAGCGAACGTAAAATCCANGGCAGAATTTTACGTTTAACGCCATTCATGGATTCCGGAACCATGGCTTCAATCAGNTGTGGTCCCGGGTGACTCTGAGCGTATTCCAGCGCTTTATTCAGNTCTTCCGCCGTTGAAACCCNNACAGCATGCACNCCCATTCCCTGAGCCAGCTGNGCAAAGTTCAGTACCGGCCNGTTCAGATCCAGCTGCGATTTNGCTTTNCTGCCCNCNGATTCCGCGCCCACNCGTTCCAGTTCAATATTCAGTACNGAGTAGGATGCATTATTAAAAATAATGGACGTCACNTTCAGCTGTTCCCGTGCCATGGTCCACAGTGACTGAATGGTGTACATGGACGTACCGTCGCCGATTAAAGCGAANACCGGNCGGTCNGGGCAGGCGATGGCTGCNCCTATNGNATTCGGNAGNCCCTGNCCGATGGCNCCACCGGTNAGNGTGATCATATCGTGGCGGGGAGCGCCTTCCGTCAGCGCATTCANCATCAGGCCGGAGGTAATGGATTCATCAACGATAATGGCATTTTCCGGCAGATAATGGCCGATGGCTTTACAGACCTTAGGTGCTGTCAGGCGNCCACGGGGAGCATCAGGGCGTNGCGGCTGTTGCAGCGCCGGCGTTGCNCTGTCGGCGTGCAATACCTGCGCAAGTTTATGCAGACTGGCGGCGGCGTCCTGCTCAGGTGATGACAGGGTNTGCACAGTNCAGCTTTCCGGCGCGAGATAACTCTGTTTACCCGGGTAAGCAAAAAAGGATACCGGTGCTTTGCAATCGACCAGAATCAGATGCTCAACATCGGCCAGCTGTACACCGGCTAATTCGGCTAAATACGCGATACGTTCTACCGGTGGAAGTCCTGCGCCGCGCTCAATGCGCGTCGGGAAGGTTTCGGCAAACAGTTTTACGCCACAGGCGACGGCAATTTTAGCCGCAGGCAGCAGGCTGGCTTCACGCAGAGCCTGACCACCCAATAAAATGGCGGTTTTTTTACCGGACTGCACTGCCTCGGCGATGGCTTTAATCACGGCATCATCGGCAACCGGCTGGGCTGGCTGTGGTGGTACAACACAGGGCTGGCCATTTTCACCCCAGGAAACATCCGCAGGCAGAATTAAGGTAGCGACCTGACCCGGCAGACCACGGGCTGCGGTGATGGCATCAGCGGCGTCTTTACACAGCTCTTCGGTTTTTTGCGAAGTACGGACAAAGCCCGGCGATACGTTGCGGGCCACGGTTTCGATATCAGACTGCAGCTGAGCATCGTATTTCACATGATAGGTGGCGTGATCACCGACAATATTCACCACCGGCACTTTGCCTTTGCGCGCGTTGTGCAGGTTGGCCAGGCCGTTACCCAGACCACAACCGAGATGGAGCAGGGTGGCGGCGGGTTTATCCGCCATACGGGCATAGCCGTCGGCGGCACCGGTGGCAACGCCTTCGAACAGTGCCAGCACAGCGCGCATGCGTGGTTCGCTGTCGAGCGCGGCAACAAAGTGCATTTCGCTGGTGCCAGGGTTAGTAAAACAGACGTCGATACCGGCATCCGCCAGGGTTTTCATCAGAGCTTGTGCGCCGTTTGGCATTGTTATTGTCCTCGCTCAAAAAATCGTTGTGCTGTTATTCACCAGCAATAATGGATTTAGCCGCTGCCCGGGCAGTCAGAATGCAGCCGGGTAAAAAAGTACCTTCCAGTGAACGTTTGCCGTTACTGCCGCCACCACCAAATCCGGCGGCTTCTCCGACACAATATAAACCTTTAACCGGCTTGTTTTCGTTACCCAGTACCCGGCTTTTTAAATCGGTACGCAGACCGCCAAGACTTTTGCGGGTAATTAATTGCATGCGGATGGCAATAAAAGGTCCGGCTCCTTTCTTCTGTAACGGTGCTGGTTTACAGGTGCGCAGACGATCAGGNCCCCATTGGCGTGCGTGCAGAATNCGGCGGATCTGATCNTCNTTNGTTAANTTNTTGCCGGCTGAAAAATTATCATCAAAGCGATCGGCGGTGGCCTGNAGTACNGCCGGATCAATATCCAGTGANCAGGTCAGGGCATTCATTTTATCCGCCAGCTCAGCCAGTGAATCCGCAANAATAAAATCATCACTCTCNCTGGCCATTTGTTTAATCAGGCGATGGTTGCCGGTCAGGGTTTCAAAGACAAAGCGCAGGAATTGTTTATCNCGTATGCGCTGATTGTGTTCGGCACCGGAAATGGCGAATTCTTTGGCAGCGATACGCCAGTTAAGCAGGTGCCATGTCCAGGGTTTTTCCTGTTCGGCGACGCGCTGGCACAGCCAGTGGGTATCAAAGCCGGTNACCAGAGGTTCTGGTCCGATGCGTTGGCCTTTNTGGTCCAGCCAGAGNGCGGATTTACANGGAATGGTGGATAAACCATGACCGTCAAAATGAGGATACGGGTGGCGGAANCCGGCGGCGTAATTCCACATTTCACCGGCGTTAACGATNTGCCCGCCAAGNGTTTCAGCGACATGATGATGCATATTGCCATCAGCCAGNGGATGCGCNCCATTGAGCATGGTTTGCGGAAGCGGCCGATCCGCGGGCCAGTTGGCCCGCGTCTGCCGGTGGTTGCCATTAATCCCCCCGGTGGCAACCACTACGGTCTCCGCNGTAAAGCGGATTTCTTCCCCGTTCTTATCATCGCAACCCANTGCACCNGTNATNGTTTCACCGCATTGCTCCAGNGCGGTAATACTGTGGCTGTGCAGCAGNGTCAGCTGATTGTTTTTGTTGGCGGCGTGCATGGCAGCAATCATGGTACGCGTCAGTTCACGGGAGGTACCGTAAACAATATGATANCGCGGCACGCTGTTGCCATCGCCGTTCATACCACGTTCTACCCAGTTAACCGCCGGCATAAACTTAATGCCTTCGCCAAGCAGCCAGTCGTGCACTTCGCTTCTGGAGTTGTNTACGTAATATCTGGCCCAGGCGAGCGAGTGTTCGTCGCTGGTGTCCAGCTCACCAAANCTNATCCAGTCTTTCAGGGCGCGCTCCGGCGAATCCGGAATGCCCATTTTTTTNTGNANTGGCGTGCCGATAAGGGCCATACCGCCAAAAGCCCAGAGCGCAAGGCCGCCAAAGCGTTCCTCGCTNTCGCGGTCAACCAGGGTGACACNTTTACCGGCGCGCAGCAGTTCCACNGCNGTGACGATGCCGGCGATTCCNCCACCGATGATGAGTACATCGGACGAAATGTGTTTGCTCATGAGCAGCTCAGACAGATTANTTATTATTAGAACAGCAAGATAGCCTGTCTGTGAGCGGGATAATTGACCTTAAAGGTCGCAGTGATTGACCGCGGAGGCCATCGCGGTCAAAAAGGACGCTGGCCTGCACTACTGTCCCACAAATTTCTATTCAAGCATTTTCGAAAAATGTCAGGCCCCTTGTCCTCATAGAGGGGCCTTCCGAAACGTCGGACCATTGAAGCCAGACTGGCAGAGCTGCCAGCACGGGAGCGGGAAATTGCCGAACTGCTGCTGGAAGGCAAAAGTAACAGCGCCATCGCAGAAGTGCTGGGGATCAGTGCTAAAACCGTGGCAAATCGTGCAACAGTCATCCGGCAGAAGTTTGGCGTCAGCAGTACCGCTGAGCTGGTAAGAAAAATGCTGGGGCAGTGACAGGAGGATGGGTATAAGCAATGCGACAGCTTCTGCTGGCGTAGTCCACACTGCTGGTTTAACGCTCTGATTCAACCTGTCTTTGAATTTTTTTAACTGAATCTGCATCGCGTCTTAATGCTAATGTCGATTTCTGTGCCCATGGAATGGGGGCTGCAGAGCTCTATTAGCATTCCTCATAATTTTATTATTTAAAATCATTATTCTTCATTATTTCTTTCCTATATAACGTTTCCTGTCAACGAATTAAGGAACGGATCATCATGACCAGCGCATTTAAATACAGTGTCAGGGAGATAGATTTTGATGAAAACTATCAGCCGGCAGACAATACACGGATTACCACTAATTTCGCCAATTTAGCCCGTGGCAAGCGCCGTAGAGAGAATCTGCGCGATACTCTGGTCATGATTAATAACCGCTTTAATGCCATGGCATATTGGGACAATCCCAATGGCGATCGCTATTCAGTAGAGCTCAGTATTGTCTCTGTGGATCTGGATGTTGAAGGTGACGGTAAGAATTTTCCTGCCATTGAAATCCTGAAAACCACGATAGTCGATCATCTGAAAAATGAACGGATCAATGGCGTGGTGGGGAATAATTTCTCTTCTTATGTACGCGATTATGACTTCAGCATTCTGCTGTCAGAACACAATAAAACACGCGACAGTTTCAGCGTGCCGGATGACTTTGGCGATCTGCATGGCCAGCTGTTTCAGTCGTTTGTCGCGTCTGATACTTACCGGGAAAACTTCCATAAAAAGCCGGTAATCTGCTTGAGTGTTTCCGATAATAAGACCTACTACCGCAGTGAAAATAATCACCCGGTGCTTGGTTTTGAATATCGCCCGAATGAGTCGTCACTGACAGAAAGTTACTTCAGAAAAATGGGGCTGCAGGTGCGCTACTTTATGCCAGCCAATACCACGGCACCGCTGGCATTCTATTTCTTTGGTGATCTGCTGAACGATTACAGCGATCTTGAGCTGATCAGTACCATCAGCACCATGGAAAGCTTTCAGAAAATTTATCGTCCCGAAATTTACAATGCCAATGCCGTGGCAGGAGAGTGTTTCCGCCCGAGTCTAAAGCACCCGGATTATTCACTGACGCGGATTGACTACGACCGCGAGGAGCGCAGTCAGCTGGCTGTGAATCAGGGATTGTTTGCTGAAGAGTGTTTTATTCAGCCCTATCAGTCCATTCTCAATGACTGGTCAGCGAGCTTTCCTCGTTAAGCCTGCCTGTTCATTAATAACGAGATTTAATAAGTATCAGCATGAAAAAAATATTACCAACGTCTACGGCAGGCAGCTTACCTAAACCTGTTTGGCTGGCAGAGCCGGAAAAACTCTGGTCGCCCTGGAAACTGACAGGGCATGATCTCACTGAAGCTAAGCAGGACGCGTTGCGTGTTGCCTTGCAGGAACAGCAGAACGCCGGCATTGATATTGTCAGTGATGGTGAACAGACGCGCCAGCATTTTGTAACGACATTTATTGAAAACCTCAATGGCGTGGATTTTGAAAACCGCAGAACGGTTAAAATCCGCGACCGTTACGAGGCCAGTGTGCCAGTTGTGGTTTCAGCTGTATCACGGCAAAAGCCTGTCTTTGTTGCGGACGCAGGTTTTCTCCGGGTTCAGACGGATCAGCCAATTAAATGGGCGCTGCCTGGTCCTATGACCATGGTGGATACGCTATTTGATGCCCACTACAACAGCCGTGAACAACTCGCCTTTGAATTTGCCGACATTCTCAATCAGGAAGCGCGGGAGCTGCAGGATGCCGGAGTCGATATTATTCAGTTTGATGAACCCGCCTTTAATGTGTTTTTCGATGAGGTGAATGACTGGGGAATTGCCGCACTGGAGCGCGCAGTTGAAGGCCTGAACTGTGAAACTGCAGTACACATCTGTTATGGCTACGGCATTAAGGCCAATACCGACTGGAAGAAAACACTGGGCTCTGAATGGCGTCAATACGAAGAAATTTTTCCAAAGCTGCAGGCATCAATGCTGGATATTATCTCGCTCGAGTGCCACAACTCGCGCGTACCGCTGGAACTGCTGGAACTGATCCGTGGTAAAAAAGTGATGGTGGGTGCTATCGACGTTGCGACCGACCGGATTGAAACCGCGGAAGATGTGGTAGACACTCTGCGCAAAGCATTGCAGTTTGTGGATGCTGACAAACTGTATCCCTGTACGAATTGCGGGATGGCTCCCTTGCCACGTGATGTAGCAAGGGGAAAGCTTAATGCTCTGGCGGAAGGGGCTGCCTTAGTGCGCGCAGAATTGCTCTGAGCGCATCGCACTGCAGCAGCCGTTAGCTCAGATTAATTCCGCTCACGGCTGAGATTAATGACGATCCTGGCGCAGATAAATCATCCCCAGTGCGGCAGGTTGTGCATCGTGGCGGCCAAAGCGGGCGATAATAATCAGCACAGCAATGGTCAGCAGGTAGGGAATCATGCCCATCAGATAGATTGGCATATCAACACCGCTGGCCTGCATTCTGGGTAACAGCGCTTCCAGTGCACCAAATAGAAAAGCGCCGGCCAGAGCACGCAATGGTTGCCAGCGGGCAAAGGCAACCAATGCCATGGCTATCCAGCCGCGTCCGGCGATCATATTATCCACCCAGACGTTACTGCCGGATAAGCACAGATAAGCGCCAGCCAAACCACACAATGAGCCTGCCAGTGTGGCGGCAATTAATTTGTACCAGTCGACCGCGACCCCTGCGACGTCAGCACTGGCCGGATCTTCACCCACAGCACGCAGGCGCAGTCCAACCCGGGTATGTCGCATCACATACCAGAGGGCAATAACCAGAATAAGGGTAAGATAAAACAGACTATCCTGGTCGAATAACAGAGGGCCAATAAAAGGCAGATCACTGCCGGGCAGTGACAGTGTGTCTGTACCGGTAAACGGTTTATGGCTGAATGAGCGGCCAATAACGCCGGCAATTCCGAGACTGATCGCCAGTGTCGCCATACCGGACAGTATCTGCTCCGTTTTAAACACAACAACAGCAACAATTGCCGGTCTGAATGGTTTTCAAGAAAAACTCCTGTGCGGATGCGCTGCATCGGTAGTGCGAAAAATGATCTGTTTCAATATTCTTTGACGGACTTTGTCGGGGACGTCATCGAATTGTCTGAAGCATAAACTCCAGAGTGTCCGGTTCGGGCGGACCAGGATGACTCAGCAAAGCCTGTACCATGAGTGAGGGTTTTCACGATAAAAGAGATTTCAGGAGTGTGTGAACAACCTCTGTCTTTATGCGTTGTGCAAAATGCCCAATTTATTTTTATCTAAGCATTGATTTTTTACATTGTGTGCTTAACAGGTTCTGGTTTTGGTGCACGGCTGTGATTCGTCTGAATGTCTTTGTGCATCAGTAAGATGCATTTTTAAATCATTGGGAATATTAAGAAAAATATCAAAATAATATTGTCAGGAAATATTATGCATTATGCACTGAATTGCTTTGCATATTTCTCTGGCTCTTGTGCGGATTTTACCTGTTCTTGGTTGGGCATTTTTACTTTTTCGGAACGTAGGTTCCGAGATTTATAAGTGAATGTTCATGGGTGTTTTATTGATTAACATGCAGAAGACTCTGGGCTAAATAAAGTCAGGGTCTTCTGCATGTCGTTGCAGGCGGTGTCGGAGGTATTGGCAAAAACATTTTCTGAGCGCATGTGACGAAGGGGAATATGGATCTGTTCAGCATGCCTCTGGGCTGTTTCTCCAGATTTAGCCCGGTCAGGCTGGTTGGTTTTGGTACTGACGTTGGTCATCTATGACTGGTAAGCAAACGAAATGATCATCTTTAAGGTGGAAAATCCCTTTATTATCAGATATATAATTGACTAATTACTAAATAGTCAATTGCATCTGGATCGTATGAGTACATCCTTGAGTCCTGCGGAGGCTCCTATCTCACATCAGCTACAGCAGGCGTTTCAGGCTATTGAGCTGATTGCTCAGTGGGAGGGGCGTCTGAATACTAATCATCTGATGAAGTTGCTCGCAATTACGCGCCAAAGCGCAAGTCGTTTGATTAATGAATACAAAATGCGCTTTCCGCAAAACCTCGCCTACAACCCCAGTCTGAAGTGTTATGAGCCTGCCGAACAATTTATCCCGTCGCAGCCTTCTGTTGCGTTAGAGCGGTACGTCAGTCTTATTGAGGATCAGTTGTGTGCAATGTCCACAGACACTGCAGCAGAGGCCTCCTTACTTCGCATCGGTAGTGGTCATCATTCACCAGAACCAGACATTGTCAGACCCATCATTCAGGCCATCAGACAGGGACTAAGGCTGGATGTTGCGTATGCCAGCATCACAAGCCCCGACTTTGAAGAACGTATTATCTGTCCACATACCCTGGTCAATGATGGTAATCGCTGGCATGTCAGGGCCTGGTGTGAAAAAAATCAGGATTACCGCGACTTCGTTCTGACCCGTATCCGGGGGGTGTTCGATGCAGAGGGCGCATCACAGCATGGCCGGGAAGATGATCATGGCTGGAATACCTGGGTAACGTTTTCTATCGAACCTGACCCAAGACTGAACGAAGCCCGACGCAAAATTGTGGCATTGGATTACGGAATGAGTGCCGATACGTCGGGAAATGTGACGAGAGAATACCGGGTCAGGGCTGCTCTGCTGCTTTACTGGCTGCAGCAGCTGAGAGTGGATCGTTACCGCGAGAGGCCGGAAGCACAACAAATCATCCTGACGAGCCAAAGCCGCGCGGACCTTGAGCCTTGGCTGCACTGACGGACGGTCTGTATTATTTCTTTACATGTTTATTAATACAGCATTGCTCGCCAGGACGTCTCTGGGCTGAATAGCGGGGCAGGATGCAGACAGGATGTCGGTGCCGGGGTGCTGCGGCGAAGTTTGTCGTCCTGAGGGCACGGCAGGGAAGCACACGGATGATTAGCGGCCAGGGACGGCTTTTGTTAAATGTTGAACGATAGTCTGACACCTTGATCGGCAAGGTACTTATGGAGTTGTAATGAATACACAAGCGATTGATTGGATGTACCTTATTCCGGGAAGCTCATTGCTGAATGGGCATGCAGGGATGACTACCTACATCAGTCTGTCACTTTTTCTGGGAATGCTTGCCGTATTTTTCTGGTGTTGCTTGCGTCTTTGGCGGCAATACCGGGTCTTTATCCGGTTACGCTCTGCTATCTCTGAGCTGGTTGTGGGAGCTGATAGGGAGCAACTGGCTTCAGCTCGCAGTGACGTAGTCGCAAAAGCATCAGCCAGCCCGGTAAGCGGTGTCAATGAGCTGTGGCGGGAGTTCGATGAGAGCCTGGTGTATTCCGCTGATCTGACTCAGCTATACAACACGCTGGATGCAGATCACTTTTTTAACGCCAGGACTATGGCTGGCAGCCTGACATCCAACCGGCTGTTAGCGGCTACGCCGTCCTTTCTGACTGCCATTGGTGTACTGGGTACCTTCCTGGGTCTGACGCTGGGCTTATCAGGTCTTAATTTTGACAGTAAAGATCTGGATGAACTGAAGGCTGGCATCAATCAGATGATATCCGGTGCCGGGGTCGCCTTCGTATCGTCAGTCTGGGGTGTATTTTTAAGCCTTGTTCTTAACTGGGTAGAGAAACAAACAGAACGTGCGGTGCTGAAAAGGATAACGACACTTCAGCACGAGATTGATTACCTTTATCCGCGCCTTCCAGCTGAAAAAGTTCTGGTGGATATCAGCGACAACTCACGGGAAAGCAAAAATTCTCTCGCGGGTCTTGCCGAACAGATTGGCTCTGAATTGCAAAAAAGTGTTGAAGGCATGAGCCGATCCATGCAGGAAGCGATTGCAACAACCTTATCTGAGATACTTAATCCGGCACTGCAGGCGATGACTAACAACGCCAGCCAACAGTCGACTCAGGCACTGGAATCTTTAATCGAACAGTTTTCATCAGGGCTGCGGGCGGAAGGGCAAAAGCAAAAAGAGTCAATGGATGGAGCTGCCGACTCTGTTAATAAAGCGATGGAAGCGATTTCCGGAAAAATGGACACGCTGTTTACTGAAATTACAGATAAGCAGATGAAACAGGCAGAAGCAGAGGCAGAAAGAACAATTAAGTTAAATGCCCAGCTTGAAGAACAACGCAAACATGCAGAGTCACAGCAGCAGCAACTGACCGATCAATTCAGTCAGCAGATCCATTCCTTATCTGAACATCAGGCAAAAGTTGTCGAGGATATGTCTGCGGCATCCGTCCGACAGATGAGTGAGTTTACCGAGTTGGGCAAAGAGCAGGCCGCAGGAATGACTACAGCATTTAATGAAGCGGTCAGCAGTATGCAGGGGCAGGCAAAGCAGCAACTGGAGCAGCTGCAACAACAGGCTGCAGACACGGATGACCGCCTGAAGAACATGCTGGAAAGCATGGCTGGCGAACAGGGCCGTCTGCTGCAAACCTTGTCTGACGGTGTACAGGCCAGCCTGCAGCAGTCACAACAGCTTGCTGAACAGCATAAACAATTGCTGGACAAACTGACGCAGGCATCGGTTGCCGTTGAACAAAGCAGCTCTCACCTGAACACCAGTGCATCTCAGCTGGGTATACTGTCAGGTAATCTGAGTACCGCAGCAACAACGCTGGGCGAAAACAGTAAAGTGGTCAGCGATAATATCGCGGCGGCAGCCCGTCAGAATGAACTGGCCTTCAATGGCGTTAAAGAGCAGGTCAGCGCATTAGATGAGCTTGAAGACTCAATAATGGCTGCAGCAGAGCAGTTTGAAGATACTGCTAAGCTGGCAAATGACAGCTTCGGGCATATGCGTGAACATCAGAATGAGTATCTCAGGAGTGTGAAAGAAGAGTTCTCATCTCTTGGAACGGCATTGCGTCAGCAGGTTGTGCAAATTGAAGAACAGGCGTCAAAATGGTTAGCGGATTACTCTGGCGAGGTGTCTTCGCAGGTTGAAGCAAGGATGAATGAGTGGAACCAGCAGACGTTGAGTTTCACCAACCAGATGTTGAACACGGTAAATGCTATATCCGGCGTTGTCGATGATCTGACTGTAAGGACCTGATGATGAGAGTCTTTCGCCGTGCGCCGGCCAGTGTTGATGAAGAGAATCCTTATTGGATGTCATTTTCTGACATCATGGCAGGCTTGCTTATTCTGTTCGTGCTTGCCTGTGCCGTTCTGGTTCTTAACCTGACGCAGAAACAGCAGGACTTCGATAAAAGCATTCAGGAATTGAAAAAGGCCGATACCGTAAGGCGCACTATCCTGCATGAGATCGAGGAGCAACTGAAGCGCAAAGGAATTAATGTCATCGTTAATGAAAATGACTCCATCGTCAGTATATCCAGTGATCTGCTGGGGTTTGCTTCGCGTGATTATGCAATCCGTGAGCAATATCAGGAGACGGCACTGGGCATAGGGCAGGTGCTGGGCGATGTCATTCGTAAAGAAGGCCGTACTGAATATCTGGATACGATTTTTATTGAAGGGCATACGGATGCTCTGCCCACCAGTTTTTTCGGTAATAAAGGGAACTGGGGCCTGTCTGCTTACCGGGCGATATCCTTATGGCAGTTCTGGAATGACAATCTCGCTACGGATCAGCGGCTTGATATCCTCAAAAATCATGCGGGTCACTTTCTGTTCAGTGTCAGCGGCTACGGCAAAACCCGCCCTGTCACTGAAAATCAGCGCAGCGAAGAAGAACGAAAAGAAAACCGCCGTATCGATATTCGCTTTACCATTCGACATCCTGATCTGAAGGACTACCAACAGGTGAAAGAAAAATCCGGATTTGGAGCGGAGAGTAGCTGAGTATGCCGTTGAAACTTCCCAGATTCCGGTTGCCTGCAAATGAGTGGCCAGCGCAAAAAATCAGCGCCTGGCAGCCTTTGATACAGCGCGCAGAAACCTTGCAGAAGGGAGCGGGAAAAGGCGATAACTTTGAAGCCGTCGTTGAAGCGTTACGCTATGCCATTTCGTACAACGATGGTACCCGGATAAAGCAGATTATTTCATCCCGTACCGGGGCCCGGGCGATGACCTATCTTTGGCTCGAAGACAGCCGCGTCCGAAAATCCCTGAATCCCAGATCATTGGCGTTGCTGGTAGAGTGTCAGCAGCCAAGGCTGTCTCAGATACCGCTTATCAACCTGGTTGACCTGTACTTCCGCTATTTTGACCAGCTGGGTCATCAGTTAATCAATCGTGACGCGGATATGCAGGCTGTATTGGCCGATGTCATCACTGCCCAGCTTCGTTTGCTGCCTGAGCAGAAAGTGAATAATGGGCTTAGTGTGCTGCACAACCTGAAAAACAACGCTGATAATCTTATGATGAAAGAATCACCGGCCTATGTTGTGCGCCAGGCGAAGAAAAAACATCTGGAACTGGATGAATATTTTAAGCAGGTTGGTCTTTCCGGTTTCGATCAGGGGCGTTTCGGTGATATTTGCCGCGCGTTTTACTACCTTGATACGTTAAAAGAGATTCCGCTGGGTGAGTCCCACCCAGTATTTGCAGAACTTCAGAAACCAGAAGTTAATACTGCCATGTATGAAGGCACTCTGCGTATCGGTCACCGGGCAATTGAAATTCTGATTGATCGTTCCCCGGCTGATCCGGGCGATACCTGGCGCAATTTTATTCTTAATATTGCCGGTGATCCCCGTATCGCCAGCAATGCATCCAACTTCCGCCAATGGTGGCAGCCTATTGGTGAGGGGCGAATTGAAAAAGTCCGTGGCTGGCTGTCCCGCGAAGATCTCAAGCTCTTCCTTAAAGCAGTGGAACAATACGGTGAAGACAGCGATGATGAAAACCTTCAGCGAATGTTCCCGGCACGAAAGAAATTCCTTGAAGGGCTTTTCGATCAGGACCTTATAAAAAGTACCCGTTTGATGTTAGGCGCGAAAGCAAAGCAGGGGGTCCGGCGGGTTCTGCGCGGAGAAATGAAGTCGAGTTACATCGATCTGGGCGGAGGTATGAGTGACAAAGCCGTAATCTACCTCAATTGTGGCAAGTTTCACGTTATCCAGGGCTCACACAGTTTCAAAATATGGCTCTATCTGGATGTGCCGGGTCGTCAGATCGCCGACTATGGCGTTACCTATCTGGATCATAATGACCTCACGAAACGCATCCCTAATGAGTATCGCAAAGAGCATCCCGGATTGCCTTTAGCTGATATTACTCACCGTCCGGGAACCTGGTGTAATCAGGTTATTCAGTTTCTGGCAAACAATGATATCGAGCTGGATATAGAGCAATTAATGACGAAAACGGATTACAAGGTATACATGCAGAAATTTGGTATGCCCGTACGTCGTAAAAAGAGATAGCAAAAATGAGCTTAATTGGCACCCTTAAAGGGTTTCTGGGTATAACTGGCGAGTCGGTTGCCAATAGTGAAGGATTTTTATCGGCAGCGGATTCTGAAGGTATCAATTTTTATCTGTCACCAGAAGAATTCAAAGCACTGAATGCAGGCACCGGTGAACCGCGTGCTTTATTGCAGCTGGCACTGTTCAAAATGCTGGAAGAACAGGGTAGTGCTACACCTGTGGCGAACGGTTTCAGCGTACCTTCACCGGTTGTCGCGGCGTTAAAGGAAGATGAAGCCGCTGTTCTTATGCTTCCGGCGCCTTTTGAAGGCACATTTGAAACCCGTATTCACAATAAAACCACCGATAGCGCGTTCAGTGTCGAACTCTACCCGCGTTTAGCCGATCGTGTACCTCTTAAGGTTAAGGGGCCAATTCTGCACATCGGAGCAAGCCAATATCGTCTTACCTCTGCGCAACTGCTGGCGATTCAGGCTCTGAACCATCACCAGAACCTTAATGCCTCCGAACGGGGTGAAGCCGAAAACCTAAGACTGTTGGCTCGCTTGCAGCTGGCGAAGCGCAGCGGCATGAAAGTCGATTTAGCCCATTTTGAATCACTTGATATCCGCATTCCGGAAAAAATTGGCGTAACGGCTACCCGCCTGGCCGATGGTAGTCTGCAATTGTGCCCGGCCGTAGGGGCTGGAATCAGTCCGGACGATCTCGGCAGTCGCTGGCATCAGCTTGAAAAGGCGAGTGATGAAGGCGTGTTGCGGGTTAAAGATCAGATTGTTCTGCTGGAAGCGGAAAAACTGCAGGCCGTTAATGAAGTTCTGCGCCGTCAGCGTATTCCGGCCTCCCAGGTTGCAGATTTTATTAAAACGCCATCAGCCTTTATTGATGCCGCACTGGTCGATCTGGATCTTGGCTTTTCCTTACGTGTGGAAGGCATTGGCGAGCTTCAGCATATTGATTTCGGCAACCCGGATGCCAGCCGTCAGGATTGGTTTGCCTTGGGCGATAAGCCCATGCCCCCCGAAATTATGCGCCGTCTGGTTGAGACCCCGGAAGATCTGCAGACTTTGCAGGCAAAAATTGAACAGGCCCAACAGCAGGGGGCAACACAACTGCAGTTTGCCGGAGAGAACATCGACATATCCAATCCTGAGCAGGTTGCGGCGTTAATCACAGAATTGGATGAAAAATTCAGCGCTCCACAGGAATCTGGGGGCCAGACTGAAGATGACACTGCCGACGACGAAGAAGAAACTGTCACCAGCACAGTCATTCTGAAAGAGGCCAGTGAGCGTGTAGCAGGCCTTAAGCAGAAGTTAGCGGATGCGCCACATGTGCCGGTGGACTGGGAGAACTGTGCACGTCAGCCATTTGATCATCAGCGGGAAGGTGTCGATTGGATGGCGCGATTGATTACAGCCGCCAGTGCCGATAATCCGGACGATTTTTATCGTGTACAGGGCGGATTACTGGCCGATGATATGGGCCTGGGTAAAACCTATATGGCGCTGGTGGCGGCTCAGCATTATCTGCAGGGCAGAAAATCCGCCGGTAAATCAGAAAAACCAATTTTGGTCGTTGCACCGCTGAGCTTATTGGAAAACTGGGAAGATGAAGTCGGTAAGACCTTTAACTCAATTCCATTCCGCGACATTGTGGTATTGCAGTCCGGACGCGATCTGAAGCAATACCGTATTCAGGGTGCCGAACGTGAATCTCAGCAGCTGCAAAGTCTGGCAAACAATGATGCCGCCAGTGTAAAAGACGCCATTCGCTATGCGCTCAAAGTCGGCCCTTCAGCAGGCCCGGCGCGCCTGGATATGGATCGTCGATTAGTGCTGACAACCTATCAGACATTGCGCGACTACCAATTTTCACTGTGCGTGATTGATTGGGGGATGGTGATCTTCGACGAAGCTCAGAACCTGAAGAACGTTAATACGTTGCAAACCCGAGCAGCGAAGGGCATCAAAGCAGACGTAAAAATTCTGGCTACGGGAACACCGGTAGAAAACAGCCTGGCAGATTATTGGTGCCTGGTCGATACCGCACAACCTGGGCTGCTGGGCGATTGGCCACAATTCCGCGATAGCTGGATCAAACCTATTCTTAATGCAGCGGATGAAGAGCGTGACGAGGTTCGTATACACATAGGCACTGAGCTTCGTAATGCCGTAGGTGACTACATGCTGCGCCGCACCAAAGAAGAACGCTTAACCGGTCTGCCGGTAAAAACCATCATCTCTGGTCTGCCGCAGAATCAGCCGGGT
Organism: Oceanospirillaceae bacterium; assembly: GCA_002706025.1. Taxonomy (GTDB): domain Bacteria; phylum Pseudomonadota; class Gammaproteobacteria; order Pseudomonadales; family Oceanobacteraceae; genus Venatoribacter. The sequence goes on from PAJK01000067.1 coordinate 39,541, forward strand.
GTTCAGCAAATGCCGGCACTGGCTCGCATGATGACAGGGTCGCAACTGCAGGCGTACGACGCTGCAATCGAAGACTATCGTACCGTACGAACCGAAACGGATACCCGTGGTGTTGCCCTGGCGGTTCTCAGTCAGCTTCGCGGCATCTCACTTCACCCCGGATTATCCGATATCGATCAGTTGTTGCTCTCTGTTCGTTCCGCTGACGACGCTCGCCAGCAGATGATGCAGTCAGCAAAACTGCAGGTGTTGCTGGGCATTCTCGATGATGTCCGCTCCAAGAATGAAAAAATCATCCTCTTTATGACCACCAAAAACCTGCAGCGCGCGGTCAAACTGTGGCTGGATAAAATCTACGGGCTGAATATCTCGGTTATTAATGGCGATACCAAAGCCGTGCAGACCAAATCGGAAGAGCTCAGCCGTAAACAATTGATCACCCAATTTGAGGCACAGTCCGGCTTTAACATTCTGATTATGTCGCCGGTGGCCGCTGGGGTGGGGTTAACCGTGATTGGTGCCAACCATGTAGTACATCTGGAGCGCCACTGGAACCCAGCCAAAGAAGCCCAGGCATCTGACCGTGTGTACCGTATTGGCCAGCAGAAGCCTGTCAGTATTTATCTGCCAGCCGCACTCCACCCGGAGCATGATGCCTTTGATGTGCACCTTGACCGCTTACTGCAGGGCAAACTGATGTTGAAAGACGCGGTAGTAACCACAGAAGGTGTAGCAGAGAGTGCGATGGCCAAAGCCCTGGGGCTGTGATGGACTGGCCTGAGCGCTGGTCTTACCCTGAGCCGTGCCAGGGCGCACTTCCGTTACGTCAACAGCGGATGCGTCATATAACCCGACATGTTAATTCATACAGTATGGATATTGGCGGTTGAATCGACAGACATCAATGAAAAGCTCAGTATAATCAGCTTAATAGCAATACATTTACCTTACCCTCTGACCAGGCCTGCTAACCAGGCCTTCCGGTGGCAAAGGGTAACGACGATCTCACGTACATGGCCACGAATGATATGAATAGCGACAAAACCAGCCAGACAGCCCTGAGCCAGGATGCCATCAACAAAGCCCTGTGGAACGCCTGCGATACCTTCCGGGGTACCATCAGCGCCGATACCTACAAAGACTTCATCCTCACCATGCTGTTCCTCAAGTACATCTCGGACGTATGGCAGGATCACTACGACGGCTACAAAGCCGAGTACGGCGATGAGCCGGAGCTGATTGACGAGATGATGAAGAACGAGCGCTTTGTTCTGCCGAAAGAAGCCAGCTTCTATGTTCTGTATGAGCGTCGTCACGAACCGGGTAACGGTGAACGCATAGACCAGGCGCTGCACGCCATTGAAGAAGCCAACGGCACCAAGCTGAAAGACGCAGGCAAAAGCGTGTTCCAGGACATTTCCTTCAACACCGACCGTCTGGGTGAAGAGAAGCAGAAGAACACCATCCTGCGCCACCTGATGGAAGACTTCGCCAAAGACGATCTCAACCTCAAGCCAAGCCGTGTCGGCACGCTGGACGTCATTGGTAACGCCTACGAATACCTGATCAAAAACTTCGCGGCTTCCGGTGGCCAGAAAGCCGGTGAGTTCTACACCCCGCCGGAAGTCTCCGATCTGATTGCCGAACTGCTTGATCCGCAACCGGGCGACAGCATCTGTGACCCGGCCTGTGGATCTGCCTCACTGTTAATGAAATGCGGCAGCAAAATCCGCACAAACCATAACAGCAAAAGCTATGCGCTTTACGGTCAGGAAGCCATTGGCTCCACCTGGTCGCTGGCGAAGATGAACATGTTTCTGCACGGTGAAGACAACCACAAGATCGAATGGGGCGACACCATCCGTAACCCCAAACTGCTGGATAAAAACGGCGACCTGATGCTGTTCGACATCGTTACCGCCAACCCACCGTTCTCGCTGGATAAGTGGGGCCATGACGAAGCCGACAACGACAGGTTCAGCCGCTTCCGTCGCGGTGTACCGCCGAAAACCAAAGGCGATTACGCTTTTATCCTGCACATGATCGAAACTCTGAAACCCGCATCCCAAGGTAAACAGGGTGGCCGCATGGGAGTAGTAGTCCCGCACGGCGTGCTGTTCCGAGGTTCCAGCGAAGGCAAAATTCGTCAGCAATTAATTGAAGAAAATCTTCTCGACGCTGTGATTGGTTTGCCCGAGAAACTGTTTTACGGCACCGGCATTCCAGCGGCAATTCTGATCTTTAAAAAATCCAAATCCGATAACGATGTGATGTTTATTGATGCATCACGGGAATTCAAAGCCGGTAAAAACCAGAACCAGCTCAGCGCAGACAACATTCGCAAGATCGTTGAAACCTATCATGCAGGCTCCGACGTCGATAAATACGCCTACGTTGCCAGCCTCGACGAGATTCGCGACAACGACTACAACCTCAATATTCCGCGCTACGTCGATACCTTTGAAGAAGAGGAAGAAATCGACCTGATGGCCGTGCGAGCCGAGCGTGAACAACTGAAAGTGCAGATGGCCGAACTGGAAAGCCAGATGGCTAAGTATCTGGAGGAGTTGGGTTATGGGGAATAGTGATAGCAATATGACAACTCCCCTTGATTAGCAGCGTGTTCGGCTTATTGATATTGCCAGAATCAAATCAGGATCAACCCCTCTGCGTGCACAGTCAGATCGGTATTTCACCTATCAAGGGACTCCGTGGGTGAAAACCCTCGATTTAAACAATGGTGAAATTTTCAACACTGATGAGCAGATAACAGAAGAAGCTTTAAAGGAAACCTCTTGCTCGATTTTCCCTGTGGGTACTGTTTTGGTTGCTATGTATGGTGGATTTAACCAGATCGGAAGAACAGGCTTATTGAAAGTTCCTGCAGCGATAAACCAGGCACTGTCAGGATTGGTACTAGATTCTAAAAAGGTGAGCCCTGAATTTCTTATTAATTATTTGAACGGGAATGTGAAGGTTTGGAAAAAATTTGCTGCTAGCAGTAGAAAGGATCCGAATATTACTAGAGAGGATGTATGTGGCTTTCCTGTTCTAATTCCCCCACTCCCCGAACAAAAGAAAATCGCCCAAATCCTCTCCACCTGGGACAAGGCCATCACCACCACCGAACAACTGCTCGCCAACAGCCAACAGCAGAAAAAAGCCCTGATGCAACAACTGCTCACCGGCCCTCACCCCTCAAAACCCCGCCTGCTGGATAAGAATGGGGTTAGGTTTAGTGGAGAGTGGAAAATCACCACACTTTCTCAGATGGGGAAAGTTGTATCTGGTGGTACACCTGATACAAACACCAAAGAATATTGGGATGGCGATATTCTTTGGTTAACGCCAACAGACGTAACGGCTTTGAAGTCTAGATTCGTCCGCACAACGACTAGGACTATTAGTGAAGCTGGGGTTAAAAATAGCTCAGCCACGATATTACCTGCTGGTAGTTTGATGGTTTGTACGCGAGCAACCATTGGTGCCTTGTCCATTTCCTCTGGGCCGATATGTACAAACCAAGGGTTTAAAAACATCATTCCGACGAAGGCATTTGATGTTAATTTCATATATTACTTGCTCGCCTATAACTCTAAAGCGTTACTTCGAAAAGCGTCTGGTTCCACATTTTTAGAGCTATCCAAAAAGGACTTTGAAAAGATGGAGTTTCCTTGTCCATTAATGGAAGAACAACAAAAAATCGCCGCCGTCCTGTCCGCCGCTGATCAGGAAATCTCTGCGCTGCAACAAAAGCTCGATGCCCTAAAGCAAGAGAAAAAAGCCCTGATGCAGCAGTTATTGACGGGTAAGCGCCGGGTTAATACTGCAGAGGAGGAAATGGCCTGATGAGCGAGCAGGAAGCACTGACGTTTCAAACCAGGGATGACTTCAATCGGGTCGGTATCGCTGATAATCTTATCAAGCTGCTGACATCCCCAATCGATATTTCGCCCATGGTAATAGACGGCGATTGGGGCACGGGTAAAACCGAGTTCTGCCAGAAGCTGATTAACAAGTTCACGGCAGAGCATGAAAACTATCAGCTGGTGTATGTTGACGCATTTCAGGCGGATCATGCCAATGATCCGCTGATGACAATACTGGCTGAGGTCGCAGCTCTGATTCCTGAAGGAGAGAAGAAGGAAGGCTTTATGCAGAAAGCCATTCCGGTAGCTCGCTATGGTTTTAAAACTACTTTAAAGGCTGTGGTAAGCCATGTGCTCAGACAGGAAGCGGATGATATTGCTGATGGCCTCGAAGAGCATCTTCAGGATGCGGCCGATAAAGCCATCGACGCTTCGGTCGCTGCAGTTCTGAAAGATCATGAAAAAGTCAAAAAAAATCTCATAGCACTGCAAACCACACTGACTGAATTAGCCGAAGATGCTCCTATAATCATCTTTGTTGATGAACTGGATCGTTGTCGCCCTGACTTCGCAGTGCAAATGTTGGAAGTGATCAAACACACCTTCGATGTTGAAAACGTGAAGTTCGTTCTGGTCACCAACACCAAGCAACTCCGTGCCGCTATCAATCACAGCTATGGCCCATTGGTTGATGCCCAGCGCTACCTCGATAAGTTTTTGAAGTTCAGTGTCAGATTATCATCAGAAGTCAGTGGGCGAGCAGGGTATGGTGACGATCAATTACTGGCATCTGTGGAACATTTTTCTAATTTGGTTTCATCCAGTGAAGTCTTATCAGAAACTGAGCTAAATGAAACGGATTGGGCATATTTCAGATTTATCAGTCAGTTAATACAGACGAATAAGCTGTCACTTCGGGAGGTTGAAACTCTGGTGCGGCATCTGGAGATTTATCATTCTCTTACCCAAGGGTTAGGCTCGAATATCATCTTTGGTTATGTCTTACTAAAAATTTTTGCAGTGTTCGTGTCTTGTTTTAGACCGGATGTTTACGAACACATTCAGTCAGAACGCGCCGATGCGGAAGTGATTGCGCCAATATTCGGGTTAACGATATTGCCTGGCGGCGATGAATGTAATTTTTTCAGTAATCATTCTGTGACGTTCGGAGTACTTATTGCCCAGGAATGTACCTTTAACGCTGAGCGCTTTACGCCTGGCGACGAAGACATTCAGAAAAACTGGGAAAACGATTTTGATCGCTATTTTGAAGGTTCCAGAGGTGGTGGCGTTCCTAATGATATTTGGAAGCCGGTAAAGGATGTGTTCTCTGTGTTGAGTCTTTCAAGTAGACGGTGAAGAAGCAATTATAAATTACCTCTGTCTGTAATTGGTTTGGCTGTATATATGGAATTATTTACTTTCAACTACAGGAAAATGGAGTCTTGAATATATTAAGTGCTCTTCTTGTCTCCACGGAAAAGAGATTTTCCAAAGTAACCGTTTTGACAGATGACAAAGGGGTTTAATAGAACTATGGTGGAAAATGTGGATTCAAATACCCGCGAAGCAATTGCGCCCGCTGAATTGGAAGCTCTTTGGGATGAATTTCTCCGAATCTGGCCGTTAGAACGTCTGGTGTCTATGACGCTGGCGGAGTACACCAGTCAGGGAACAGATGACAGCTTCTGCTATTGGCTGGAGTCGGCAACAGATAAGCTGGGCTCCATCTGGGGCGGCTCTGCTTTTAAATTCGGTGTGTATGCCCGCAAAGATAAAATCGCTAAAGAGAACAGTGGTGGCCGTTGTTACAACGATGACTATGGTTGGATGGCGAAGTATGGCGATACCGCTGAAGAAGCCTTCTCTTCTGTCCGCAACGAGATAATTAAGGTTGCCAAAGCAGCAAGAAACGGCGATTTACATGCGGTACAGGCCGCTGATTTAGGTGAAGCGATCCGCTGGAAGATTGCTTTTTTATACCAGGATCGCAGCCATATCACTGTATTGCCTATCTTCAGTGGCGCTATGTTGTCTGCGTTAACCGGCAAGTCTGCGAAAAGTGAGCGTTTGATTGCGCACGAAATGCTGATGGATCAGCTTGGTGACCGGAATATTTTTGAGCACTCTTATAATCTTCTGAAAGCCGCAGATTCGCTGATGAAAGCGGATTTTGATGTAAGTAAAGCACAGGCTTACTTTGATGAGTCAGATGAGTTTCAGGCTATCAAACCTTCTACCCAGTATGTTGCTGGCTATGAAACGATCGGCGGGAAACAGATCGCCTTAATAAAACAGAACAAGAAAGTTACTCTGTTTATGCAGCCGGGTGATTGGCTCCCGACGGTTAAGACAAAAATCTCATCCTTAAAAGAATACACGGCGGATGAACCGCGAAACAGCAATCTGGGAGCCAATGCTCCGACGTTAGCGGCTGGTAATCCTGCGGTCAGCGTTATTGTCGAATCGTTGGATGATCTCAAAGCTGTGTGTTCTGCCTACGACAGCGAAGTGACTAACGCTGAAATAGATAGTGATCCTGAAAATCGAACTGAGGTATCTGTGTCTTCATCACTTAATCAGATTCTTTATGGCCCACCGGGTACTGGTAAAACTTACGCAACCACTGAAAGAGCGGTGATGCTGGCCGACCCAGCGTGGATGGCAGATTTGAATGCACAGGGTTTGAATGACGTTGAAATACGTAGTCAGGTAAAACAGCGTTATGAACAGCTTGTAACCGATAAGCGCATTGGCTTTACGACCTTCCATCAGAGTTTCTCCTACGAAGATTTTATTGAAGGGATTCGGGCAAAGACGGATGACGAATCTGGTCAGATTGATTATTGCGTTGAGTCAGGTGTGTTCAAGGAAATAGCAGACCGGGCTAATAGCAATGTCTTGAATGGTCAGTCTTTAGGTTTGTCTGAATCGCCAGCTGTATGGAAGATTTCTATTGGCCGCAGGGGCGATAAGGAAATGCGCGAACGTTACATTCAGGCTGGGGAGGCCCGAATTGGCTGGAACGACACAGGTGACCTCTCAATTGATGTAGACGATAGGGAAGAGGAACAGCAGACTTATTGGGATTCATTGTCTTACCGTAATCATGATGCCATTAACGCTTTTGTGAATGATATTAAGATAGGTGACGTTCTTTTGTGTCTGAAAGATGTAGAAACCGTTCAGGCCGTGGGCATTGTTACATCGGACTATTTCTTTGATCAGAATGCTGCCGGATCAGAGCGTGATTATGCTCATGTCCGAAAGGTTAATTGGCTTTTGACAGATATTGAGTTGAGCATACTTTCACTTAACAGTGGCAAACGTATGGTTCAGCAGACACTGTATCTTTTGCCTCGTATTAACTGGAACGAATTGGTTGAAGAGCTGCAGAGACAGGATATTTCTTTACCGTTTTCTCTCAATGACAGTGGCGCTGAAAAGCGTAACTATGTGTTGATCATTGACGAGATTAACCGGGGCAATATTTCACGGATATTCGGTGAACTGATCACCTTGCTGGAACCGGATAAGCGCAAAGGTGGTGCTGATGAGCGTTCCGTGATACTGCCTTACTCCAAAGACTCATTTTCGGTGCCGGATAATCTCTATGTTTTAGGCACCATGAATACCGCAGATAAATCCCTTGCGCAGCTGGATCTGGCATTGCGCCGCCGCTTTGAATTTGTCGAACAAATGCCAGAGCCTAAATTGCTGGCTGGCGTGTCGGTGCATGGTGTGGATATCGCAGAGTTAATGGATGTGCTTAATCAGCGTATTGAGGTGCTGCTTGATCGGGATCACATGCTGGGGCATGCCTACTTCTGGCCGTTAAAAACAGCTGAATCCGATGAACAAAGAGAACAGTTGTTGGCGGATATCTTCGCCAAACGCATTATTCCTTTGCTGCAGGAATATTTCTTTGCTGATTGGGAGCGGATCGGTTGGGTATTGAATGACTCACAAAAGCCACCAGCAGCGCGCTTTATCGAATTGACGAATGTCGGTCGTTCTATGGCTGATCTCTTCCCGCAGGATGTTGCTGAACAAATAAGCGATCGTCGCTATCGCATTAATCCGAATGCTTTCACTGATCCTGCCGCATACCGGGGTATTCTGCCGGGTGGCGGAGCGTAAAGCTGATGATTCAGGTACGGGAGTTCGCCCGGCTGACGACGGATCATAGCGCTGCGCAGTCGCTCGATTGCGGTGTGGTGAGTGCGGCGACCTTCGCCTGGTTACAGGATATAGCAGCAGAATGGAAGAAGTCAGAGCCGGTTGCTCTGATCGATGGGCATCGTTCGTTAAAGCTGGGCAGTTATGTCGGCTTTTTGCAGAGCCCGGCTGGGGAGTCGATAGAAATCCTGCCGAAAACCCGCTTAGGAGAGGAAGATCCGCTGGCTGCCAGACGTATTCTGCAGCGTATGTTGTTGGCCTCTTTGGGAATTAAACCACGTAGTGCAGGTGCCGCTGAGTTATTGCGTATTCGGGAGCCACTGCACGAGTGGATCTTCAGCCAGTTTCTGGCAGAGCTTCAGGGGCTGGTAAAAAGAGGTCTGCGTTTTGACTATCAACGCGTCGATGAAGAAAGCCGTTTTATTCGTGGCCAGCTACGTATCGACCAGCAACAGCGACAACCGCCAGGACGGCAGCACTTGTTTCATATCCGCCATGACATCTATACCGCTGACAGGCTGGAAAACCGCTTGCTGAAGACAGCACTGAGTTATGTTCTGTCGAACTGTAAAAGTGGTGAGAACTGGCGACTGGCAAATGAGCTGATGCATTTGATGGCGGAGATACCCAAAGAACCCGATCCTCTGAGAGCAATAAGTCGCTGGCAAAGCGGCAAGCTGATGCAGATGTATGACGAAGTTCGCCCATGGTGTGAATTGATTCTGGAAAAGTTAAATCCTAATTTTCAGAAGGGCTTACATCGAGGCATCGCGTTGCTGTTTCCGATGGAGCAGCTGTTTGAAAAATACGTTGAGGTTTGTCTGCGACGTGGATTACCACCAGGCAGCCGTTTAAAAGCTCAGGCAAGTTCAGAGTACCTGCTGCAGCACCGCCCGCAAGGCAGCGATATAACATCCCGGATGTTTCAGCTTAAGCCAGACCTGATGCTGCAGACCGCTTTGGGCAATCAGGTTCTGGATACAAAATGGAAGCTCCTGGAAGAAAGTGCCTGGACGGCAGATAAAAAATACAACATCGCCCAGGCGGATCTGTATCAGATGTTTGCCTACGGCCATAAGTATCAGAATGGTAACGGTCATATGATGTTGATTTACCCGTGCCACGAAAGCTTCAACGCTCCACTTCCGGTATTCTGGTATTCAGACTTGTTGGCGCTTTGGGTTGTTCCTTTTTCTCTTGAATCAAACAGCCTGATCGGTGGAAAGTGGGGATCATTCTTTGAAATTCACAGTCAAGAAACTATGCGCAAGGATGTAATTGCTAATGGATAGAGTTAACGCCCCAAAATTCCAGGAAGAATACAGTGCTAAGCTTCCCGCTTTGGCGTTACTGAAGAATCTTGGCTGGTCGTTTTTATCACCAGAGCAGGCGCTTACTGCTCGTGGTGGTAAATATGATCAGGTGGTGTTACGTGATGTGTTGCGGGCAGAACTTGAAAAGCGTCGTTTTGTGTTTGCCGGTAGAGAGCACGCCTTGTCGGCTAAGTCGATTGATAACCTGATCGCTGAAGTGTGTAGTCCAGCACTGAACGAAGGACTACTTAATGCCAACGAGAAGATGTACAACCATCTGATGTACGGCATCTCTGTCACGGAATTTATCGACGGCAAAAAAGCTAACCCGACGGTAGCGCTGATCGACTGGCAGAGTCTTGATAACAACAGTTTTACCTTCACTGAAGAATTTACGGTAACTCGTTCTGGAGGCGTGGAGAACAGGCGCCCCGACATCGTCTGCTTCGTGAACGGCATTCCGCTGGTGGTGATTGAGGCCAAACGTCCGGATGGAGATAAAAAAGGCCCAACGGTGGCTGAAGGTATTTCCCAGTGCCTGCGAAACCAGCGCCCGGATGAAATCCCGCACCTGTTCGCCTACAGCCAGTTGCTACTGTCGATCAATGGCTACGAAGGTCGCTATGGTACCTGTGGCACACCCGCTAAGTTTTGGGCCGCATGGCGCGAGGAAGTACTGACTGAACCTGAAAAGTTTACCCTCAAGAATCACAAACTGACGGGACTGCAGCTGGATCAGTTGTTTGGTCACCGCAAAGTAGCTGACCGCGAATGGTATGAGGGCTTAATTGCCGCTGGCGAGTTGGCCGTTACCGGGCAGGATGAGCTGCTGATCAGCCTGCTGAGCCCTCAGCGTTTGTTTGAGATGGTGCGCTACTTCACTCTGTTCGACAAAAAGGTTGGCAAGGTGGTGGCCCGTTATCAGCAGGTGTTTGGTATCAAGGCGCTGATTGATCGCATTAATGCCCGCAAGCCATCAGGTGGCCGCGAAGGGGGTGTTATCTGGCATACCACCGGGTCGGGCAAGTCGCTGACCATGGTATTCCTGAGCAAGACCCTGATTCTGCATGATGACCTGAAGCAATGCCGGATTGTGGTGATTACCGACCGGGTCGATCTG
>PAJK01000068.1 GCA_002706025.1 Oceanospirillaceae bacterium
TCACCCCTTCGGGCACCTTCGGTGGACCAAATTGCTCCCGGCAATTTGTCGAACCTGAGGAGGTTCAAATCTCCGTCGCGCAGACATTTGCTTCGAAGAACGGACTATTTAAATTAGAGAATGGCTGCTTCGGTTGAAGCGGAANNAATGGCGCGCTCGGGAGGATTCGAACCTCCGACCGCCTGGTTCGTAGCCAGGTACTCTATCCAGCTGAGCTACGAGCGCGCATCGTCGTGGGGCGCGTATTATAGGGTTCGTTTAACTGCTGTCAACTACCTGTAATACACAATCTGCGTAAAGCAGAAGTGGCGGAGAGAGAGGGATTCGAACCCTCGATAGGGGTAAACCTATACACCCTTAGCAGGGGTGCGCCTTCAGCCACTCGGCCATCTCTCCGGAACACGGCGCGCATAGTACCACGTTCTTCANAAATTGAAAGGGAAAAATTTAAAGAAATTAAGACCTTACCTCTGAGACGTCAGACCCAGAGGNAGGTTAAGGCANNGGATCAGTAGTTACCGTTAGGCTCAGATGAGCCATCACCGTTCTTTTCGCCCTGAATACGCTGATAAATCTCTTCACGGTGTACGGCGACTTCTTTCGGGGCGTTCACGCCGATACGTACCTGATTTCCTTTTACGCCTAAGACAGTCACAGTGACATCGTCACCAACCATCAATGTTTCGCCTACGCGACGGGTCAAAATAAGCATAGGAGTTCTCCTGACATTCCTGTTCGTTACTAGGGTGCTATGGGTGGCTTGCGCCGGTGTCCTCAGTCCCATACCTCAGTATTGACCAAAAAAGTCAGATTTAAATACGGTATTTGAGAACATTTTGTTATTAGAGAGCGGTCAATCATTGACCCCTCTCTAACACAAGGCGGGAAATGAGCAGATTACTCTTCGATCGCCTCTGCATCCAGACCAAACGCTGTGTGCAGAGCACGAACNGCCAGTTCCAGATACTTTTCTGCGATCACAACAGAAATTTTAATTTCTGAGGTCGTAATCGCCAGAATATTGATATTTTCATCAGCCAGAACTTTGAACATCTTGCTGGCTACGCCCGCATGNGAGCGCATACCCACGCCTACCATAGACACNTTACAGATGGTGTCGGTTCCGGTGACTTCGCGTGCTTTCAGTTCTTCGCCAACCGCTTTCAGGATTTTCATGGCTTTCTGNTATTCACCGCGGTTNACNGTGAAGGTGAAGTCAGTTGTGCCATCGGCAGATACGTTCTGGACGATCATATCCACTTCAACGTTGGCTTCGCTCACCGGCACCAGAATTTTTGATGCAACGCCCGGAACATCCGGCACGCCTTTAACAGTCAGTTTTGCTTCATCGCGATTGAATGCGATACCTGAAATAACTGGATTTTCCACGGAGCTGTTCTCCTCCATCGTGATCAGGGTGCCGTTGCCTTCTTTAAAGGAAGAAAGCACACGCAGCGGTACTTTGTATTTGCCGGCAAATTCAACCGAACGGATCTGCAGTACTTTTGAACCCAGGCTGGCCATTTCCAGCATTTCTTCAAAAGTCACTTTTTCCATGCGTTTGGCCGCCGGAACAACGCGTGGGTCNGTGGTGTANACACCATCCACGTCNGTGTAAATCTGGCATTCATCGGCACCCAGAGCNGCAGCCANCGCTACGCCTGTGGTATCCGAACCACCACGACCCAGCGTGGTGATGTTGTTGTCTTCATCAATACCCTGGAAGCCNGCGACAATAACCACACCGCCTGCATCCAGCTGTTTNCGCATGGATGAGGTGTCGATGTCTTCGATTCGGGCTTTCATATACGAGCTGTCAGTCTTGATACCTACCTGCCAGCCNGTGAAAGAACGGGCATCAACACCGCGCTTCTGCAGNGCCATGGACAACAGGGCAATAGTGACCTGTTCACCGGTAGATACCAGCACGTCCATTTCGCGCGGGTCTGGTGTTTCAGAAATATCTTTCGCAAGGCCGATCAGACGGTTGGTTTCACCGCTCATCGCGGATACNGCAACCACTACCTGGTGGCCGGCATCGTGGAAAGATTTCACTTTATCGGCAACCGCTTCAATACGTTCTGTTGTGCCAACAGAAGTGCCGCCGTATTTCTGTACGTAAAGCGCCATGACGTTCCGGATTGACTGTTGTAAAAAAGGGCGCTAATTAAACAACAATTGCCGGGCGCATGAAAGGTGCCACCAGCCTTTATTGGCCAGATTCTGGTCAATAATTCATGCACAGACAGGCACAAAAAAACGGGCNGCAGCCCGTTTCTCTGTTTACGTTATCTGTTATGAGACTGTTTGTCTCAAAGCACAGACTCCGCCCACTTGCTGAAGGCTGCCAGTGCGTCAGCAATACCTTCCGGTTTCTGACCACCCGCCTGNGCCATTTCCGGCTTACCACCGCCGCGNCCATCCACGTATGGCGCACACTCTTTCACNGCATCACCGGCTTTGGCTTTACCGATCAGGTCTTTGGTAACACCGGCCAGCAGAGTCACTTTNCCATCGGAATCCGATGCCAGCATGATCAGNGCNGAGCCCAGTTTGTTTTTCAGCTGGTCCATGGTGTTACGCAGTGCCGGAACATCAGCGCCATCGAGTTTGGCCGCCAGCACTTTNACGCCATTGATGTCCNGGGCGTTGGCCGCCAGGTCAGAACCGGCACTGGAAGCCAGTTTATTTTTCAGTGCTTCCAGTTCTTTTTCCAGCTGGCGGTTACGGGCCATCAGCTGNTCAACTTTATCACCNACGTTATCCGCTGAGCCTTTCAGGTTGCGGGCGATGCTGTTCAGTGTCGCTTCTTCCTGAGCAATAAAGTTCAGCGCGGCCTGGCCAACCACAGCTTCGATACGNCGGATACCCGCCGCGATACCGCTTTCGGANGCNATCTTCAGCAGACCCAGATCACCGGTACGGGATGCNTGAGTACCNCCACAGAATTCCACTGAGAAATTATCAGTACCCATGCTCAGTACACGCACGACGTCACCGTATTTCTCNCCNAACTGNGCAGCNGCNCCGGTTTCACGCGCTTCATCAATNTTCATCACGCGGGTCACTACCGGCGTATTGGCACGGATCTGNGCGTTAACGATGTTCTCGATTTCTGCCAGTTCCGCGGTACTCACGGCTTCCAGATGCGAGAAGTCAAAACGCAGNCGGTCGTAGGTATTCAGCGAGCCTTTCTGGTGAACATGGTCACCCAGCACTTCACGCAGAGCAGCGTGCAGCAGGTGGGTTGCCGAATGGTGCAGCGCCGTCGCCTGACGTTTTTCTGCATCGACAGTCGCTGTCAGCTTGTCGCCAACTTTCACACTGCCCTCGACCAGNACACCTTTGTGCAGATGGTTACCGGATTCTTTGGTNGTGTCTTTCACCTGGAAGACCACGCCGTCGGCTTTAAGGAAACCGGTATCACCAGCCTGACCACCGCTTTCCGCATAGAAAGCNGTTTCGTCCAGNACCAGTACGGCTTCATCACCGGCGTTCAGCTGATCAACCGCTTCACCGTCTTTGAACAGGGCTTTTACCGAACCGGTATTTTCCANCTGTTCGTAGCCNAGGAAGTTGGTTTCACCNTCCAGCGTCAGGCCTTTACCATAATTGCCATCAAAGTGGCTGGCAGAACGGGCCATCTCGCGCTGGCGCTCCATGGCCGCATCAAAGCCTGCTTCGTCCACTTTCAGATCCCGCTCACGGGCCACGTCAGCGGTGAGGTCCAGCGGGAAACCGAAGGTATCGTACAGTTTGAAGGCAGTTTCACCCGGAATGGTGTCGCCGGTCATTTCAGCAATGGCTTCATTCAGAATGCTCATGCCTTTATCCAGCGTNTTGGCGAACTGNTCTTCTTCCAGACGCAGCACTTTCATCACGTGATCCTGCAGNTTCACCAGCTCAGGATAGGCGTCGCCCATCTCTTTGCTCAGTGCCGGTACCAGCTTGTGGAAGAANCCGGCCGGTGCGCCCAGCATATGACCATGACGTACCGCACGACGGATAATACGACGCAGCACGTAACCACGGCCTTCGTTGGATGGCAGCACGCCGTCCACGATCAGGAAGCTGGTTGAACGGATATGGTCAGCAATCACACGCAGTGATTTGTTCTCGGTATCGGCACAGCCGGTCAGCTCGCCGGCGGCTTTCAGCAGCGCCTGGAACAGATCGATTTCATAGTTACTGTGCACGCCCTGCTTGATCGCAGAAATACGCTCCAGACCCATGCCGGTATCCACGGATGGCTTAGGCAGCGGGATCATNTCGCCGTTTTCTTTGCGTTCAAACTGCATNAAAACGTTGTTCCAGATCTCGATGAAGCGGTCACCGTCNTCTTCCGGTGATCCCGGAGGCCCACCCCAGATGTGTTCGCCGTGGTCGAAGAAAATTTCAGTACACGGNCCACACGGACCGGTATCNCCCATCTGCCAGAAGTTGTCAGAGGCGTAACGGGCGCCTTTGTTGTCNCCGATGCGGACGATTTTCTCCGCCGGCAGACCGATTTCTTTATTCCAGATGTCGTACGCTTCATCGTCTTCGGCGTACACNGTCACCATCAGTTTNTCNACCGGCAGGTTCAGCCACTGCTCAGAAGTCAGAAACTCCCAGGCGAAATGAATGGCGTCNTTTTTNAAGTAATCGCCAAAGCTGAAGTTACCCAGCATTTCGAAGAAGGTGTGATGACGGGCGGTGTAACCGACGTTTTCCAGGTCGTTGTGCTTACCACCGGCNCGCACGCAGCGCTGTGATGTNCAGGCGCGGGTATAGCTGCGGTGTTCCAGGCCAAGGAACAGATCCTTGAACTGCACCATGCCTGCGTTAGTGAACAGNAGGGTCGGATCATTACCGGGAATCAGTGGGCTGGACGCCACCACTTCATGCCCTTTGGAAGCGAAATAATCAAGGAATGCCTTGCGAATGTCTGAGCTTTTCATACGGCTGCGGGTATCCGGAAGCGGTTGTCATTTATNGAAAGAGGNGGAGTATAGCGGTTTGCGCGCCCGAGTCCGAGTCCCGCCGATGGGTTTATAAACAACCTTTAATGGGCCGATACAAAATTTTTCTTGACGAANCACGNATTCNAGATAACTATATAAGCATACTCTAATTTAGAAAAAGGTGATGTTATGAATATCGATCGCATTGTAATGGCCTTCGCCGGAACCGTTATTCTGGCTTCACTGGCACTGTCTCAGCTGCACAGNGTGAACTGGCTGTGGCTGACAGCGTTTGTTGGNGCCAACATGCTGCAGGCTTCNCTGACCAGCTTCTGTCCGCTGGCGATGATCCTGAAAGCCTTCGGCGTTCANCCTGGNTGNGCATTCTACCGCAGCAAATCCTGAGGGTTCTGACAGCCGGGTAACATCNCCGGCATCAGTGCGGGGAGACAGCGCTTCTCACGTGGCATCANTTATGTGGCGTGATCTGACCCCGTATAACGCTGCCCTGTCGTTATAATCAGCCCTCCCGGAAACTCCAGCGGAGGGCTGAGTGCGTAACCTGTTCCTGATTCAGATATTTCTGCTNCTACAGCTTTTTCCCAACGCTTTTACCCAGCNTGTCTTTGCTCAGACGGCCGTNACACNGACGCCTGCTGCGCAGTGTTCANTGCCAGACTTCCNNTANCCGGATTCTCAACTCAAACAGCATTGGCCTGTGCTTAATNCTGGTCCATCGCTGCCGTTCCCTGATCAGGATTACCTGCAGGAATATTTCNNCCGCTATCCNGCACTGCTCAAACAGACATTAACCGCAGCGCAGCAACCCGGGCATCACCCTTCCCTGCAGTCNCTCAACGAAGGGNATCTGCAGCCGCTGGCGCACGCTCTGCAACAGGTCTGGCGCCTGCATTATCANGGNGATTTTATTGCCGCCTGGGAATTGGGGAACTCACTGGGTCCGGTTGGCGCCGTGCCCGGTCTGTATGCACGGATGATGTACGCCACNCTGTCAGTGTCTGATTCCACAGATAAACTCGCTATCCTGCGTGACGCCGCACAAAGGTCAGAGCAGCTGCTGCCGCTGACCCCNGATGATGCCTTCGCCCGCTTTGGGCTGATTTATGCCAGAGCCAGAATTCTNGAACTGCTGCCAACCACTCANGCCTCATCNACNGGNTATCTGCAATCAACCCGCGATACCCTGCTGCAATTGATCAGGGAAGATCCGCAGAATGCCCTTTATCCGGCTACATTGGGCGGTCTGCATGCCGGCGTTGTCAGCCGCGTAGGCTCATTTATTGGCAGNNTGACTTACGGTTCCACTGCCGGCAAAGCCATNGCAGCCTTTGAACAGGCACTGCTCAATGAAGCACAGCTNCCGGTAATTTATTTTGAATACGCCAGAGCGCTCGGTATGATCAACGCCGGAAAATACCGCGATCAGCAGCTGGCTCTGCTGCAGAAATGCCTGCAGCAGCCGGTANTCAGCGCCGAAGAAGCGCTCAATCAATGCCAGTGTCAGNAGCTGCTCACNGAAACAATNGCAAACAGATAACAGGGCAGCCCGAGATGATTAACCCCTGGGTAATCGCCGCTATGATTCCCGCTATGGTGATTGTGATGATTCACTTTGCCATCGGNCCTTTCGGCCNCCCCACACGCCTGCACTGGCACATGCGCTGGAAGCAGTGGCCGGCNGNNATAAAAACNCCGCTNCTGTTAATTGCCNCCATCCTGCTNNCTGCCGGCGCGAGCCACGCAGTTGGCCTGTGGATGTGGCCGCTGNCNGAGTGATATACGACACAGGNAAGGCNCTGGATTGAGCNGCTGACGCTTANCTGACAACNCCAGAATNATCNGGAAAAATACAGCAACACCCGACCTTCTGGTCCTNAAATCNATAGCTCTGAAAACAATAACAATAAAAAGAGACNATCATGGAAAGACTCCGTATTCATAACGGCGACATCANGCTGGACTGCCGTGCTGCCGGCGCGGAAAGTGGCGAANTGGTTATTCTGCTGCACGGATTCCCGGAATGCTGGACCGCCTGGCGCCAGCAGATTCAGCCCCTCGCTGACGCCGGTTACCGGGTCNTCGTTCCNGATATGCGCGGCTATGGCTGCTCNTCCAGACCANGACACCATAAGCGTTACCGTCTGGACGAACTGATTACCGACATTGATGCCATACGCCGTTACTGTGGTCAGTCACACTTNCATCTNGGNGGTCATGACTGGGGCGCAGCAGTGGCCTGGTGGTACGCNCTGCATCACCCACAACGGCTTGCTTCGCTGACCATCGTNAACGTTCCCCATCCATTGACGTTTCTTGAAACTCTGCGTTCGAGTCCGCTGCAACTGNTTAAAAGCTGGTACATTTTCTTCTTTCAGCTGCCGGTGATTCCGGANTGGCTGATCAAAAGGGGAAACTATGCCCTGTTGCGGCTGACNTTAAAGAAGACCTCGAACAAAGGTGCTTTTGCAGACGAAGACCTGCGTTATCTGTTACACAGCTGGCAGCAGCCAGGCTCAGTCCGGGCAATGGTAAATTATTACCGCGCATTGCTGCGCAATATCGTGCGTCCGGCGCAACCACAGATAACAGTGCCAACCCGCATCCTCTGGGGCGAGCGTGATATTGCTCTGTCGTCTTCCATGGCCAGCAACAGTCTGCAGTATCTGCACAACGGCGAGTTAATCAGTTATCCCGATGGCAGCCACTGGCTGACACATGACCTTCCCGCAGAAGTATCAGCACGCCTGCTGGAACACATCAGTCGCCACCCGGTTGCAACGGAATCTGCTGCAGACGTTCTATAGACCAATGGTGTAAGGACACGCGCCTTTTGGTCAGTGGCTGGCAGACACCCCGATTTTCTTTAATCAGTACTTCGTTCTGAGGCTATTGCTGGCAGTTGATTCCTGTCCCTTAGCTTAGAAATGAGCGTGAAATATGCGCGAATATTTCAGTTTCATGTACAGAAACGGCCACATATGACCGATTTATCCGTATAATCGCGCCAGACTTTTTTACTGGAGTTCTTATGGAACGTATCCTTATTGTTGGCGGTGGTGCCGGTGGGCTTGAACTGGCCACCCGCTTAGGCCGCCAGTTGGGCAAACGTGGCAAAGCCCATATCGAATTGATTGATGCCAATCAGACCCACCTGTGGAAACCCCTGCTGCANGAAGTAGCCACCGGCGCACTGGATTCCGGCATCGATGAACTGAATTATCTGGGNCACGGCAAAGTTCACGGCTTTACCTTTAAGCTGGGACGTATGTGTGGTCTGGACCGCGAGAAAAAAGAAGTCATCCTGTCGCAGATTCTCGACGACGAGGGTGAAGTTCTGGTTCCTGAACGCCGTATTCCCTACGACACTCTGGTTCTTTCCATTGGCAGTGTGACCAATGATTTTGGCACCAAAGGGGCCGCAGAGAACTGCTTTTTTCTCGACAGCCGTGTTCAGGCCGAACGTTTCCACCACACTCTGCTGAATGAATTCCTGCGCGCCAANGCCAACCCTGAAGAAGGTCCCCGNGCACTCAACATTGCTATCGTTGGTGCCGGTGCCACCGGNGTTGAACTGTCTGCAGAGCTGTACAACACCGCAGAACTGCTGGTGCGTTATGGTCTGAAAAAACTGACGCCGGAAAACCTGCGNGTCAGCCTGATTGANGCTGGCCCACGCATTCTGCCGGCCCTGCCGGAGCGTATCTCTCTGGCAGCAACCCGCGAACTGGAAAANCTGGGGGTAAACGTCCTCACTGAAACCATGATCACCGAAGTGACTGATTGTGGCTTTAACACCAAAGACGGNCGCCAGATTCCNGCAGAACTCCGGGTCTGGGCCGCCGGCGTAAAAGCNCCGGCCTTTATGGCCACACTGGGACTGGAAACCAACCGNGCCAACCAACTGGTGGTAAACGCCAGNCTGCAGACCGAAGATGAAAACATCTTTGCGCTGGGNGACTGCTGNTCTGTNATGGGCGCTAACGGCCGTCCGGTACCNCCANGGGCACAGGCNGCTCACCAGCAGGCNTCCCATCTGGTNAAAGCGCTGCGTGCACGTCACCGNGGTCAGCCAATGCCGGAATTCGTNTACCGCGATAAAGGTTCTCTGGTATCTCTCAGCCGCTACAGTACGGTGGGNAGCCTGATGGGTAACCTGACCAAAGGCTCGATGATGATTGAGGGGCGTTTAGCNCGTCTGGTTTACGTATCCCTGTACCGNCTGCACCAGATTGCTCTGCATGGTTATTGGCATACNCTGCTGCTCAGTCTGGTTGGTCACATCAATAAAGTGATCCGCCCNCGNCTGAAACTGCATTAAACCTCAGCGATACAAAGCTGACNGCAGATCANAAAAAAGCCTCNGAGCACNGCTGCTCAGAGGCTTTTTCNTGTCNGNNGGCATNTCACAGACTGCTGGCNAGNGCCTGCGCNCGNTAGTCCCCAGGCGTTGAACCGGTCCAGCGTTTGAAGGCTTTATAAAATGCACTCGGTTCNGCNTATCCCACCATATAAGCGATCTCGTACAGCGGNATGGCGTAATCTTCGATCAGGCGCATGGCCAGTATCTGCCGGCTTTCATCCAGCANTACCTGATAGGTAGTGCCCAGNGCNTTCAGACGACGCTGCAGATTGCGCACACTGATACCCAGCTGCNCNGCCACATCTTCCTGCGCNACATGGCGNCGCATNAGACAACGNCCAATGATTTCCCGTAATTCNGTATACAGNGTCAGGTGTTCATTGAGCTTNTTCTCTTTCAGCTCAAGNTCGCGCAAGGTGTTGGTAAAACTGTGGGTATGATGATCCGGATTNATNCGNANCCAGGCATCAGCACTGATTTCGGTGCGNCAANTGTCGCCCTGNACCACAGGCACGCCGAGTAACTCCGNNAGTTCNTCCTGACGATCCCGGGCACAGGAAAACACAATACGGATATCGCCNCTNTGATAAGTNNCNGCCAANGCATTNCGGCACAGAACGGCCACCGCTGCCAGTGCCTGCTGACANTCGCCATGACTGAGCGAACTGCCATCCGCCGTACCGGCGTGCAAAACAACACAGTCTTCACCCGCATCAATCNGGATGCTTGCCAGNCCNATNGNNCGGTGAGAAAAACGCANTGCNGCNGGCANACTCTGAGCNAGGTTNTCNCCACAGCGCATCAGCCTGCCCATAGGCAGATCACGTTCNGCAAGATAGCGCCCGNACTGAGCAGCGATCAGACTGCCAGTGAATTGTTGCTCTACCCGATTCTGCGCCTCNCGTAATTTATCNGCGGCGATCCATGGCGGTAACGGTCCGNATTCAGAAATNCCCAATGCCCGNAGAATGGGCAAAATATCTGCACCCNGTCCGTCCCAAAAATTGAGTAAATGCTGTACCAGTACGATATCTACCTGCACAGTTGGGCCCATATCCCTCCCCAACATCATAATTTCCCATACTTCCGATCTGTGCCGGATTAACAATTGTTCTTNNAATATTATTCATCGGGATCATGGTTAGAGGCGTGTTTTGTGTCAATAGACTGAGGCGACACAGGCCAGGAGTGTGAATAAAAGCCAGTAAAGTCAGGAGAAATCAGTCATNTTGAGACACTGAATGCCANTGATCGAGTACATGGCTGATTTGTGAACCGGTGAATCCACGATAGGCGAGAAAGCGATAAATGCGGGCTTTNTGCTTCTGATCCGACAGATCCGGCGACNGGCCAAATTTCTTTTCGGCCACGGCAATGGCCTGGGCATACCAGTCTGCTTCGTTTTCTTCCATGGCNCTGTGGATCTCTGCGGCACCCACGCCTTTACTGCGCAGCTCATGTTGCATACGTAAAGGNCCGTGACCACGATGTACACGGCTGTTCACAAAAGATTCAGCAAAGCGTTCGTCGGATTGCCAGCGTCGTTCCGCTAACTCATTGAGCAGGTTATCGAGATCTTCAGCCGAGGCGGCTTTGGGGCGCAGCTTACGCTGCAATTCAAGGCGGGAATGATCCCGGCGTGACAGCAGATCAACTGCTGCACACCGGAGTTCAGAGTAAGTTAACGGATCAGGCTTCGGCTTCTTCATCAACTTCTTTGTCAGCGTCTGCGACAGCTGTAATGTTCAGCANCTGAGCACGAATGGCAGCTTCGATTTCNGCAGCCATTTCNGGATGATCTTCCAGGAAGGAAGNNGCATTGGCTTTACCCTGNCCAATCTTATCGCCTTTGTAGCTGTACCAGGCNCCGGATTTGTCGACCAGATTACATTTCACACCCAGGTCGATTACTTCGCCCATGTGATAAATGCCCTGACCGTACATGATCTGGAATTCCGCCTGCTTAAANGGTGGCGAAACTTTGTTCTTAACCACTTTCACACGGGTCTCGTTACCGACCACTTCATCGCCCTGCTTCACAGAGCCGGTACGACGGATGTCGAGACGAACAGAGGAGTAGAATTTCAGTGCGTTACCACCAGTAGTGGTTTCCGGGCTGCCGAACATCACACCGATCTTCATACGGATCTGGTTAATAAAGATCACCAGACAGTTAGCAGCTTTTACATTACCTGTGATTTTACGCAGAGCCTGAGACATCAGACGCGCCTGCAGACCAACGTGGCTGTCGCCCATCTCGCCTTCGATTTCGGCTTTCGGTACCAGAGCNGCCACCGAGTCGACNACGATCACATCAACTGCGTTNGAGCGNACCAGGCTGTCACAGATTTCCAGNGCCTGCTCACCGGTATCCGGCTGAGATACCAGCAGAGTATCCAGATCNACACCCAGCTTCTCGGCATACAGAGGNTCAAGTGCGTGCTCAGCATCGATGATGGCAACGGTTTTACCCGCTTTCTGCGCCTGNGCCATGGCAGACAGACACAGGGTGGTTTTACCTGAGCTTTCNGGACCNTAGATCTCAACGATACGGCCCTGNGGCAGACCACCTATGCCCAGTGCGATATCCAGACCCAGAGAGCCGGTGGAAATAGCCGGNATAGCTTCGCGTGGCTGCTCGCCCATTTTCATAATGGCGCCTTTACCAAACTGGCGTTCAATCTGGCCCAGTGCCGCATCAAGTGCTTTCTGTTTGTTAGCGTCCATCGCTGTGCTGCCTCTCTGTTGGGTTGCCGGTACGGNTCAGTCTGACGTTTCACTGTGNGAATNTCCGTCAGNGGAGCTGTACAGGTGAATCACTGTAAATTTAACCAGTATTTAAGCACAGCTGATTTGCCTCGCCAACCCCTGTTTGCAGAATGACCGCAAAAAACAACAACTGGATATATATCAGGTATCTTCTTCAGCACGCCAGCCAACGACACAGGCCACGGATTCCGTGATCTACAGCCTGTTCACGCACCGCCTGGCGGTCACCGGNAAAATGACAACATTCGCTGATCTGATGCTCCGCATTGCCCCAGGCAAACCAGACCGTTCCCACAGGT
Source organism: Oceanospirillaceae bacterium (assembly GCA_002706025.1). Classification (GTDB taxonomy): domain Bacteria; phylum Pseudomonadota; class Gammaproteobacteria; order Pseudomonadales; family Oceanobacteraceae; genus Venatoribacter. The sequence goes on from PAJK01000068.1 coordinate 12,393, forward strand.
TTGCCTTCTACCGCACCACCCGGGCCGGCAATACCACTGACTGCCACCGCAAGGTCGCCGCCACTGTTGCTCACCGCACCNGCCACCATGGCACGCACCGTTTCTTCACTGACAGCACCATGTTGTTCAAGGATCAACTCAGGTACATCCAGACAGCGCATCTTGGCTTCGTTGGAATAGGTAACAAAGCCACACTCAAACCAGCCGGAGCTGCCGGCAAGATCGGTAATGGCNGAGGCAATGCCACCGCCGGTGCAGGATTCAGCGGTNACAACTTTCTGATTGCGGCTGGTGAGAATTTCAGCCAGAGCCTGCAGGGAGGCCAGACGTTCAGCAGACATAGACACCTCGTCAGGTCATGCCCATATCCGTATGCCGTCACACGGATAGCGGCGCNAGAATNGGGTAAACAACGCCTATGGTAAGGAAAGACGTCCGTTCCCGGCAACATATTAAAGAACACCAGGCGCAGCTCTTAAAGAACACCAGGCGTTGCACGCAAAGAACNACAGNCGCTGCCTGCCAGCAATAAAAAAGCCCGCGCGGATACTCCGTGCGGGCTTTCACATCTCAGCATGCATCGGCAGCTGAAAATGATCAGTTCATGCTGCGTACTTTACCGCGGTTCAGCAGACGGTGAGGATCATAAGCCTTAATGCTGGCTTTAATCTCATCGCTGAGACTGCCGCCATGCTTGCCATCTTCCAGGGTATACACGTGGGAATTATTAATTTTAATGCCCAGTTTTTCGTGAATATCCATAATTTCCTGCAGACGCTCTGCACTGCTGTAACGCACCAGAGGCAGACCGGTAATCAGCAACTGACCATTTGCCAGGCGGATATATTCCAGATGAATTTCTACTTCATCACCGGTTTCAGCTTTCAGATCAGCCAGCTGTTGCAGCACGTTTTCTGCATCATAATTGGTCTGCAGATTAGTGAAGCTTTTATCATGCTTCAGCGCATGCAGCGTGGCGTGGTTCCAGCAATGTTCCATCATGGTCAGTCCACTCTGGGTCATTTCTTCAAACGACTGAGTCCAGGCAACCCGGCCATTGTATTCCGCCAGCAGATCCAGCATTGGCGTTTTACTCTGTTCAGCCACCAGGCTGACCACCATAAATTCACCGGCTTTCAGATCGGATGGCACATCCGAAAAATAGGCTGCAGCAGCCGGGTTGTATAAACCCAGTTCCCGCTTGGCAATGCCAACGGAATCAAACATGGTACGGCAAAAACCGTGCGCATCTTCAATGCTGTTGAAGGCCAGCATATATTCATCCCAGGACTGAGCCGGAGCCAGTGCCAGTTCCATATCCAGAATAATGCCGTTGGTGCCATAAGTATGGTGGAAGGTCAGCAGATCTTTGCCTCGCAGTTCGTTGATCACCGGTTCTTCTTCGATGGTCATCACACGAATGCTCTGCACTGTGCCAGGAGCAGAAATCGGACCGAAATTAATGGAACCTACGCCACCAAACCCACCGGCAAACAATCCACCAATACAGGCAGCTTTGTAGGTGGATGGCAGACAGCGTAATTCCCAGCCCTGTTCACGCACAGTGTCTTCCAGCTCGCCGATTTTCATGCCGGTCTGAACACGGATCAGACCATCGGCAATCCAGTCTACTTTTTTGCAGGACGTCAGATCCATCACCAGACCGCCTTCCAGCGGAATAGCCTGGCCATAGTTACCAGTACCACCACCACGGATCGTCAGTGGAATTTTATGCTGAACGCAGGCTGCAACCAATGCCCGGATTTCTTCTTCATCCCGTGGCTTAACAATCATGTCCGCTTTTTTATCGGCCAGCTGTTCCACCAGCAAAGGGCTGAACCAATAGAAATCTTTCGACAGACGCTTCACATGCACCGGAGAGGTAATCCATTCCATATCCGGCAGGGTATTTTTCACTTCGGTCAGAGTTTCTTTTACATTCATCGTGTTATCCACATGCAAATATATTATTAATTAATTGGATTCACTTTCGTGCCANCTGCCAATCGTAATTCTGGCCAGCAACGACATAGAGAGAAACAGCACCACACCCGTCAGGGAAATCAGCACCAGGGCTGCAAACATNCGCGGAATATTCAGCTGATAACCGGACTGCAGTATCTGATANGCCAGACCGGTATCACTGCCGCCGGTACCGGCAACGAATTCCGCGACAACCGCGCCAATCAGTGCCAGACCACTGGCAATACGTAATGCGGCAAAGAAATATGGCAGCGCAGACGGTACCCGCAGGCGCAGCAGAGTTTTCATGCGCCCGGCCCGACGTAAACGGAAATACGCCAGTAANTTGGGCGACACACTGCGCAGCCCCAGCGTGGTATTGGAAATAATCGGGAACAGCGCCACCAGCGTCGAACACACCACCAGAGCCAGCNTTGTGTTCTGAATCCAGATAATAATCAGTGGCGCGATAGCAACGATGGGCGTTACCTGCAGCAGTACTGCGTACGGGAAAAACGCCGTTTCAACGGTACGGCTCTGAACAAAAATAAACGCCACCAGAACACCAAGCACAATTGCTAACAGGAANGAAAGCAGCGTAATTTTCAGNGTNAACAGCAATGATCCGCCGAGCAGATCCCANTCAGCAATCAGAGTTTTCACGACGACCAGAGGTGCCGGNAAAAGATACTCGGGAACATTGCCGACGGTAACAATCATATGCCACAGCAATAACAGCACCATGGCAATAAATGTCGGAATCAGATATTTNCGCACTTTCGGATCATTCAGTAACGGGTAAATAACTTTCAAAACTGATCCTCCTCTGCTGCCGCATCCATCAGGTATTCATGCAGTTGCATGGCATATTCACTGAAGCGCTGCGTCATACGGAATTCCGACTTACGNGGAAACGGCTCATCAATTTTAATATCNGCAACAACCCGNCCCGGACGTGCTGCCATCACGATNACACGCTGTGACAGAAAAACGGCCTCATGAATGGAGTGAGTTACGAAGACAACCGTCAGACCGTTATCACGCCATAAATCCAGCAGGTCAGAATCCAGACGGAAACGGGTNATTTCATCCAGTGCACCGAAAGGTTCATCCATCAGCAGAAGATCGGGATTCACCACCAGACCACGGGCAATGGATACACGCATCTGCATACCACCGGATAATTCCCGTGGCANAGCATCAGCAAAACGGTCAAGTCCNACCAGCTTCAGCGCTTTATCGATACGCGGCTTCGCTTCTTTTGACGGNATATTGTCCAGCTCCAGCGCCATGCTGACGTTCTTACGCACGCTGTGCCACGGCATCAGCGACGCTTCCTGAAATACGAACGACAGTGAATGNCCGGTTTCTTCAATCTGATCCACCGGCTTTTTCCACAGCAACAGACGACCATCGGATGTATCTTCCAGTCCGGCAATCATCTTCAGCAGCGTACTTTTACCGCAACCGGATGGGCCCAGCAGGGTTACGAATTCACCCTCTTTAATCTTCAGATCAACCGGGCGCAATGCCCGGGTACCGTTGGGATAGACTTTCTCTACCGACAACATCTCGATGGCGTTTACCTCCCCGGCGGCAGCCGGGGAAGTATTAACCTGTTCAGTGTTGCCTGCAGCTTTGTAATTCACATTACTGNTCATGGCATTACCGGATTTTTAGTAACAAACTCAGTGGTGTAAACCTTCGCCAGCGGTACTTTTTTGCCGTCGATCAGTTCGTTTTCNACCACCATGTCCCAGGTCGCTTTCATGCGCTCATCGGTAATGATGCCAATACCTTTGGTAGCTGCATCACCGCCGGTCACGAAACCGGACTCATTCAGTTTTTCTACCGCAAATGCCAGCTGCTCGGTGGTCATGTTCGGGTTTTCTTTCTGAATCAGTTCATTACCTTTTGCCGGATTGCTCAGGTAGTTTTTCCAGCCCTGCATAGANGCTTCGATAAAGGCCTGAACCTGNTCNGGGTGTTCTTTNATCACGTCGTCACGACAGGCAATGGAATTACCNTATGGNGGGTAGCCTTCGTCACCCANNGCATAAACAAGGTAGTCAGCACCNGCGTTTTTCATTGCGAATGGCTCTGAGCTCATATAGCCCTGCTGCGCGACGCTGCTGTCAGCCATAAACGGCTGNATATTNAAGGTGTATGGGCGCGCCATTTTATCGGTAAAGCCGAATTGTTTTTTNGCCCATGGCCACCAGGCAGAATGTGCNCTGCTGGANATCAGTACNGTNTGACCTTTCAGGTCTGCCAGACTCTTCACATCGCTGTGNGTAATGATCACAGTCGGATCGTGCTGAAAGGTACCGGCNACCATNGTCATCGGNATACCACGCTGTTGCGCCATCATGGTGGANATGTCATCACGGATAATACATTCCGCCTGACCAGCCGCCATGATCTGCACAGAGTTCACCTGNGGGCCACCCATTTTTACGCTGACGTCCAGACCTTTAGCTGCGTACAGACCTTCTGCTTCTGCCTGATAAAAGCCACCGTGCTCCGCCTGTGCATACCAGTTGGTAATAAAACGGAACTTAGCATTTTCCGCCTGTNCCGCTGGTGTGATAGCGGCAGCCAGCACAGCTGCGACNCCGAGGGTTTTACTGACAGTTTTTACCTTGCTGAACATATGATGTTTCATAANTNCCTCTGCAATAGTTAGTTTGCTGTTTTCNATGTNTNTTGCTTTATAACGNTTCTTATNNNGTTATTTNTGTGAGTGAACATAGCCGCTGTAATGACCACGTCCCCAGGTTGTTTCACTGCGTTTTACCCACTGTGCCTGATGAATTTCAGTAATCACCTGAGCCCAGCCTGAACCCAGTTCCTGCAGAATCTGAAAACCCTGTTCAGGCGTCGCTCCGGTCGGATCACCGATCACACCGGTCGGGCCAAAATCGTAAGATGCCCAGGCCGCTGCCGGACGCCCTGTGGTTAAGCTCGGACATGGAAAAGGTTCCGGGAAATGCGCTTCAGCACGGTCCATATGCAGGGTATCCGGAGCCAGCGCCATCAATGCTGCGGTTTCTGCATGGCCGGCGTGCATTGCCAGCTGATGTTCTTTTTCCGGAATAAAACTGCTGTCGAACGGAATAGACCAGGGGGAACGGGTGATGACCATATAATCACCATGACGCAGACGCAGTTCGCGCGCCGCCATTTCCAGCGGCTGTGGCTGACCACCGTGGGCATTAATCATCAGTAATTTACGGAAGCCTGCACGGTAAATGGATTCGCCGATTTCCTGGATGGTATGCAGCAGCAGTTCGCCGGTCAGGGTTACAGTACCGGGAAAATGAATATGCTCATCGGATTTACCATAAGTAATCGGTGCCAGGCCGTAAGCAGGAATATTATCCGGCAACATTTCCAGCGCTTTACCGACAAAACCGGCGGCAATAATAGAGTCTGTGGCGCAGGGCATATGTGGCCCATGTTGCTCAATGGCACCTACCGGCAAGACAATCACAGTATTTTCTTTGTCTTCCAGAGCATCAATATCAGTCCAGCTCAGGTAAGGTAAAAAACGGTTAGCAGGAATATATCCGTGCAGCATAAAAACTCCTCAGTTGCCTTTGTTCAATGGCAGGTAGGCGGTGGCTTCCACTTCAATCAGAATATCGGTGCTGGGTAACATGGCACTGACTTCAACGATGGTAGAAATCGGTGGTTCATCCGGAAAAAACATCTGCCGGACTTTTGAGTAATAAGGGAAGTGATCCAGATTGCGGAAGTATTGCACCAGCTTGAATACGTCGCTCATCTGCCCGCCTTCGCTTTCAATAATGCGGCGGATGGCATCCAGTACGAACCAGCTCTGTGCCAGAATCGGCCCCTGTTTTATATCGCTGGAAAATTCACCACTGCGGCCAATCAGGTCTGCAGCGTCATCGGGAATATCATCAAAGCCTTTAACAATCAGGCGGCGTGCGGGATCGACCGCAATCACACCGGACAGAAAAATAAAATCACCGACACGTTTGCTTGCCAGATAACGTGCCAGTGGGGCTCCGTTTGTTTGTTCCGGGGTTTGTTCTTGGGGGTGTTCCAGGTTTTGTTCAGGTGCATGCTCAGAAGTCATTGCCTTCTCCGTTTACAATTCAGCTGAAGAAAAATACGCCGGCTTTTCCGTATCCGAAGCATTGATAATGGTGCCGCCGTGAATGCGGATATGCCCGGAAGATGACGGCCAGCTCCAGGGAGAATCGGTGCAAAAAATCAGCAGATCCGCCGGCTGCCCGATCAGGGAAAAATCCGCATTACTTTTCAGCCAGTCGGTACGACAGATAGCCTGAGACCAGTCGTCAAACACGTTATCCAGATGCGCGCTGTAGACGGCCATGGTCAGCATCTGGCACAGGTCGTAATTACCCAGCGGGCAGAACGCATCCTGTACGTTGTCGTTGGCCAACAGCACGGGAATACCGCGTGCTTTGGCTTCATGAATCATGCTGATACCGCGCTGACGCGGTGTACGGCCAGGTTCGGCATCCTGCAGAAAGAGATTGGTGGCAGGCAGTGCAACAAAAGTAATGGGCTGTTGCGCCGCCCGGTCGAGCAGATGCAGCGCCATATGTTCAGACTGACTGCTGAGCGCACAGACGTGGCCACAGACAATGCGTCCGGAAAAAGTCATCTGCTCCAGAACATCGAGCAGACATTCCAGTCCGGCGGCCTGACCACTCAGTTCTTCATCAATGTGCAGGTCGAGATCGACGCCAGCTTCGGCACTGCAGCGCAGCAGAATTTCGACAGCAGCGGGATCAAGATTGGTGCTGTGAATAAATGCTCCCATCACGCCCTGCTCACTGGCGGCAACGGCAGCGATAATCTGTCTGGCTACGTTTTCATCGGCGAGTAATGGCAGCGGCACCAGAGCCACGCGCTGCACGGTAATACGCTCACGCCACTGTTCAGCCAGTTCCCCCATAACCTGCCAGCCCAGCGGAACCTCAGCCGTAATCCAGTCGATGTGAGTACGCAGTGTGCGGGTACCGCTCGCCCAGGCCGCCTGCAGCGCTTTTTCGCCACGCTGTGTCAGGTCTTCACGACTCCAGTGGGCGTACTGGTCAGCACGCATGGCTTCAATGGCCGGCAACAGACCGGGCTTAATTTTGCCCAGACGTTCGCGGGTATAGGTTTTATCCAGATGCGTATGCGCGTCCAGTAACCCAGGCAAGGCCAGACGACCGCCGCCATCAACCACACTTCCGTCAGGATTCTGAGGGCAGTCACTGGTGGGCGTTAATTCAGTAATACAGCCATTTTCGATGTGCACATCGGCCAGTGCCGGCGAGCCGTCTTTTTTCACGGCATCTTCAGGCCAGTTGTCCGGCAGCAGCCAGGCGGGCAGACGTAAACGAAGGATACAGGAGACGGAAAAAGTCATATCAGCGCCCCCTTACAGCTCAAGGGTCAGTCGTTCGGAACGACAACCACCGCAACACAGCGCGACGTATTCTTCGCGCTCTTCGTCCTCCAGACACTGGTCGTGATGTTCAGGATCACCGTCTTTCCACGCCACCACACAGCTGCCACAGATACCCTGCTCACAGGTGGTATCCACATGAATACCAGCCTGACGCAGCGCCGCTAACATAGATGATCCGGCAGCCACCGGGACGGTCAGATCTGATTCACTCAGATACAGCTCATAACCTTTGTCGGCGAGGTTCTCCAGCGGTGCGAAACTCTCTTCATGCCAGCAACCGGCAGGCAGCATACTGCACTGCTCACGTACCAGATCGATAAAACCATTCGGGCCGCAGCAATACACATGGGTACTGCCAGGCAAACTGCTGAGCACTGTGCTCAGATCCATGCAACTGCGCACACCAAACAGCGTGGTGACGTCCCAGCCGCTGGCAGCCAGCTCCGCTGCAAACGGCAGAGAAGCCTCATCAGAAGCACAGGCGATGATGCTGAAATCTTCCCCTTTGGCAGCAAGTTCATGAGCCATGGCCATCAGGGGAGTCAGACCAACACCGCCACCTATCAGCAGGTGATGAGCTGCACGCTGCTCCAGTGGGAAACAGTTATTAGGTGCAGACACCTGAAACTCAGCGCCCGGCAATGCCAGTGCATGCAGCGCTTTTGAACCACCACGGCCGGCGTCTTCGCGGCGCACAGCAATATCGTAATAACCACGCTGAGCAGGATCACTGCACAGTGAATAAGCCCGGCTCAGCTCGGGTGTGATCTGAACTTCAATATGGCTGCCGGCAGTAAACGCCGGCAGCGGTGAACCGTCCGCTGATTCGAGACGAAAGCGGCTGATCAATGGCGTCAGGGCATGACGCTCAGAAACTTTTACGGTAACAGGTACTTCGTGTTGCAAATTCATAATTTGACCAATTGAATTGACCGATCGGTCAAACCATATGCACAACAAATGCCAATCTGTTTGAGCACAGGGTCTGACGACCGTTAAGGCGGGGTTAAAAAAGGGGAAAAATGATCAGCGAGCGGGAGAGGAAATACCGCAGCAAATTCCGCAGCCCTGCAGAATAAAGGTGGTCAGTTCGTGCAGAATTTTTTCTCTGACCTCAGGGTCGGTCAAAGGGCCATCCATTAATTTTTCTGCCTGCAGTGTGTAGTCAGAATAATACTGAGTCAGCGCCCAGATATGCATGATCAGCAGACGTCCGTCCGGTGCCCGTAATTTGCCTTCCTCTGCCCAGCGGTTAATACGTTCAACCTTGCGCATGGTGGCCGCAATAGCCTGTGGCCAATATTCCTCCAGACGCGCGCCACCACTGAGGATTTCCATGGTAAAGATGCGCGACAGCTGAGGATGATCCAGAGCGTAATCGAGCTTCATTTTAATGAATTTTTTCAGCTCTTCTGCAGGCTCACTGCCGGGCGTTTCATCAAAGCTGAAAAAGTCTGCCCAGGCATTTAATACCTTGCCCAGAACCTTGGAATACAGGGCTTCTTTATCTTCAATATAATAATGCAGCTGGGATTTTTTCAGCCCCGCCCGTTCAGCAATTGCCTGGGTCGAAGCACCAATAAATCCATGCTGACTGAACTCAATAATGGCCGCATCCATTATGTTCTGAATTATTTCCTGGCGGCCTAGTTTTGCCCGCTCAGTACGGCTCATTGTACCTGCCAAATTTTGCACCACTTCAGTGATCTGTGTGTAATATTGCCCTACAAAAGCGCAAGACCATCCAATAAATATGGCTTTTATCAGCCGTTTTTCAGTATACCCCAAGCCCAGCCCTGAACCCCAGCATCAGCCGTGCAGACGGATCCGGCTGCTGAATTCCGCCGCCTGATTTGCTACTCTGGGCCGCGTTTAAAAACGTCTGCCAAGGCAGGCAATAACAGTCATCAGCAGTAATCAGGTGCGACAGCAGTTTCATGAGCGATAAGAGCAATAGCAGCCAACATACACCAATGATGCAGCAATACCTGCGCATCAAAGCGGAATTCCCCGACACTCTGCTGTTTTACCGCATGGGCGATTTTTACGAACTCTTTTACGACGACGCCAAACGTGCGGCACAGCTGCTGGATATCACCCTCACTGCCCGGGGTCAGAGCGGTGGTCAGCCAATCCCCATGGCAGGTATCCCCTATCACGCCGCCGATAACTATATTGCGCGTCTGGTAAAGCAGGGCGTTTCCGTCGCCATTGCCGAACAGATCGGTGATCCGGCAACCACCAAAGGGCCGGTTGAACGCAAAGTCGTGCGCGTCATTACGCCAGGTACCCTGACCGACGAAGCCTTTCTTGATGAGCGCTCTGACAACCTGCTGGTTGCTCTGTGTTCCGACAATCAGCGTCATGGTCTGGCGGTGCTGGAAATCAGCTCCGGTCGTTTTTCCGTATTTGAAGTAGACGGCGAAGAAGCTCTGCTGGCCGAAATCGAACGTCTGCGTCCGGCAGAATTGCTGTTAAACGAAGACCAGCTGGCGCCGGGTCATCTGGCAGAGCGTCAGGGAGCCAAACGTCAGGCACCGTGGCATTTTGAATCCGACACCGCCTTCCGCCTGCTGACCACGCAATTGAAAACCCGTGATCTGCGCGGCTTTGGCTGTGAACACTTAACCGTTGCCATCCGCGCTGCCGGTGCGCTGCTGAATTATGCGCAGGAAACCCAGCGCAACAGTCTGCCGCATATCCGCTCGCTGCAGGTCGAACTGCCGGATGATGCCATTATTATCGACCCAGCCAGCCGCCGGAATCTGGAAATCGACATCAACCAGAAAGGCGATGACGACAAGACCCTCGCCTGGATTATGGATAAAACCGCCACGGCCATGGGCAGCCGTTTGCTGAAGCGCTGGCTCAACCGCCCGCTGCGCGACCGTAAACTGCTGCAACAGCGCCAGGCATTTATCAGTCAGCTGATTCACACCTACACCACCGAAGAACTGCACAGCTGCCTTAAACAGGTCGGCGACATCGAACGTATTCTGTCCAGGGTGGCACTGGGCTCTGCCCGCCCGCGCGATCTCGCCCGTCTGCGTGATTCTCTGGCCGTGGTTCCCGATGTACGTCGCTTACTGCAGGCACTGGACAGTGATCTGGCAAAAAACCTGCTCGAACGCGCGGTGGAATTCCCCCATTGGGTTGAGCGCCTGAACAAAGCCATTATCGAAAATCCGCCCGTGGTCATCCGTGATGGCGGTGTGATTGCCGAAGGCTACGACAGCGAACTGGATGAACTGCGTTCGCTCAGCGAAAACGCCGGCGATTATCTGGTGAAGCTGGAAGAGCAGGAAAAAGAACGCACCGGATTAAGCAGCCTGAAAGTGGGTTATAACCGTGTGCATGGTTACTACATCGAAATATCCAAAGCCCAGTCCGATTCGGCACCGACGGAATACATCCGCCGCCAGACGCTGAAAAATGCCGAGCGTTTTATCACGCCGGAACTGAAAGAATTTGAAGACAAAGCCCTGAGCGCCAAAAGCCGTGCTCTGAGCCGCGAAAAAGGCCTGTACGATGAACTGATCAGTGAACTGGCAGAAGAGCTGGTACCACTGCAGGTCTGCGCTGCCGCGCTGTCGGAAAGCGATGTGTTATCCAATCTGGCGGAGCGTGCGGAAAGCCTGCGCTTTGTGCAGCCAACCCTGACCGACGAGCGGGTACTGGATATCAGACAGGGCCGTCATCCGGTGATCGAAACCCTGATCACCGATCCCTTTGTGGCCAACGATACGCACCTCGATACTGAGCACACCATGCAGATCATTACCGGCCCCAACATGGGCGGTAAATCCACCTACATGCGTCAGGTAGCGCTGATTTCCCTGCTGGCTTATATCGGCAGTTACGTACCGGCCGACGAATGTACCCTGGGCCCGGTGGACCGTATTTTTACCCGCATGGGATCGTCGGATGATGTCGCCGGCGGCCGCTCTACGTTTATGGTGGAAATGACCGAGACGGCCAACATCCTGCACAACGCCACTGAGCAGAGCCTGGTGTTAATGGACGAAGTTGGCCGCGGCACCAGCACCTTTGATGGTTTATCCCTGGCCTGGGCCAGTGCCGAACATCTGGCACAGAACACCGGGGCTTTCACCCTGTTCGCCACCCATTATTTTGAAATGACGGCCCTGCCGGAACAGCAGGACAACGTGGTGAACGTCCATCTGAAAGCCACCGAGCATGACGAGCGTATTATCTTCATGCACTCGGTGGAAAATGGTCCGGCCAGCCAGAGCTATGGTCTGCAGGTAGCGCAACTGGCCGGCGTGCCGGACAACGTTATCAGCGCCGCACGGGCACAGCTGGCATACCTGGAAAAAAGCAGCAGCCACAGCCAGCCACAGGCTGGTGTTGTTGCCACTTCGGTTGCTCCTTCTGTTGCGGAAGAAGCCGCTGCCCCTGTCACAACCGCTAAAAAAGTGCCCGCGGCCGATCAGCCATGGCAGAACGACCTGTTTGCCTCAGCACCTTCAGCTGCGGAAGAAAGAATGTCTGCCGTTGATCCCGACGAGCTGACACCGCGTCAGGCGCTGGAGCTGCTGTACGAACTTAAGAAGCTGATATAAGCGTTACAGGCTTTCGTGGGTATAAAAAGCGGTTTTTAAATAACTGCTTTAAATATCCCTATAACGGAACAGTCTGATGCCTGATCTTGCCGCTCGGGCTTGCGCTACCTAAAATACCGGCCAACATCTGTGCTCAGGCCCGTCGTCGGCGTCAGGCACAGCCAGAATTGATGAGTTATAACGAATTTAAAAACAGGAGATCACCGGATGGCGTTCGTCGTTACCGATAACTGTGTGAAATGTAAGTACACCGACTGCGTAGAAGTTTGCCCGGTTGATTGTTTCTACGAAGGCCCTAACTTTCTGGTGATTCACCCGGACGAGTGTATCGACTGTGCGCTGTGCGAACCAGAATGCCCGGCTCAGGCGATTTTCTCTGAAGACGAAGTGCCGGCTGGTCAGGAGCAGTACATCGAGCTGAACGCTGAACTGGCGGAAGAATGGGTCGGCAACAACATCACCGAACAGAAAGATCCGCTGCCAGACGCTGCAGAGTGGGACGGTGTCGCGGACAAGTTGCAATACCTGGAGCGCTGAGTCTCAGCATTCCTGTGTGGCCGTTGAGAGCGTTTTTAACAGCGCTCTAAACAGCATGAAGAGCCGCACAAAAAAGGCTGCCATAAGGCAGCCTTTTTCGTTTCGAGGCAGTATCACTTCAGCGTGATGGAATCAGTGATCATGCTTCGCCGAACAGCGTGGCAGCATTCAGACCCTGTTTTTCCATAATTTCACGCAGACGCTTCAGCGCTTCTACCTGAATCTGACGCACGCGTTCACGGGTCAGACCGATTTCGCGGCCCACATCTTCCAGTGTGCTGGTTTCATAACCACGCAGACCGAAACGACGGGACAGAACCTCACGCTGCTTCTCAGGTAATTCTTCAATCCAGCGATCCAGATTCGACTGAATATCCTGATTCTGCAGTTCTTCACCCGGATCATTCACACGCTCATCAGCGATGGTATCCAGAATGGATTTGTCGGATGACGGACCCATCGGAGTATCAATGGAGGTTACACGCTCGTTCAGCTTGAGCATGCGCTTAACGTCTTCCACTGGTTTTTCCAGCAGCGCAGCAATTTCTTCTGCTGTCGGCTCGTGATCCAGTTTCTGCGTCAGCTCACGGGCAGCACGCAGATACACATTCAATTCTTTAACCACATGAATCGGCAGACGGATGGTACGGGTCTGGTTCATGATGGCACGTTCAATGGTCTGGCGAATCCACCAGGTCGCGTAGGTAGAGAAACGGAAGCCACGCTCCGGATCAAACTTCTCTACTGCGCGGATCAGACCCAGGTTGCCCTCTTCGATCAGATCCAGCAGCGACAGACCGCGGTTCACGTAACGACGGGAGATTTTTACCACCAGTCGCAGGTTACTCTCGATCATACGACGGCGGCCCATTTCGTCGCCTTTACGGGCCAGTCGTGCGTAGTGTACTTCTTCTTCTGCAGACAGCAGAGGTGAAAAACCAATTTCATTCAGATACAACTGAGTGGCATCCATTGCCTTATATGATGTGTCTGCAGCGAACTTCTCTACCGCTTCTTCTTTGTCGTCAGCTGAATCATCATCGCTGTCGACCAAAGCCAGTTCGTCTACATCATCAAAAACGTCTTCTTCTCGTAATTCGCGCTGTTGTTGTACTGCCATGTTTAGTTCCCGCCTTATTGGTCGTCCCGAATCTGAACCGAAACAGATTTCATACCAGAACGACTGGTTAATTTATATCCAACTCTAACCGGACCTGGAAGGCAGGTATTCGAGCGGATCAACCGGCTTGCCGTTTCTTCGGATCTCAAAGTGAAGTTTCACTTTGTCGGTACCAGTAGATCCTATTTCGGCAATTTTCTGCCCCGCTTTAACAACTTCCTGTTCGCGGACCAGAATGCGGCTGGTATGGGCGTAGGCACTAAGGTAAGTATCGTCGTGTTTAATAATCACCAGATTGCCGTAACCACGCAGACCCTGTCCTGCGTAGACCACAGTTCCTGCCGCTGCTGCAGACACAGATTCTCCCAAAGAACCGGTGATATCAATCCCCTTGCTGACCGGCTTTTTGGTCGAAAAATAGCCAATCAAACGACCATTTGCTGGCCATTTCCAGTCAGTTTCAGCTTGAATGGCAGGCTTTTCTGGCGGGTTTTGACTGATTTGAGGAGGGACTGTGACGGGTATCGAATTTTTTGTCGGCACTTTTGACGGTTTTTCGACGCGTACGGGTTTGGTACTGGCGGGCTTTCTGTTGATATTTCTAACGTCAATTTTTTGACCAGGGTAGATAGTGTAAGGGCTGTATATATAGTTAGCACTCGCTAACTGCCGATAGTCTACTCCGTAGCGCCAGGCGATCGAGAACAGGGTATCTCCTTTTTGCACGAGATGGATTCCTGACGCGCTTTCCTGTTTACTGAACTTCTCTTCAACTGAGACAAATTCTCGTCCGGACAAACACCCTGTTAACAGTGTGGCTATCGTGACTAATGTGACAGTGGCCAGTGCTTTCATCATCTACCGCCGGTGGTTGTTTTTTGACACTCAAAAATGACAGCTTTTTGATTTCATCCGGAAAGGCCCTACTTTCAAACTTCCGGATATAAAAATAACTTTAATAATTCTAAATAAGTCTTAAAAAAGCTGTGTTTTCTTTACTCTCATGCCCGTTTAGTGGGTTAGACCGGAGAGTCACATAAAAAAAATACCCATAACTTGCAAAAGCTTATTTTTAGTTAACAAGTGTTCTTTAACAAAACACTGACAAAACTCCGCCTTTCAGTCTCTTGCAATGCGTTCCATACCAAGAACCAGAGCAATACCGGCAAGCGCCAACAGGCAGGCGAGGCCAGTTTCTGCCGTCATGTGCGGCAAGATGTTGCTCTGGATAAAGGGAATTTCTTCGCCATGACTGTTAATCCGCGTCTGTAAGGTCTCTTTCCATGGCCATACTTTCACCAGAGAACCGACCATAAAGCCGCTCAGCAAGGCAAAAGTCTGGCTGCGATAGTGATGCAGCAACCAGCTGAGCAGACGCGAAAACGCCATAAGTCCCAACACAGCGCCACAGCCGAACAGGCCGATGATGCTCAGATCAAAACTTTTTACCGCCCCCAGAATCGGCGCATAAAGGCCCATCAGCAGCAGGATAAAACTGCCGGAAATGCCCGGCAGAATCATGGCACAGATGGCCACACTGCCGGCCAGAAACACCACCAGCGGCGTTGCCTCAGTCTGCGTCGGCGAGGCCATGCTGATCCAGCCGGCAACAACAGCACCCAGCAACAGCAGCAGAACTTCAGGCAGGCGCCAGCGCGGAATCTGTTTACCGATGTGCCAGCAGGAGGCAATGATCAGCCCGAAGAAAAAAGACCAGACCCACACCGGGTAGTTCATCAGCAGGAAATGAATCAGTTTGGCCAGGGATACCAGCGCGATCAGAATGCCGCTGCCCAGCACCAGCAGAAAAGTACCGTTAATGGCGCGCCAGGCGGCGGCTGGTCCATCGCGGAAGAGTGTTTTGACGGCGTTGAGATTAACACTGCGGATACTGTCCAGCAGCTCGGTGTAGATACCGGTAATAAAGGCGATGGTGCCCCCGGAGACTCCGGGCACCACATCGGCTGCCCCCATTGCTAATCCTTTGAGGAACAGCCAGAGATGTTTCATGCGTTGTTGTCCTGTGGTTACTCAGCCGGGCAGCAGCGTCTGGTCAGCTCTGAACACCCGGCAAAAACGGTACAAATTTTACACTTTCGAGTGTTTTACGGCTGAAGTGTTCACCGTGACGGGTAATTAACACCAGCTTTTGTTCAGCACCACCCACCGGCATCACCAGCCGGCCGCCATCGGCCAGCTGATCAAGCAGTGACTGTGGCACCTGCTCCGGTGCGGCAGCAGCAATAATGCCGTCGAACGGACCGTATTCAGGCCAACCCCAGCTGCCATCGGATAACTTCAGCGACAGGTTGCGATAGCCCAGATCACGCAGACGTTTCGCTGCGCGTTTCTGCAGCGCGTCGATGCGTTCGACACTGTAAACTTTTTTCACCAGCGGCGAGAGTACTGCGGTCTGATAACCGGAACCGGTTCCGATTTCGAGCACTTTCTGCAGTGGACCGGCGGCCAGCAGACATTCCGTCATACGGGCGACGATATAGGGCTGGCTGATGGTCTGGCCATTGCCGATTGGCAACGCTGTATCTTCGTAGGCGCGATGAGACAGTGCTTCATCAACAAAAAGATGGCGTGGCGTCTGAGCCATAACATCCAGCACAGACTCATCTTTGATTCCGTTATCTCTCAGACGCTGCACCAGCCTGTTGCGGGTGCGCTGAGAGGTCATGCCAATTCCGTTTACCTGTTGATCGTTCACTGGCTCAGTTCTCTAAAACCTCGGTCACTCTCTGCAGAGTGGAATGCTGGGTCATATCCATGGCGATCGGGGTAACGGAAACCTTACCCTGTTCGATGGCGTGTATGTCTGTGCCCGGGCCGTCATCGGCAAACGCACCGGCGGCGGAAATCCAGTAACACTCTTTGCCGCGGGGATTGGTGGTCAGCACCGGATTATCGGATTTATGGCGGTGGCCGAGGCGGGTCACTTCGATGCCCTGCAATTCCTCATAGGCCAGATCAGGCACATTGATATTGATGATGGAATTTGCCGGCAGCTGTAATTGCTCCAGTTTTGGCAGCAGTTCCAGCAGCACCCGGGCGGCGGTAGCAAAATGGCTTTTACCGCACAGAGACACCGCAACCGGTGTCTTTTCCAGAAAGCGCCCTTCCATCGCGGCGGCCACGGTACCGGAATAGATAACGTCGTCGCCCAGATTGGCACCGGCATTAATGCCGGAAATAACGCGCTCACATTGGTCTTTATAGAACGTGTTAATACCGAGATGTACACAGTCCGTTGGCGTACCGTTGATGCTGATGATGCCCTCGTCCAGATGCAGCGGATGCAGCGGACGATCCAGCGTCAGGGAGTTGCTGGCCCCGCTGCGGTCACGGTCCGGCGCTACCACGCAGGTAGTGTGACCGGCCTGTTCCAGAGACTGCCTGAGCGTCCTGAGTCCGGGGGCATGGACTCCGTCATCATTGGACAACATCAGCTTCATTCACTGCGTTCCTTTTCTTCTGTGTGCAATATTTCGCGGATTACCGATGTCGCATAATACCCGGCTGGCAGCGAAAAGGAGAGACTCAGCGCCGTTTGTTCTGGCGTTTCCTGCCATTCCCAGCTGAGATTGGCAGCCAGTGCTGCCACTGCACGGCGCTCCTGCTTCAGACCCGCATGCTCAAGACCATCACACAGAGCCGCGTGGGATTCTGCAATCTGAGTTTCCAGCGCCAGCGCGTCCTCAGTACTGGCCAGGCGGCCTCGTCCCCACAGTGGTGCTGTCGGAGTTTCGCTGTCATCCATAATGTCACCACTGATGCTCTGACCCCACAGGCCACGACGGATACGCTCCGCCACCACATCATTGAAAATCAGTGAGCGCACAGCTGACAGGTAAATGCTTTTCTTGTTGCGGTTTTTAACTTTGAACTCGCCGGCCAGCATGGCACGGCCGGATTCAATATTGCCGCCGCCGTGACCAAAACGCTGCTCACCGAAATAGTTAGGCACGCCGTGTTCACGCACCAGCTGCAGGTTACGCTCAATAGCGTCACGATCACCCTGCACAGAGGTCAGGCGGATCTCGAAGCGGTTACCGAGCAGATCACCACGGCGTAATTTTTTGCTGTGCCGGGTCTGTACCAGTACCGTCATTTCATCATCGTTGAGCTGAGCGAAATCCGGCGCTTCGACTCTCGGCAGATAAATACTGAACCACTGACGGGTAATGGCATTGCGGTCTTTCATCCCGGCATAGCCAACATCCATCTCTTTAACGCCAGCCAGTTCTGCCAGCTTTTTCGCAATCCAGGCGGTATTGGCACCGTTCTTTTCGATGTGCAGCCAGACGTGCTCACCATCGCCACAGGGCTGATCCAGTGGCATTTCATCCACCCGGAAGTCGGCGTTGTCGGCTTTCAGAACCGCACGGGCCTGAGTCTCTGGGTAGGCATTAGGCCAATCGGGTAACAGGGATTCGTTCACACACTTCTCAATGTTCGTTAGTTAACAGCAAGGCCACCGCGTGGACCGCGATGCCTTCTTTACGGCCGACGTAGCCGAGTTTTTCGGTGGTGGTGGCTTTGACGTTTACATCGTCGAGGCGCACCTGCAGATCTTCAGCAATGCAGTCACGCATAGAGCGGATGTGCGGTGCCATTTTCGGCGCCTGAGCAATGATGGTGACATCGACATTACCGACACGGTAACCCTTATCCGCCACCAGCGACATCACATGACGCAGCAGCACCCGGCTGTCGGCACCGGCATAAGCTTCATCGGTATCCGGAAAATGCTGACCGATATCACCCAGCGCGGCAGCGCCAAGCAGGGCGTCTGCCAGAGCATGCAATGCAACATCACCATCGGAATGGGCTTTCAGTCCGCGGCTGTGAGGGATCTGCACACCACCAATGGTAATAAAATCGCCGTCTTCAAATGCATGAACGTCAAAACCATGGCCAATACGCATAAGGGGTCAGTCCTCAGAGCGGGATAAAAAGAATTCTGCCAGCGCCAGATCTTCCGGGCGCGTGACTTTAATATTACTGGCCTGTCCGGCGACCAGTGCCGGTGACAGTCCAAGGTGTTCCATGGCGGAGGCTTCATCCGTTACTTCAAAGCCATCAGCCAGTGCTTTTTGCAGCGCATGCTTCAGTTCAGCATAGCGGAATACCTGCGGTGTCAGCGCATGCCATAACTGTTCACGTTCAACCGTATGATCGATAACGGCACCCGCAACAGTGCTGTTATCTGCCCCTTGCCTGCCGCGTTTCATGGTATCGCGCACCGGAGCAGCGAGAATAGCACCCGGGTCCTGAATCGTGTGCAGCAATTTATCGAGATCAGAATGCAGCAGACAGGGGCGCGCCACATCGTGTACCACTACCCAGTCATCTGCAGCGGCAATACCTTCCAGTGCCTGCAGACCATTGAGCACAGAATAACAGCGCTCACTGCCGCCGGCGGCACGGATAATACGCATGTCGCTGGCGAAGTCGCTGTGCGGCCAATACGGATCATCCGCAGACAGCACCAGTACCAGACGTTCAAACGCCGGATAGCTGAGCATCAGCGCCAGCGTGTGATCAATCAGATAGCGGTTTTGCAGTGTCAGATATTGCTTCGGGCGGTCGGCCTGCATGCGTGAGCCAACGCCTGCGGCGGGGAGAATGGGCCAGAACTTGGGGCTTGTCATTATTATCGGTCTGTCACGGTTGTGCTGATGGTTGCGGATCAACAAACAGAATAAAGGTTTCGCCTTCGCGTACCAGCCCCAGCTCTTCCCGGGCTTTTTCTTCCAGAATCGAACTGCCGGCACGCAGGTCCATCACTTCAGCCATCAGCGATTCATTTTCACTCTGCTGAACTTCGTTATCCTGATGCAGTTTGCTGATTCCGTGCTGCAGACTGCGGGTGGCAATCACACCGCTGTCGTCAAACCAGATACGGTATTGCAGCAGTAACAGCAGAAAAACCGGTACCACAATCATCAGTATGTTTTTTAAATTCGGGATAAATTTTTCCGACATTCCGTTTTCCGGTTCGATGATCCCATCAGGGTACAGAGTTTAGTGCACAGAGCCACGTTTAAACAGGCCGAAACTGTCTGGAAAGCGACCTGCGTCCGGTACAATCACAACCCGGTAACAATGATAAAAACTGCGCCCATAAAAAACGGGCCGTTAAGCCCGT
The DNA here is from genome assembly GCA_002706025.1 of Oceanospirillaceae bacterium. Classification (GTDB taxonomy): domain Bacteria; phylum Pseudomonadota; class Gammaproteobacteria; order Pseudomonadales; family Oceanobacteraceae; genus Venatoribacter. The sequence continues at coordinate 32,207 of PAJK01000068.1, forward strand.
TTTTTTACATCCGCCAGAATTACTGGCCTTTGATCTCAGAGCGACCTTTGTATGGGGCTTTCGCACCCAGTTGCTCTTCGATACGCAGCAGACGGTTGTATTTGGATACACGGTCTGAACGGCACAGAGAACCGGTTTTGATCTGACCCGCAGCAGTACCAACTGCCAGATCGGCGATGGTGCTGTCTTCGGTTTCACCGGAACGGTGAGAGATCACAGCGGTGTAACCTGCGTCTTTTGCCATTTTGATCGCGTCCAGAGTCTCAGACAGAGAACCGATCTGGTTGAATTTGATCAGAATGGAGTTACCGATGCTTTTCTCGATGCCTTCCGCCAGGATTTTGGTGTTGGTTACGAACAGGTCGTCACCCACCAGCTGAACTTTTGCACCCAGTTTTTCAGTCTGGTATTTCCAGCCATCCCAGTCAGACTCGTCCTGACCGTCTTCAATAGAAACGATCGGGTACTGTTCGCACAGCTCTGCCAGGTAATCAGAGAAACCTTCTGAGGTGAATACTTTGCCTTCACCTTTCAGGTCGTACTTGCCGTCTTTGTAGAATTCGGAAGAGGCACAGTCCAGCGCCAGGGTTACGTTGCTGCCCAGCTCGTAGCCAGCACCAGAAACCGCTTCTTTAATCGCTGCCAGTGCATCGGCGTTGGATGCCAGGTTCGGAGCAAAACCACCTTCGTCACCTACGGCAGTGTTCAAACCCTGAGAGGACAGAACTTTTTTCAGGCTGTGGAAAATTTCCGCACCGCAACGCAGCGCTTCAGCGAACGTCGGCGCGCCAACTGGCTGTACCATAAATTCCTGAATATCGACGTTGTTGTCAGCGTGCTCACCACCGTTGATGATGTTCATCATAGGTACAGGCATGGAATAAACACCGGCAGTACCGTTGATATCAGCGATGTGTTCGTACAGTTCAACGCCTTTCGCTGCAGCAGCGGCTTTGGCAGCAGCCAGAGACACAGCCAGAATCGCGTTGGCACCCAGTTTGGATTTGTTTTCAGTACCATCCAGCTCCAGCATTTTGTTGTCCAGAGCACGCTGGTCCAGCGCGTCCATACCGAGCAGAGCAGGTTTGATGGTGTCATTGATATTGGCAACGGCTTTCAGAACGCCTTTGCCCAGGTAACGGCTTTTGTCACCGTCACGCAGTTCCAGTGCTTCACGGGTACCGGTGGATGCACCACTTGGAGCACAGGCAGTACCAAAGAAACCGCCTTCCAGGGTTACATCGGCTTCAACCGTCGGGTTACCGCGGGAATCCAGAACTTCGCGTGCTTTAATATCGATGATGTTTGCCATGCTTGTCTCCAATAACAGAGGCTTTCTGATGCCGCCCCGGACAATCCGCCCGGGCAACGACGTCAAAGATTAATGTGTCTTTTTATGTTCGAGTGCTGCTGCGATAAAGGCCGAGAACAGACCGTGGCCATCACGCGGGGTAGAAGTAAATTCCGGGTGGAACTGACAACCCACAAACCATGGGTGATCAGGTACTTCCACTACCTCTACCAGTTCGCCGTCTACCGAACGGCCAGCAATACGCAGACCGGCTTTTTCCAGGTCCGCAACCAGAGATGAGTTCACTTCGTAGCGGTGACGGTGACGCTCAGTGATGACGTCTTTCCCGTACGCTTTGGCGGTGGTGGATTCCGGAGTCAGTACACATTCCTGGCCACCCAGGCGCATGGTGCCGCCGAGGTCAGACTCTTCGGTACGGGTTTCCACGTTACCGGAAGCGTCCTGCCATTCAGTGATCAGACCAACCACAGGGTGTTTGGTATCGCTGCTGAATTCAGAAGACTGCGCGTCATCCCAGCCAACCACGTGACGGGCGAATTCAATCACAGCCACCTGCATACCCAGACAGATGCCCAGGTACGGAATTTTGTTTTCACGGGCGTACTGAACCGTGCGGATTTTGCCTTCCACACCACGGTTACCGAAACCACCTGGTACCAGAATAGCGTCAACGCCCGCCAGGATATCAATGCCTTTACGCTCAACGTCTTCAGCATCGATGTAACGGATATTCACTTTCGCTTTGTGGTGAATACCGGCGTGATCAATGGCTTCGATCAGCGACTTATAGGCATCCAGCAGATCCATGTACTTACCGACCATGGCGATGGTGACTTCTTTTTCCGGGTTCAGCTTGGCATCGGCCACAGCATCCCACTCAGACAGATCCGCTTCGCGACAGGTCAGATCGAATTTCTCCACGATCAGGTCATCCAGACCGGCTTCGTGCAGCATACGAGGAATCTTATAGATGGTGTCTGCATCTTCCAGCGGAATAACAGCACGCTCTTCTACGTTGGTGAACAGAGCGATTTTACGCAGTGCGGAGGCGTCGATCTTATGATCTGAACGACAGATCAGCACGTCAGGCTGCAGACCGATGGTGCGCATTTCTTTCACAGAATGCTGAGTTGGCTTGGTTTTGGTTTCGCCAGCCGTCGCGATATAAGGAACCAGAGTCAGGTGCAGAGACAGAGCGCGCTTGGAGCCCATTTCCACTTTCATCTGACGCACGGCTTCCAGGAACGGCTGGGATTCGATATCACCCACGGTACCGCCGATTTCCACCAGCGCGACGTCGGAGCCTTCGGCACCTTCCAGTACGCGGCGTTTGATCTCGTCAGTGATGTGCGGAATCACCTGCACAGTACCACCCAGATAGTCTCCACGACGTTCTTTCGCCAGCACGTCCGTATAAATACGACCGGTGGTGAAGTTGTTACGGCGTGACATGGTGGTGCGGATGAAGCGCTCATAGTGACCGAGGTCGAGGTCAGTTTCAGCGCCGTCGTTTGTCACGAACACCTCACCGTGCTGGAAAGGGCTCATGGTGCCAGGGTCGACGTTGATGTATGGATCCAGCTTGAGCATAGTGACCTTAAGGCCACGGGCTTCCAGAATGGCAGCCAGAGATGCTGATGCGATGCCTTTCCCCAACGAAGAAACAACACCACCCGTGACAAAGATAAAACGTGTCATAGAAGGTCCGCGAATACGAGATTTAGAAGTCAAAACGGAAGGTCAGGCGCCTCCATGGCGTCTTCCTGAACCCTCACTCAGGATGGGAGGGCAGAATACCAGAAGAGGCTATCCGGGTAAAACCAAAAGCACCGCTCCGGCACATTTTTCTTACCGGTCAAAAACAGCCAGCAATCTGCGAACTCTCCCGCCCGGTATATGTCTACAATTAGCCAAATACTCAATTAAGCCGGATCTGTCCTATGCGCCTTTTTCAGGCCACCAACCTGCCTTTCATTACTATTCTCCTGCTCCTGTCACACACCAGCGCCCGCGCCACCGAGCTGGCCAACGAAGAGGATGTCGCCCCCCTGCCGGTAACCGTACCTGCTGCCGCTGCAAACAGTCAGCAATCGTCTGCCCAATCGGATGAAAGCGCTGAGCAAACTGGCTCTGAAAAAAGCGGCCAGACAAAAATTGGAGCAGTGGCGGACGCTACCGCAACGGAAACCGCACAGGAACCTCAGTTCAGACCGGCTCCGCTGACCATCCTGGGTAATTCCGTTGGCATGGGCCAGTTCCGCAAACTCTCCTGGAGCCCTGAACAATATTTCTCCAGTATTGAAACCCCGGTTCCGGTTCTGGTCGCGCGCGGTAAAAATCCTGGGCCGACCGTGTGCCTGACCGCCGCCATTCATGGCGATGAACTGAACGGCATTGAGATGGTACGCCGCCTTATGTATCGCCTGGAGCCGGATAAAATGAGCGGCAGCGTGATCGGTATTCCGATTGTGAACCTTGATGGCTTCCGTCGTGGCAGCCGCTACCTGTCTGACCGCCGCGACCTGAACCGCCATTTCCCCGGCAATCCGAAAGGCAGCGCCGCCGACCGCATCGCCTATTCATTATTCACAGAAATCATTGCCCCGCACTGTAACTATCTGGTTGATCTGCATACCGGCTCACTGAAGCGTACTAACCTGCCGCAGATCCGCGCCGACCTGACTGATGAGAAGGTGTTCAATTTCAGTAAGCATTTTGGCGGTATCACGGTACTGCATGGTCAGGGCAGCAGAGGCATGCTGCGCCGCGCAGCCATGGATGCCGGTATTCCATCAGTGACACTGGAAGCCGGTGGCCCGAATGCGCTGGAAGAAAGCGCCGTGGATGGCAGCGTAAAAGCCATCGAGACTCTGCTGCAGAACCTGGAAATTCAGCCAACACTGAGATTCTGGGGCGCGCCGCAGCCCGTGTTCTACCACTCTGATTGGGTGCGTTCAGATCAGGGCGGCATTTTAATGTCTGTGGTGTCTTTGGGTGACAAAGTAAAAGAAGGCGAAGTGCTGGGCCATGTCACTGATCCGATTACCAATACCGGAAGCAATATCGTTGCCCCCTTCTCTGGCCGCGTGATTGGTATGGCAGTCAATCAGGTGGTACAGACAGGCTTTGCCGCCTACCACCTGGGCGTTGAAAAAGAAGCGGAAGAAGTTAAGGAAGAGGCGCTGGATAAAGACAAAGCAGACACCACTGTCCCGCTGACCAGCCCGGCAAACCAGCCAACGGATGCTGAGAGTGATGCAGATGCTGCGGATGCCACAGAGTCGTCCAGTGCAGACACAGCCCAAAATGACAATCCGGACGCAGCGGAAAACGCAGACCAATAACCCGGATAGCCCCTCCAGCACACACCTGATACCTGCTTCAGCCAGAGCCGGTCACTGTTTCAGCGACCGGCTTTTTTGCTTCCCCCGCCGCCGATGCAGCCATTCCCGCCACCAGTCCACATGCCCCACCAGACATAAATATCTGACTTATCAATAGTTTGGTACACATCACATAAACGAACGTACCGAACAGGCATAATCGCGCCCCCGTCGTATCAGCACTGATTAAGGACAAAATGTGAAGACTCTGAAAGCCGGCTTATTGGCCGCTCCTGCCCTGCTGCTGGCCGCCTGTGCCAGCGCCCCGAAAGACACAACGCCTGTTAATGACACCAGCGTTATCCGCTCAGAATACCGCATGGATGGCGTTATTTTTCCGGCCGCTAAAATGACCGAAGTGCGCTACACCCGCGCCGATCAACAACGCATTGATGAAACAACCGAATTTGATTCATGGCTGGCGCGTAAACTCACCGGTAATGCTGAGTCCACAGTTATTACGCGTCTGGACCGCAACCTGATCTGGGAAATCCACAAAGAAAGCAAATCCTATACTGAATGCCCGCTGACAGGTTGCGACGATGCAACACTGTGGGATCAGATCCGCTCCGACATGGGCGGAGACGAAGACACATCAGAAGATGAAGATAACGCGTCATCGTTCGATCCGACCGGCGGTGAATCCTGTCAGCTGACGGCACAGAAGCCTGTATTTAAAGTCACCGCGAAAGATAAAGGCCGCACCATCAATGGCTACAAAGCTGACCAGTATGTCGTCAGTCTCGAAATCGCCATGAAAGATAAAGACGGTAATAAAGACACCAACCTTATCACCATGGATTTCTGGGTAGCGGAACACGATGCAGCCATTAACTCTGCCCTGGCCATGGAAAAAACCTTCAGCGATGCGCTTTACAGCAAAGTAAACCCGCTGGATCGCTTTGTCAGTGCCGACATTAACGCATTACTGGCCAGCATGTTGGCCAACAGCGCTGAACTGAAAAAAATCGGTGAACAACTGAGTAAAATTCAGGGCTACCCGGTATCCGTGAAGATGGAGTGGTTCAGCGAGAAAAACACCTGTCCGCAAACAGCCGCAACGGAAGAAAAAGAGGATTCCGCGTCTTTTGATGTCAACGATCCGGTCGGTTCACTGGGCAGTATGGCCTCTGGGTTCCTCTCTGGCATCGCCAAAAAAGAAGTCGAAAAACGCTTTACACCAACTGCAGACAAACCGGTTCTTACCTATATTCAGAACGTAAAAAGTATCGGTATCGAAGGCCGTCACGACAGCCTGTTTAACGTACCGCATGGCTACAAACTGCAGGACCGTCGCTGATATTTGGCAGTGAATAAATCCGGAAAATAAAAAAGCCGCTGTCGATAACGTCAGCGGCTTTTTTTATTTTCAGCTCTGTTTTTGGCTATCTGAATACAGCCCTGAGCTGCGCTATTCGTAGTCAGAGAAATACCCACGTGGAATCAGCAGGTTGTCACGGCGCATATTGCGGATATCCCGTTCGCCACACAGCGCCATGGAGATATCGGCTTCTTTCTGCATCACCTGCAGCGCTTTGGTGACACCGTCTTCGCCCATGGCTCCCAGGCCATACACAAACGGACGACCCGCCATGGTCCCTTTGGCACCCAGGGCCAGCGCTTTCAGAATATCCTGGCCGGAACGGATACCGGAATCCATAAAGACTTCTGTCTGACCGCGTACCGCATCAACAATGGATGGCAGCATACGAATGGACGACAGCGCTCCGTCCAGCTGACGGCCACCATGGTTGGAAACCACAATGGCATCGGCACCGAAGTCTGCAGCTTTGCGTGCATCCTCAGGATCGAGAATACCTTTAAGAATTAATTTGCCGCCCCACATTTTGCGGATCGCCTCGACTTTATCCCAATCCAGACGCGGGTCGAATTGTTCGGCGGTCCAGCTCAACAGGGAAGATGCATCTTTAACACCTTTGGCGTGCCCCACAATATTGCCGAAGAAGCGGCGTTTGGTCTGCAGCATTTCCAGCCCCCAACCCCATTTGGTTGCCAGGTTGAGCATGGTCGGTAACGTCAGTTTCGGCGGCGCAGATAAACCGTTTTTCAGATCTTTATGGCGCTGGCCGAGAATCTGCAGATCCAGTGTTAATACCAGAGCAGAACAACCGGCATTTTTTGCACGCTCAATAATGGCCGCAAGAAATTCCTGATCCCGCATCACATACAACTGAAACCAGAAGGGTTGCGTAGTATGCGCAGCGACATCTTCAATCGAACAGATGGACATGGTCGATAACGTAAACGGCACACCGAATTTTTCCGCCGCTTTTGCTGCTTTAATTTCGCCATCAGCATGCTGCATTCCCAGCATACCCACAGGTGAAATAGCGATCGGTAACGACACTGGCTGACCGATCATTTCTGAGGCGGTGCTGCGCCCGGACATGTCCACAGCGACTTTCTGGCGCAGGCGGATATCGGCAAAATCAGAGGAATTTTCACGGAAGGTCTGTTCGGTATAACTGCCGGACTCGGCATAGTCATAGAACATTTTGGGAACGCGTCTGCTGTAAATCTTACGCAGATCTTCAATACAGGTAATGACTGGCATGGCTAGGACTTCGGAAAGATGGGTGATAATGGAATAAATCCAACCCATTCAGTGTATCACCACACAGGCGCGCAAAAGGGGCGCCTGTCTGGAAACATAATTCCATACCAGTAAGAAAACTGCGTATTTAAATCAATGGTCAGACCGGGTTATCGATATCGATGAACTCAACATCCAGATCAAACTCGCCAGCCAGATATTCGCCCAGCGCTTTCACGCCGTAGCGCTCAGTAGCGTGATGCCCGGCACTGAAAAAATGAATACCGGTTTCCCGCGCCAGATGTACGGCCGGCTCGTTAATTTCACCGGTCAGAAACGCATCCACTCCGGCATCCACTGCCTGTTGCAGATAACTCTGTGCAGCACCCGTACACCAGGCAATGGTTTCAATGGTGTCGTTATCTTCGCCAATATGCATAGGCTCACGCTGCAGACATTCACCCAGCCAGGCGCAGAATTCCTTACCACTCATAGGCCGCGGTAAACGGCCAATATTACCGACAGAGTAAGGATCGGCATCGTTTAACAAACCATCGGTCTGCAGATTCAGTATGTCTGCCAGCTGGGCGTTATTACCGTACACAGGGTGAGCATCCAGTGGCAGGTGATAAGCGATCAGGTTGATATCATTAGCCAACAACGCCTTCAGCCGTTCTTTTTTAATGCCGGTTACGCGCGGATCTTCGCCTTTCCAGAAGTAGCCATGATGTACCAGAATGGTGTCTGCGCCGAGGGCGATAGCCTGATCAATCAAAGCCTGATTGGCCGTGACACCAGTGACGATACGGCTGATATGTTCACTTCCTGCGACCTGCAGACCATTTGGGCAATAATCCCGGAAACGGCTGGTTTGCAATAAAGTGTCAAGGTGCTTCAGAAGTTCCTGTCGATTCAGCATGATGGGCCTCGGTACGGGTTCTGGTATTATTGGCGGTTTACTATGTCCGCCAGTTTATGTGCCCCGGGGAGGTTCAGCAAATGCGTCCGCTGCAGTCTGTTATCAATATTATTGTGGTCCCTGCCCTGACCGGCCTTGCGGTAGCGTTAGCTGTGCTGCTTTGGGCCCCGGGTCAGAATCCGGCAACGCCTGCTCTTCCTGCAGGAAGCGAACTGAATACCGATGGTACCCAGGTAGCTCAGCCACCGGTCAGCAGTGGCCCGGTGAGTTATGCCGACGCTGTCGACAGAGCGGCGCCAGCGGTGGTGAATATTTACACCCGCAAGGTGGTCAAGCGCAAAACGCATCCGTTATTCGACGACCCCTTCTTTCAGCGTTTCTTCCGTACTAACCCTGAGCCCAATGAACGCATTCAGTCCAGCCTGGGTTCCGGTGTCATTATGTCGCCGGACGGCTATGTGCTGACCAATAACCACGTCATTAACGGTGCCGATCAGATTGTGGTCGCCCTGCACGATGGCCGTGATGTGAATGCACAGGTCGTCGGTACCGACCCGGAAGCCGATCTGGCAGTGCTGAAAATAGATCTGGCCGACCTGCCTTACATGCAGGTAAAAGAAAACAATAAACTGCGTATTGGTGATGTGGTGATGGCTATTGGTAACCCGTTTGGCGTTGGTCAGACGGTTACCCTGGGTATTGTTTCAGCCACTGGCCGAACCGAACTGGGCATTAATACCTACGAAGACTATATCCAGACCGATGCAGCCATTAACCCAGGGAACTCAGGTGGTGCACTGATTAACGCCCACGGCGAACTGGTCGGAATTAATACGGCGATTTATTCCAAATCCGGTGGCAGCCAGGGTATTGGCTTTGCTATTCCGGCTTCCGTCGCCATGCGCACCCTGACGGATATCGCCACCCATGGCACAACCATTCGCGGCTGGCTGGGTATCGAAGTGCAGGAATCATCACCTCAGCTGCTGAAAGCACTGGGCCTGCCGGAAGCATTGACCGGCCTTATTGTTACCGGTATTTATGAACACGGCCCGGCGGATAAAGCCAAACTGAATGTGGGTGACATTCTGGTGAAAATTAACGGTGAAGAAGCCGATAACGCCCGCCGGGCAATGAATCAGATTGCCGCACTGCGCCCCGGTGACCAGATCGACCTGGAGTACATTCGCGAAGGCAAAACCGGTACGACCCATGCCATTGCTGGTCAGCGCCAGCCCCATACGGCTGCCAATGCCTCTGAAATCCCGCCGGCTGCAACGGTCGAGTAATGGTTTAACAAACCACCGGAAACAGCGGGCACAGGTTGCCCGCTGTTTTGTTTTGAGCGCTGAATAAATTCTTTTTCAGTGCGCAGAGTCTATTTTTTCAACCCGCACAGTGCCTATTTTTTCATCGGCAGAAGCACCTTACCCGCGACATCACCAACCGCCAGCCGCAGTTGCTTCAGCGTCTGACTTTCAGTCTGCCAGTAATGCCAGTACAAAGGCACATCCAGATAATAGCCCGGCACCACATCCACCAGATCGCCATTCTGAATATGCTCCGCCACCTGAATCTGTGGCGCCATACCAAACCCCAGCCCCGCAAGCATCATACGGATAAAGCCGCTTGATGAGGGGCAACGGTGTGCCCGCTGTGGCTCACCAACCGGAGAGTTGGCTGCAAGGAAACGGTGCTGCAGGCGATCGTCGGCGCTGTAAATCAGGGTTGGCAGCTGCGCCAGCGGTGTACGCCTTTTTATGCTGCGGCTGCGCAGCGCAAAGCGCTCGATAAATGCCGGACTGGCCAGCGAACGATAACGCATAACCCCCAGCGGAATACTCAGCCCGCCGTTGACCGGCGCCGGCTCGGCACAGATACAGGCCATCACTTCCCCGTTACGCATGCGCTGTAACGCTACATCCTGATCTTCAATCACCAGATCAAAATCGATATTGCCGACGTCTTCACAGGCAGACAAAGCCTGCGCCAGCCAGGTATCCACACTGTCCGCATTCACCGCCAGCCTTACCCGCAAAGGTCCGGCGCTCTGATCAGGCAGCACCAGACCCTGCTCCAGCTGATGCACCTGCTGCAAATGGTTGGTCAGACGCTGACCCAATTCCGTTAATCGCGGTGGCGTGGTTCGCAGCAGAACCGGTTGCCCGAGCCGGTATTCCAGCTGACGGATACGCTGACTGACCGCTGGCTGACTGATATTGAGTTTACGCGCCGCGCGTTCAAAACCGCGCTGCTCGATAACCGCCGCGAGTGCTTCCAGTGCCGGATAATCAATCATAATTTCTACTTATATCTCATAAGATTTATTATTTTGAATAATATCAGCCTAACGACTATCTTGCCCGCTGTTAAGACACATTAAGCGCAGTTGCCACAAAACAATAAGGTAACTGCAGACAGAGGGTATCCCCGTGAACGTACTGACAGGCGACCTGTTAAATACCTTTTCTCAGCTGCTGGCCGGCTTCCTGCTGACCGCCGGGCTGATTGTTTCTATCGGCGCGCAGAATGCCTGGGTGCTGAATAAATGCCTGCGTAACGACAACCCATGGGCCGTGACGTCAGTGTGCATCGCTATCGATGCCACGCTGATTTTTGCCGGTGTGTTTCTGATGGATAAAATTCAGCAGCAACTGCCATTATTAGTGCCGGTATTTACCCTGCTGGCCATTGGTATCCTGACCTGGATGGGCCTGAAGGCATTGCAGCGGGCAATCAACAATAACAGTGACGGTCTGCTTGCCAGCGCCGGTCATATCACCCGCAGTGGCTGGCATGCGGCTGGTCAGGCCGCCATGATTTCACTGTTTAATCCGCATGTGTATGTCGACACCATGGCATTAATCGGCAGTGTCGGCGCACGCCAGGCATCGCCTGCGGTATTCGCTGCCGGTGCATCACTTGCATCATTCTGCTGGTTTACCATGATGGCCATGGGTGCAAAAAAACTGCGCCACCTGCTGAGCTCTCCCGCTCACTGGCGGGTATTCGACGGTCTGATGGCAGCGGTGATGTTTCTGGTTGCCACCTCGCTGGTGTTTGATGTGCTGCTGCCTTAGCCGCTGTCGTGGGATGTATTGAGCATAAAACGGAGGCAAACGGACAATAAAAAAGCCTGAAGCGCGCTAACGTTTCAGGCTTTTTTACTTCTGGCTTTTCGATATAAAAATAACAGACATAGCGACAGACACAGTAACGAACCTGTCGAAAAACGGTCAGAGCATCTCTTTTAACGCATCCAGCAGAATCTGATTCTGCTCATCGGTACCGATAGTAATACGCAGGAACTGAGCGATACGTTCAGTCTTAAAGTGGCGCACAATAATGCCCTGCTCACGCAGAGCGGCAGCCAGCTCACCGGCATCCTTCTGCCCATGACGGGCAAACACAAAGTTGGCAGCAGACGGCAGTACGTCGAAACCAAGCTCCGTTAAACCGGCATTCACCTGCTCGCGGCTGGCGATAACTTTATTACAGGTATCATTGAAGTAGTCACGATCATCAAACGCAGCGGCAGCACCGACCAGCGCCAGACGATCCAGCGGATAGGAGTTAAAGCTGTTTTTAACCCGCTCCAGCGCTTCAATTAAATCTTCATGCCCAACGGCCAGACCAACACGCATCCCCGCCAGAGAACGGGATTTAGACAAGGTCTGGGTAACCAGCAGATTCGGGTATTTATTCACCAGTGCGATGGCACTTTCACCACCAAAATCCACATAAGCTTCATCGACCAGCACAACGCTTTGGGTATTGTTCTGCAGCAGTTTTTCAATCGCTGCTAACGGCAATAAGCGTCCGGTCGGTGCATTAGGATTAGGGAAAATAATCCCGCTGTTTCCATTTGCAGAAACACTCGCACTGATGAAATCATCGACGTTAATCTGAAATTCTTCGTCGAGGGGAATCTGTTTGGCTTCGATGCCATATAAACCGCAGTACACCGGATAGAAGCTGTAAGTAATATCCGGGAACAGCAGCGGTTTGCCATGCTGAAACAAACCGTGAAACGCATGAGCCAGCACTTCATCCGAGCCGTTACCAACAAACACCTGACTGGTTTTTACGCCGTAATAATCTGCCACAGACTGCTTCAGCTTATCGCCATTCGGGTCCGGATATAAACGCAGATCATCTGTCAGTTCGGCCTGCATGGCCGCCACCGCTTTGGGAGACGGACCGTACGGGTTTTCATTGGTATTCAGTTTTACCAGCCGTGTCATTTTCGGCTGTTCACCCGGTACATAAGGCACCAGATTTTTAACAAACGGACTCCACAGCTGGCTCATTGTTTTCAGTCCTTAATGCGGAATTCAGCGCTGCGGGCGTGAGCAGTCAGGAACTCACCACGGGCCAGGACAGAAGCGGTTTTACCCAGTTCAGAAGCGCCGTCAGCGGAGCACATAATCAGTGACGAACGCTTCTGGAAGTCATACACCCCCAGCGGCGAAGAGAAACGCGCAGTGCCGGACGTTGGCAGTACGTGGTTAGGCCCGGCGCAGTAATCGCCCAGCGCTTCTGCGGTGTAACGACCCATAAAGATCGCACCGGCGTGGCGGATTTCCGGCAACCAGCTTTGCGGATCTTCGACAGAAAGTTCAAGGTGCTCCGGTGCAATGCGGTTAGCAATAGCAATGGCGTCGGCTTTATCTGCTGCCAAAATCAGCGCACCACGCTCACTCAGCGAGGTACGGATAATTTCTTCACGTTCCATGGTTGGCAGCAGTTTGTCGATGGAGGCTTTTACCGCATCGAGGAATTCTGCATCGGTAGACACCAGAATCGCCTGAGCGTCTTCATCGTGTTCTGCCTGGGAGAACAGGTCCATGGCAATCCAGTCCGGATTGGTCTGGCCATCACACACCACCAGAATTTCAGACGGACCAGCGATCATATCGATACCGACCTGCCCAAATACCGCACGCTTGGCAGTGGCCACATAGATGTTGCCTGGACCAACAATTTTATCCACGCCCGGTACGGTATCAGTGCCGTATGCCAGTGCGGCAACGGCCTGCGCACCACCAACGGTAAAGACGCGGCTCACACCGGCAGCGGCAGCGGCAGCCAGCACCAGCTGATTCAGCTCGCCGCCCGGAGTCGGCACCACCATGATAATTTCCTGCACACCGGCAACGTGGGCCGGGATAGCATTCATCAGCACGGATGAAGGATAAGCCGCTTTACCGCCCGGTACGTACAGACCCACACGATCCATAGGCGTCACTTTCTGGCCCAGCATAGTGCCGTCGGCTTCGGTGTAGGTCCAGGAATCCTGTTTCTGTTTTTCGTGGTAGCTGCGCACGCGTTCCGCGGCTTTCAGCAGCGCTTCGCGACGCTCCTGCGGCAGGGCATCCAGTGCAGCCTGCAGCTGTTCCTGATTCAGTTCCAGCTCGGCCATGGATGTCGCTTCCATACGGTCGAACTTATTAGTGAATTCGATCAGGGCTTCATCGCCACGGGTGCGGATGTCATAAATAATATCGGCAACGGTTTTCTGTACGCCGGCATCGGATACGGATTCCCATGACAGCAGGCTGTCCATCTGTTGGGCAAAATCACTTTGGGCAGAGCTGAAACGACGGATTTCAATAGTCATTTTTTCACCTTATTTCTGTGCGTCACGCTGACGTTCTACGGCGGCTTTCATCTGGTCAATAATCGGCTGAATCTGCGCGTGCTTCACTTTCATGGCCGCGCGGCCAGCGACTAAACGCGAGCTGATCGGTGCGATCAGATCACGGGCTTCCAGACCATTGGCCTTCAGCGTATTGCCGGTGTCTACGATATCCACAATCATATCGGCCAGCCCCATAATCGGCGCCAGTTCCATGCCGCCGTACAGTTTAATAATGTCGACCTGACGGCCCTGCTCTGCGAAATAGCGCTTGGCCACGTTGACGAATTTGCTCGCTACTTTCAGACGGCCCTGAGGCATTTCTGCACCTTTCAGTGCAGCGGTCATCAGACGGCAGGTGGCGATGTTCAGATCCAGTGGTTCACACAGGTTATCGCTGCCATATTCCATCAACACGTCTTTACCGGCCACGCCCAGATCGGCAGCGCCATACTCAACGTAAGTCGGCACGTCGGTGGCACGGATCACCACCAGCTTGATATGGTCATGATTGGTATCGAAAATCAGCTTACGACTCTTTTTAATATCCTCGGCCGGATGGATACCGGCTTCCGCCAGCAGTGGCAGAGTGTCATCGAGAATACGCCCTTTTGACAGAGCAATGGTCAGTGGTTGAGTCATGAGTTGCTGATCCTCTTTTTTCAGCGTGTTTTAAGTCAGTTTCAGTTTTTCAATAGCAGGCTGTGATTTTCACGTTTGAAGGTAGTGCCTGCTCACTGCAATGGCAATACAGACAATGAAAGCGTCGGCGAAGCAGCAGGGGCAAGGCAAAAAGCGGCGAAAAAACGGAGTGTACAAATTGTACATGAGTATTTTGAGACGCTTTTTAACACAGCACCTGCAATGCAGGCAGCTTTCACAAGCTATCAGCCAGATATTCTGCGGATATTCGCACCCAACTGCTGAAACTTTTCTTCAATACATTCATAGCCGCGGTCAATGTGATAAATACGGTTCACATCGGTCGCGCCTTCGGCCATCAGGGCCGCAATCACCAGCGACGCCGAAGCACGCAGGTCGGTCGCCATAACCGGAGCAGCCTGCAGCTTCTCTTTACCGGTTACGATGGCAGTATTGCCTTCAACGGCGATATCCGCGCCCATACGCACCAGTTCCTGAGCGTGCATAAAGCGGTTTTCGAATACGGTTTCAATCACGGTACCCGTGCCTTCGGCCAATGCATTCAGCACCATAAACTGTGCCTGCATATCGGTCGGGAATGCCGGGTGCGGAGCGGTTTTGATATTTACCGCTTTGGGACGCTTACCGTGCATATCCAGCTCGATCCAGTTGTCACCAATGGTAATATCGGCACCGGCTTCTTCCAGCTTATGCAGAACCGCTTCCATGATCAGCGGATCGGTATCTTTGGTTTTCACCCGGCCACCGGTCACGGCTGCCGCTACCAGATAGGTACCAGTTTCAATACGGTCCGGCAGCACATCGAAGGAACAGCCGTACAGTTTCTCAACACCTTCGATCACCATGGTGTCAGAGCCGGCACCTGAAATCTTAGCGCCCATGGCATTCAGACAGTTGGCCAGATCCACGACTTCCGGTTCACGGGCCGCGTTTTCAATGGTGGTGGTGCCTTTCGCCAGTGTCGCTGCCATCATCACGTTTTCGGTACCGGTTACGGTCACGGTATCGAAGAAAATATTAGCGCCGGTCAGACGACCGCCAGGCACGACGGCTTTAATATAGCCATCCAGTACTTCAACTTCAGCGCCCAGCGCTTCCATACCACGGATGTGCAGATCAACCGGACGGGAGCCAATGGCACAACCGCCAGGCAGGGATACTTCGGCTTCGCCGTAACGCGCTAACAGCGGACCAAGAACCAGAATCGAAGCGCGCATGGTGCGCACCAGATCGTAAGGCGCTACACAGCTTTTGATGTTGGCGCAGTCGGTTTCGACCGACATATCTTCATCGATCGCCACTTCCACACCCATGCAGCCGAGCAGTTCCAGCATGGTCGTAATATCGTGCAGGTGCGGCAGGTTACCTACGCGCATAACACCTTCCGCCAGCAGAGTCGCTGACAGAATCGGCAGGGCAGAGTTTTTTGCACCGGAAATACGGATCTCACCGTTCAGCCGGTTACCGCCCTCAATTCTCAGTTTGTCCATAGAAAGCTCTTATTGTGCGCTGGCTTTTTCAGCAGGGGTAAAAGTGCGGATAGATACAGCGTGCAGACGGCCGTCTGCAATGTATGGATTCAGCAGTTTGTACACGAACTGCTGGCGTTTTACCGCGTTCAGACCTTCAAACGCTTCACCGACACCTTCCACCACGTTGTGGTAGCCATCGCCGTCGACGGTCCAGTTGATTTCAGGGGATTCAGTTTGCAGGACTTGCAGGATTTCTGCCGGGGACATACGGTTTACCGTTCAGATTTCGAAAGCGCCATATGATAGCGGATTTGCGCCCCGGAACGAAGCGCACAGGATAGGTAAAGTGACAGCCCGATCACGAAATTCAGTCAGGCATGACGGATATCAGGCAATCAGGGGGGCAAACAGCGGATCGAGATCGCTGATATCTATGATAGGACGCATATGTTCCGGCAGATTGAGGATGCTCAACTGGCAACCACTGGTTTCTGCCGCCCGCAGCCATTCCAGCACCAGCGCCACGCCGCTGCTGGACACCCGGGTAACACCCTGCATATCGACCGTCCAGCGGTCGCCGGCAGCACTGATCAGCTTTTTACCCGGTGCAATCACAGCGGTTACCGTGCTGTGCAGCAGGTCGCCGCTCAGCTCCGCGGTATGTTCGTCGATGCGTTTCAGCTCAGCCATAGTGTGCCCGATCAGTTCTTTTCAGCGCTGTTAAACAGGAAACGGCCAATCAGCTCTTCCAGTACAATGGCGGACTGAGTGTCGTCAATCCAGTCACCATCTTTCAGATAGTCTTCCTCAGCGCCTACGGTCAGACCGATGTATTTCTCGCCCAGCAGACCGGCGGTCAGGATGGAGGCTGAGGTATCCGTGGTCAGAGTGCTCATGGATTTATCAATCTCCATTTCCACCACCGCTGAATACNATTCGGTATCCAGATAGATGTTGGTCACCCGGCCAATGGTCACACCGGACATGGATACTTTGGCTTTTTCAGTCAGACCGCCCAGATTTTCAAAATGGGCTTTGATGGTATAGGTATCATCACTGCTGCGGATGGTCAGGCCACTGACGCGGAAAGCCATCAACACAATGGCAATCACGCCCAGAACCATAAAAGCGCCGACACTCAGTTCAATGTAACGCATGCGCATGTTCAGATACCCCCCAGCATCACGGCTGTCAGAATAAAGTCGAGTCCAAGTACGGCCAGTGAAGAAATCACCACCGTCTGAGTAGTTGCTTTACCGATCCCTTCGGAAGTCGGCACGGAGTCGTAGCCCTGAAAGACTGCGATCCAGGTAATCACCAGACCGAATACCAGGGATTTCACAACCCCTTTCACCACGTCTGAATAAAATTCTACCGAAGCCTGCATATTGCCCCAGTAAGCACCTTCATCAATGCCTACCAGATCAATGGCTACATACGCCCCACCCCAGATACCTACGGTGGAAAACAGCAGCGCCAGAATCGGCATAGAAATAAGACCAGCCCACAGACGCGGCGTTATTACCCGCTTCAGCGGATCGACACCCATCATTTCCATGGCCGTCAGCTGTTCTGTGGCCTTCATCAGACCAATTTCAGCGGTCAGGGCTGAACCGGCACGACCGGCAAACAGCAGGGCTGCGACCACCGGACCGAGTTCACGCAGCAGCGACAGCGCCACCAGCGTTCCCAATACGGTTTCAGAACCAAAGCTGACCAGAATGTTGTAGCCCTGCAGCGCCAGCACCATACCGACAAAGAAACCGGCGACGACGATAATAATCAGTGAGCGCACACCCACTGAGTAAATCTGCTTGATCAGATCAAAGAAACCGGCACTGCCCGGACCGCCCCACATAATCGAGTGCCACAGCATAATGGTGGCGCGGCCAATGGATTCGATCGCCCGGGTACCGCTCTGGCCGATGCTCTGCAGTTTGTTCAGCATCATTCCACTCCGCTCAGAATATCGCTGCGGTAATCCGCCGCCGGGTAGTGGAATGGCACCGGACCATCAGGATCGCCGTTAAGGAACTGCTTCACTTCCGCATTGCCTTCGTTGATAAGTTCTTCCGGGGTGCCAAAGCCGATCACTTTGCCGTCGGAGACGACACACAGGTAATCAGCAATGGAACAGGATTCTTCGACATCGTGGGAAACCAGCAAACTAGTGAGACCGAGCGCCTGATTCAGACCGCGGATCAGTTTCACAATCATGCCCATGGAGATGGGATCGAGGCCGGTAAAAGGCTCGTCGTACATAATGATTTCCGGGTCCATGGCGATAGAACGCGCCAGCGCCACCCGTCGTGCCATACCGCCCGACAGTTCTGCCGGTGACATATTACGCGCACCACGCAGACCAACGGCTTCAAGCTTCATCAGTACCAGATCGCGGATCATNGATTCCGGCAGATCGGTGTGCGTACGCAATGGAAAAGCAACGTTATCGAATACGTTCAGGTCGGTGAACAGNGCGCCGGTCTGAAACAGCATGCCCATCTTCTGACGGCGCAGCTCAAACAACTTTTTACGCGACAACTGAGCGACGTTCTGACCATCAACAATGACGGTNCCTTTATCCGCGATCAGCTGGCCACCAATAAGACGCAGCAGTGTTGTCTTACCGGTACCGGACGGTCCCATGATCGCGGTCACTTTGCCACGCGGGAAATCCACATCCAGATTGTTGTAAATGAGTCTGTCCCCGCGACTGAAACTCAGATCACGGATAGAGACATAGGGCTGACTCGCAGTCATGCACAGTNCCTGCCTGATACGGTTTAATTGCCCGCTAGCTTAGCGGAATGTTCATTCAGAACCAACAGTCCTCNTNNAACGTCTCANNCAGNNGNGCAAAACGATAAGTTGCAATTGCGTACAGAATCCCCTCCGGTACAATGTCGCGCTTTATTTCTGAACCCTCAGGACCTGCCCAATTCCATGCTGACTGCCCCTATGCTGACCGCCGCTGTTGCCGTAATCGCCGGACTCGTCCTGCTGGTCTGGAGCGCCGATAAATTTGTGATCGGAGCCGCGGCGACCGCCCGCAGACTGGGGATGTCNCCNTTATTAGTTGGNCTGACNATCGTTGCCATGGGCACCTCCGCACCTGAGATGTTCGTATCTGCCATGGCTTCCATCGACGGNGCAGGCAACCTGGCNATCGGTAATGCCATTGGTTCCAACATCACCAATATTGCANTGGTGCTGGGGGTAACCGCCCTGATCAGNCCGATTCCGCTGCAGAAAAAACTGCTGAAGAAAGAACTGCCGGTACTGGTNCTGGTGAGCATTATCGGCGGCCTGACGCTGGCCGATCTGGAACTGAATCTGCTCGATGCCATCATTCTGCTGACNGCCATGGCGGCCGCCCTNTATCTGATGTTTCTCGGCTCCAGTGAGTCCGGTGAGTCTGTTGTAGAAGAAGACGAAGCAGAAGAAATTGAAAACACACCACTGCGCAAAGCCATTATCGAACTGGTAATTGGCCTGGTCGCACTGGTTATTGCTTCTAAACTGCTGGTGTGGGGCGCAACGGATATTGCCCACGCATTTGGCGTCAGCGATCTTATTATCGGCCTGACCATCGTTGCNATCGGNACCAGCCTGCCNGAGCTGGCGGCGTCTGTGGCCAGTGCCCTGAAAGGCCANCACGATATTGCTATCGGTAACGTGATCGGCTCGAATATGTTTAATTTACTCACTGTTATGCCGATTCCCGGCCTGCTCGCCGTTACTCAGGTTGACCCGCAGGCGCTGTATCGTGATTACTCGGTTATGATGGTGCTGACCGTTGCGNTGGTGATTATGTTCCTGGTGAACTACCGCAGCGGCACTCTTGGCCGTTTTTCCGGTCTGTTACTGACAGCCAGTTTTATTGGTTACATGTCGTCTTTATATTTTATGGCAAGCTAATGACTACCAATTTTGATTTTGATTTTCTGCAATCCGCCCGTCGCACNATNACCCTGGAGCAGGAAGCNATCGGGCACCTGATCGACCGTCTGTCCACAGATTTCGCCATCGCCTGCAAACTCATCCTCGANTGNAAAGGCCGNGTNGTGGTTACCGGCATGGGNAAATCCGGCCACATCGGCACCAAAATGGCCGCCACTCTGGCCAGCACCGGCACGCCGGCATTTTTTGTTCATCCNGGCGAAGCCAGTCACGGNGATATGGGCATGATCCANCCGGAAGACGTGGTCATCGCNCTGTCGAATTCCGGTGAAAGCAGCGAAGTAACCAGCCTGCTNCCACTGTTCAAACGCCTCGGCACGCGCCTGATCAGCATGACCGGNAAACCGGAATCAACACTGGCCACCGCAGCTGACGCGCATCTGGATACNGGTGTTGAACAGGAAGCCTGCCCGCTGAANCTGGCACCAACCTCCTCNACCACCTGTGCTCTGGTGGTTGGCGATGCCCTGGCTGTGGCTCTGCTCGAAGCCCGCGGCTTNACCGCCGAAGACTTTGCCTTCTCTCATCCAGGTGGTTCACTGGGCCGTCGTCTGCTGCTGAAAGTCGAAGACATCATGCACGCCGGCGCCGAACTGCCAGTCGTCGAACCAGCAACGACGCTCTCTGAAGCCCTGCTGGTCGTGACGTCCAAAGGTCTGGGNATGACAACCGTGCAGCTGGATGGCCAGATGCAGGGGATTTTCACCGACGGTGACTTACGTCGCGCCATCGACAACGGTGTAAATATTCACACCGCCACCATGGCNGACGTTATGACCTATGGCGGTAAAAGCACCACGCCAAAAACCCTGGCAGCCGANGCCCTGAAGCTCATGGAAGACAACAAAATTAACGCTCTGGTGGTTAAGGAAGGCGACAAAGCCGTTGGCGTTATCAATATGCACGACCTGCTGCGAGCGGGCGTGATCTGATGCGTAAGCGCTGGTTGCTGCTGATCATCACGGCATTTTTCGGCCTGGCTCTGCTGGCAGTAGATCGCTACACCAGTGAACTGACACCAGCCGGNGCTGATCAGGCTGATAACGANCCGGATTACTACGGTGAGAAGCTGATCAGCCGCCAGTACAGCGACGAAGGTNTTCAGTCGCAGAAATTCACTGCAGACAGCTCCAGCCACTATCCGGGNATCGGCAACACCTATTTCAGTCAGCCGGAATTTACCGTGCTCGACGAAGAGGGTTCGCAATGGCTGATCTCTGCGGTTGAAGGCACCATGACAGATGCGGATAAAACCCTGCAGCTGATCAATGACGTAAAAATCCGCCCGCTCGACACTGCAGCCAATCATAATCTGCTGATCCGNACTGAGCGCCTGACATACCACCACAGCACCGGCATCGCCGAAACCGATCAGCTCGTCACCATTACCAGTGACCGNGCCAACATGACGGCCGTTGGTATGCGCATGGACGTTCCGGCTCAACATATCCGCTTTAATGCAGAGGTTAACTCACGTTATGAACCTTAAGTCTCTGACCGCTCTTCCCTTCTCTCTGCTGCTGGCGATTCTGACATCAGCGGCTCAGGCCTTGCCGGAAGACGAACAACAGGAACTGGTTATCCGCTCCCAGCAGGCGGAAATGGATCGCCGTACCGGTGTCGTGATTTATCAGGGTAATGTCATTCTTACTCAGGGTACGCTNAAGATCGAAGCCGACCGGCTGGAAATCCTGCATGAAGGCAACGTATTAAAAAGCGCCGTCGCCGATGGTAAACCGGCNCGTTACCAGCANCAGATTAATGTCGGTAANCCAGTCACTTACGCCAATGGNAAGCGCATTGAATATCTGAGCGATCAGCGTGAAGTAATCATCACCGGAGACGCCAANCTGAAACAGGGTGGCGATCAGTTCAGNGGTCAGCGCCTGACTTACGATATGAATGCCGANACGGTCAAAGCCAACGGTGGCACCAGCACAGTTAAAGAAGGCGAAGANAAGCCGGAAGACTCCCGGGTACGGATGGTGATCCAGCCTAAGAAAGACGANAACGCCNCGGAATCATCCGGCAATAACNCGGAGCCGTCCGGCAACAGCACTGAGCAATCCGGAAGCAGCCAATGAAAACACTGAAGGCAGAACATCTGGCCAAAAGCTACAACGGCCGTGAAGTAGTCAAAGACGTGTCCATGGANGTCAGCAGCGGCCAGATCGTCGGCCTGNTGGGTCCGAACGGTGCNGGTAAAACCACCTGCTTTTATATGATCGTCAACCTGGTACAGGCCGATAAAGGCACGATAACCATCGACGGCGAAGACATCANNCACCTGCCAATGCATGGCCGGGCACGCAAAGGTATCGGCTATCTGCCGCAGGAAGCTTCCATCTTCCGCAAGCTCAGTGTGTCAGACAACATACTGGCCATTCTGGAAACCCGCAAAGACCTCAACCGCAAACAGCGTCTGGAGCGTCTGGAAGGCCTGCTCGACGAGTTCAACATCCAGCATATCCGCGACAGTCTGGGCATGGCCCTGTCCGGCGGCGAACGCCGGCGGGGGGAAATTGCCCGCGCTCTGGCCGCCGAACCGTCCTTTATTTTGCTCGATGAGCCTTTCGCCGGGGTTGACCCAATTTCCGTAGCTGACATCATGGACATTATCCGTCAGCTGAAAGCGCGCGGAATTGGTGTACTGATTACCGACCACAATGTGCGGGAAACCCTCGCCATCTGTGAAAAAGCTTACATCGTCGGTGGCGGTCACATTATTGCAGAAGGAAATGCCGACGAAGTACTCGCCAGCGAACAGGTACGTAAAGTGTATCTGGGGGAGGACTTCCGCCTCTGATCAGAGCAGCGAATGGATTCAGATACGCAGGAGGATACTCCTGTGCAGTGGGACTGGCCCAACCTGAAGTGACCAACAAATCAGGTTGTGGGTTCCCGGCCTTGGCGTATAATGCACAGATTGTGCCGACTATGGGTAAGTACTGAACTCTATGAAAGCGTCTCTTCAGTTAAAGATGGGTCAGCAACTGACCATGACCCCTCAGTTACAGCAGGCAATCCGTCTGCTGCAGCTCTCTACCCTTGACCTCCAGCAGGAGATTCAGGAGGCACTGGACGCCAATCCTATGCTGGAAATGGAAGAGCACGAGGGTGACGATACAGCGGATCACTCCTCTATGGAGGTGTCCGAGAGCAAAACAGAAGTTACTTCCAAAGACGATTCCGATACTCCGGAACTGGACGAACAATGGTCCCAGGAACAACTGCCGGACGATCTGCCGGTAGACAGCCAGTGGGACGATACCTATCAGGCAACAGCCGGTGTTTCTTCCGGCAACAGCAACGCCATCGACGACGACTTCGATTACGATTCCCGCCACGCCTCCACTGAAAATCTGCAGGATCACCTCGAGTGGCAGCTTAACCTGACACCAATGTCCGACGCTGACCGCGAAATCGCCACCATGCTGATTGATGGCGTGGACGACGATGGTTACCTGCACACCACCATTGAAGATGTGGTGGAAAGCATGGACCCGGAACTGGAAATCGAAGAAGAAGAAGTTCTGGCCGTCCTGCATCGCCTGCAGCAGTTTGATCCGGCCGGTGTTTTTGCCCGCGATCTGCGTGAATGCCTGTTGCTGCAACTGGCGCAGCTGGCACCGGAAACCGAATGGCTGAAAGAAGCCCGGCTGGTAATCAGTGACTACATCGAATTACTCGGCAGCCGCGATTACCAGACCCTGATGCGCAAGACCCGTCTGCGCGAAGATGATCTGAAATCTGTACTGTGCCTGATTAAAGAACTGAACCCGAAACCCGGTGCCGGCGTCAGTGGTGAACAGGCAGAATACGTTGTGCCGGATGTGATCGTGCGTAATGTGCGCGATGAATGGCGGGTCGAACTGAACCCCGACATCGCACCCAAACTGCGGGTGAATGCGGATTACGCTGCACTGGTGCGTCGTTCAGACAACAGCACAGATAATGCTTTCCTGCGTGATCACCTGCAGGAAGCGCGCTGGTTTATCAAAAGTCTGCAAAGCCGCAATGAAACCCTGCTGAAAGTGGCCACCAAAATTGTTGAGTATCAGATCGACTTCTTCGAAGAAGGTGAAGAAGCGATGAAACCTCTGGTGCTGCACGATATTGCCGAAGCGGTTGGCATGCACGAATCGACGATTTCCCGTGTGACCACACAGAAATACATGCACACCCCGCGTGGTATTTTTGAACTCAAGTACTTTTTCTCCAGTCATGTCAGCACAGATGGCGGCGGCGAATGCTCGTCCACTGCTATCCGCGCCATGATCAAAAAGCTGATTTCAGAAGAAAATGCCCGTAAACCACTCAGTGATAACAAAATCGCAACTATGCTTGGAGAACGCGGTATTCAGGTTGCACGACGCACCGTAGCCAAGTACCGTGAAGCTATGTTGATTCCACCTTCAAATGAACGTAAACAGCTGATTTAGAACACTGAATTTAATCCTGAAGCTGATTAAATAGTAAAAAACAGAACCAGCACACAAGGAGCCTGGAAATGAAGATCAATATCAGCGGTCACCATGTAGAAATTACCGAAGCCCTGCAGAGTCATGTCGACGACAAGATGTCGAAGCTGACCCGCCACTTCGACAACATCACCAATGGTCAGGTTACTCTCACTGT
Source organism: Oceanospirillaceae bacterium (assembly GCA_002706025.1). GTDB lineage: Bacteria > Pseudomonadota > Gammaproteobacteria > Pseudomonadales > Oceanobacteraceae > Venatoribacter. Next base: position 56,746 of record PAJK01000068.1, read on the forward strand.
GGTGAAAGGGCGCATGACAGCAGAAGCAACCGTCCACGCCAGTGGCACAGATCTGAACGCCAGTGCAGAAGGCGACGATATGTACGCCGCCATTGATCAGATGGTAGAAAAGCTGGATCGTCAGCTTCTTAAACACAAAGAAAAACTGGTAGCACGTCAGAAAGGTCAGGGCTGATTTTTTATGGAACTGAGTATCGGCGACATTCTTACGCCAGAACGCGCATTAATTAATGTAGAAGTCTCCAGCAAGAAAAAACTGCTGGAGTTTCTGTCTGGCTTTGTTGCCGAGCAGCTCAGTGACTGCTCAGCCGACGATATTTTCGACAGCCTGCTCAGCCGCGAGCGGTTGGGCAGCACCGGCATTGGGGAAGGCATTGCCATTCCCCATTGCCGTCTGCGCCAGTGCACTCAGGCCATCGGCATTCTGTTGCGCCTGGCCGAACCTGTGGACTACGACGCCATCGATCAGAAACCGGTCGATCTGGTTTTTGCTCTGTTAGTGCCGGAAGAAGCCACCGAAGAACATTTAAAAGTACTGGCCATGCTGGCCAGAAACTTCAGCGAAGCGGGTTACCGGGAAGCCCTGCGCAATGCCCCGGACGCTAAATACCTCTATCAACGGGCGCTCGCCAGCGCTTAACCCAGGGATATGGAGATAACCGATGCGCCTGGTAGTCATCAGTGGACGTTCAGGATCAGGTAAATCCAGCGCACTGCACGTGCTCGAGGATCAGGGCTTTTATTGTATAGATAACCTGCCCATCTCCATGCTTCCGACTCTGGTCACCCAGACCGAAAGTGAAGAAAAGCTGTCCCGGGTGGCCGTCAGTATCGACGCCCGCAACCTGCTTCACGCCTTCGATAACATCGACGAAATCCTGCACCAGCTGCCCAATGATGAATACCGCCTGGATGTCATCTATCTGGATGCCAGCGAAGAAGTTCTGCTGCAGCGCTTCAGCTCCACCCGGCGTAAGCACCCACTGACCAGCCCACACCTGTCGCTGGCGGAAGCCATTGATCAGGAAAAAGAACTGCTCGACCCCATCGCCAATCTGGCGGATCTGACCCTCGATACTACCAATATGTCGGTACACGAGCTGCGCAGTCAGATCAAAATGCGGGTCGCAGACAAATCCAGCAACGATATCGCCATTCTGTTTGAATCCTTCGGCTTCAAACACGGTATTCCCATCGATGCCGATTATGTTTTTGATGTGCGCAACCTGCCGAATCCCTATTGGGACCCGGGCCTGCGTGCACACACAGGGCTGGAACAGCCAGTGATTGAATTTCTTGGCAACGAGCCACAGGTGGCGCTGATGAAAGACGATATTGCCGGTTTCATCCGTCGCTGGCTGCCGGCCTTTATCGAGGCAAACCGCAGTTATATGACCATCGCCATCGGCTGCACCGGTGGCCAACACAGATCCGTTTATGTCGCCGAGCGATTGAAAGAGGAATTCGCTGATCTGTACAGCAATGTGCAGATCCGCCACCGCGAGCTGAGCAACCAGGAGTCCTGATGATTAAAACCCAGCTGACCATTATCAATAAACTGGGCCTGCATGCCCGGGCTGCCGCCAAACTGGTGTCGACTGCCTCGGCCTTTTCCAGTCAGGTAAAAGTCGGCTATCCGGAGCGTATGGTTGACGGTAAAAGCATCATGGCGGTGATGATGCTGGCCGCCAGTAAAGGTACCGTTCTGGAACTGCACGCCGAAGGTAACGATGCGGAGGCTGCGGCGGAAGCCATCACCGATCTCATCAACCGCCGCTTCGACGAGGAAGAATAGGTTTTAAAACAATTAATTACACGCATTCTTGCGAGTAGTTTCATGGTATCTGTTGTCTGACCCGGATACACTCTCAGTTCATATAACCCGCCCCGGAACAAGGTACGATGGCAGAGCAAAGCGAACGCGCCCGGACAAAACTGCACAGTCTTAACGCAGCTCTTGAGAGCGGCGCGATGACGCAGGTCCGCCGTATCCTGAACTCGGGTCTGGCGCCGGTTGATATTGCCCACCTGATTGAATCCTCACCGCCTAAGGCGCGTAAGATTCTGTGGGAGATGGTCGACAAGGAACTGGAAGGTGAAGTACTGCAGAATCTGAGTGAAGAGCTGCAGGGTCACTTCCTGAGCGATATGAGCGCCGAAGAAGTCGCCGATATCGCCTCCGAGCTCGACACCGATGACGTCGCCGATATGCTGCAGGCGCTGCCGGAACGTGTGACCCAGGAAGTTCTGGAGTCCATGGACCAGCAGGACCGGGATCGCCTCGAGTCAGTACTGGGTTATGCCGAGGACAGTGCCGGTGGTCTGATGAACACCGACACCATCACCATCCGTCCGGACATCACTCTGGATGTGGTGCTGCGCTATCTGCGCCGCCACAAATCCCTGCCCGCCATGACGGATAACCTGCTGGTCGTCAGCCGTAACAACGAATTTATCGGTACCCTGGCCATCAGCAAACTGCTGGTCAGTGACCCGCATCAGACCGTGCGGGAAGTGATGAGTACAGACGCCAAAATCATTCCTGCCACCATGCATGACAGCGACGTTGCCAAACTGTTCGAGCGCCACGATCTGGTATCCGCTCCGGTTGTCGACGACGATGGCGTGCTGGTTGGCCGGATCACCATCGATGACGTGGTTGACGTTATCCGCGAAACTGCGGACCACTCACTGATGAGTATGGCCGGTCTGGACGACGAAGAAGACACCTTCGCTCCGGCCCTGAAAACCAGTCGCCGCCGTGCGGTATGGCTGGGTATTAACCTGCTGACCGCGCTGGCAGCCTCCGCCGTGATCGGCATGTTCGACGAAACCATCGAAAAAGTTGTCGCACTGGCTGTACTGATGCCGATTGTTGCCAGTATGGGCGGTATTGCCGGCAGTCAGGTACTGACCCTGGTGATCCGTGGCCAGGCACTGGGACACCTCAGCGGCAGTAACTTCCGCTGGCTGTTTAACCGGGAAATCATTGTCGCCGCCATCAATGGTGTGCTGTGGGCGGTGGTTATCGCCATCATCACCTTTGTCTGGTTCAGGGACCCGCAGATCGCCCTGATCATTGCCGCCGCCATTGTCATCAACCTGCTGGTTGCCGCTGTGGCCGGCGCTGGCCTGCCTCTGCTGCTGAAAGCACGGGGAATTGATCCTGCCCTTGCTGGCAGCGTGGTTCTGACTACCGTCACAGATGTGGTAGGATTCCTCTCCTTCCTCGGGTTAGCGACCCTGTTCTATCTGTGAACCGAATACCAAATACTATGAAAGATGATCAATACGAAGACGACGACATCGAATATGTCAGTAAGTCTGAACTGAAACGTGATGCTGAACGCCTGAAAGTCATGGGCAAAGAGCTGAGCGAAATGACACCGGCCAAATGGGCTGAGCTGCCGATTTNAGAGAATCTGCGCAGCGCCCTGAAAGAAAGCCAGCGTCTGAAGCAGAATGAAGCCAAACGCCGTCACCTGCAGTACATTGGCAAGCTGATGCGCGAAGAAGATGTCGATGCCATTCAACATGCGCTGGATCTGATGGACCCGTCGAGCGAAGTCTTTGGTCGCCTGATCCGTCAGCAGGAAATGTGGCGTACCCGCCTGATTAACGACAACAACGGCCTCAATGACTTTATTGAGGAATATCCGCATGTTGATCGCCAGCAACTGCGCAACCTGGTACGTAACGCCAGTAAAGAAATGAGCAGTGAACCGCCAAAACCTGGCAGTAACTACAAGAAGCTGTTTCAGCTGATCCGCGAAGTCATGGCTGACTGAGCGCCACGGCGCCCGCAGCCCCACTTCTGCACATCACTCCGCTGTATTTAACGCCACGTGATTCAGCGGCATAGCCCGGCGGATTTCCTGCAATCGCTGCAGATCAATATCCGCCAGGCTGACACCGGGTTCTTCGCCCGCCATGGTCAGCACTTTTCCCCAGGGATCGATGACGCAGGAATGTCCCCAGGTCTGGCGCTTGTCATCGTGCCAGCCACACTGGTCTGCAGCAACGATATAGCACTGATTCTCCACCGCCCGGGCAGTCAGCAGCGTCTGCCAGTGCACCTGACCGGTTTTATGGGTGAACGCCGCAGGCACCAGCAGGACTTCTGCACCGGCCGCGGTTAATGCCTGATACTGTTCCGGGAAACGCACGTCAAAGCAGATACTCAACCCCAGCTTGCCCACCGGACTGTCGATAACCACCAGCTCATTGCCCGGCGCAAAGCGTCTGGATTCTTTATAGCTGCCCTGAGTGTCGCCCACATCCACATCAAACAAATGAATTTTATCGTAGCGCGCAACCTGATGACCGCGATGGTCGAACACCAGACACGCAGAACGCACCCGCGGATCTCCGTCAGGGGAATTCTGCGGCACCGCACCGGCCACCAGCCAGATACCAAATTCACGCGCCCACTGCGATAACTGTTTCACCCAGCCATCATCGTCGGCCAGAGCCTGAAACTGGCTGCCGTCGAGGGTCAGAAACATCTCGGGTAACAGCACCAGCTGCGCTCCGCATTCTGCAGCTTCACGCACCATCAACCGGGCTTCACCCATGTTGTAAAGCACATCGGCCTGACTGTTCATCTGTACTACGGCTACCTGACTCATTCGTCATCGTCCTCCATCAGATTAAAGACATCCAGAACACTCATTACCCGGCGCCAGATACCGCGCTTCTCTTTTTTGCCGTCAATGGTATTGTTGAAGGCTTTATCAATTTTCAGATCCGGCTGCTGCCAGGTACCGGTAAGGTTATAGCGGGCGCTGGTGAAGCGCGCCAGTTCATCACCGATCAGCTTTTCCGTGACATAGATGGAGGCCGCCACCGGCGGTGCCAGACCCGCCAGCAACGCCACAATCGGCAATGTGCTGGAGACCGGGAAGGTAACTACCATCTTCATATCCAGGGTTTCATCCACCAGATTGGTACTGCCTGAGGTCAGAAAAGTACCGCCGGTACCGTCCATACTCAGAGGCTCGGTCAGCGTCAGCAGACCATTTTCAATTTTGGCTTTGCCGCGGAAAACGTCAAACGCCACGCCCTCCTGATAGATATCAGAGAAATCGAGCATCAGACGGCGGGAAATGGCATTGAAGTTAAGGGCACCGAAGGCTTTCAGCGCACCGGTGCCTTCTGCCGCCATGCTGCCATTGCGGATGCGCAGGCTGGCCAGGCCATTCAGTGTCGGCGTATTGAACGCCATGGGTGAACCGTCCCAGCTCATCTGCAGCGAGGCATTCATATCATTGCCTTCGATCACCGCCTCCTGACGGAAGGCGCGCTGTATTGCACCCAGATCCTTACTGGTCAGNTTGAGCACATCCAGCCGGGTTTTATGGCCATCCGCTGTGTGATCCCAATACACGTCACCTTTTACTTTCAGCCCCTTGGTATCACTGTCGATGACATGAAAGACGGTGCCTTTGTCCTGAGNTCTGGCTTCCAGCTGCCAGCGCCCGAAGTTACGGGTGCCAATGTAGAGCTCCGTCAGAACCATGTTAAATGCCGGAATATCCGCCGGCATCATATCCTGCAGCGGATCTTCCGGACTGAAATCTGCCTGGGATGACGTTCCGCCTTCAGCTGCGCGCTGTTCATCATCCAGCTCCGCCAGCGACTGTGGTTCCTCAGCTTGCGGTGGGAAATGGATGTAATCGAGGTTCAGATCAATCGGACTGTTGTCCGGATAAAGAGTGGCCTTACCTTTGATCAGCTCGCTGTTGAAATCGAAGGTCCACTCGTTCCAGCGCTGATTGGCAATAACCGTCGCCGGGCCGGAGGGCGTTCCCCACAGATTAACGTCATCAAGTGCAATATTGATCATTCGCACCGGCCCGGACTGAGCAGCAGCATGCTTAGCCGTACCTGTGGAGGCCGTTGCGCCATTCAGCGTCTGACGACGTTGCGCAGCCTGCTGTTTTTCTTCCGCGTCCAGCAGCGCCATCATGTGCTGCCAGGTTTCCCACCAGACATCGGCCTGCAGGGTTTCACTGATGCTGCCGCGGATTTCCAGACCTTTGTCNCTGGGCAGGAAAGGTTCGGTATCACCNAGATANACCTGCCCGCGGTTCAGCCCTTCNTCNTCCAGTGCCAGCGCCGCNCTCACCCGGTCGTCATACACCAGNTTAATGCGGGTTTCGCGTCCGGGCTGCACTTCCACCGCCAGCTGNCGCTCTTCATCCGCCGCCTTACCGTAGGGGTAAGGCAGNTCGATCACGGTATCTTTAAGAGGCGTATTCAGCAGGAATGTGAGGTTATCACCGCCAATAGCCAGATCCGCGCTGTAATTCATCCGCCCACTGACCGGATCGAGCAGCACNGTCGGCAACCATTCGCGCACTTCGGCAATGCCCGCATCACCATCGGCATGCAGCTGAATATCAAAACCNTCNCCGCGTTTCAGCGAAGCAATNCTGCCATTAAACNCACCGCCAAAGGTCTTGCCGTTTAACGCATCGGCGTTCAGCCCGTCGGCGCTGGTGTAATTAAGCCGCCCATTGATNTCACTGAACGCGAGGTTCAGATCCGGCAGNNTGAGCTGNGTGTCTTTGATATCGGCCTGCAGGCGGATGTCGGGCAGCGCAGCCTCCTCTCCCAACGGCATCTNCAGCTGTAACGCTGCATCCACCGGNCCNTCNGCCTGCCAGCTGTCGAGCTGGTTATTCACCAGCGACTGCAGCGGTGTTGNCGTGAAATACTGAATGGCTTCGCCGGCATCGCCCTGCAGATGGGCCCGNACATCCAGNANNGANTGTCCGTCGCGNCCGGGNGTNATGGTCACACGNCCACTGCGGTTAACCAGNGTACCGCCAAGCGTGCGCCCCTGATCAATATGCACGTCCAGCTCCGGAGCGCGNAGNAGCAGNCGCCCGGAAAGCNCCTCTGCCGCCGGCCAGTCCGCCAGATATTTCACCCGCGCATCGCTGAANTTNAGATACANCTGNGCGGAATCNGTGTTGGCAATATGCNCNTCGTGCAGAGGACGGCGCATGACGAAAGCAGCATCNGTGAANTGNCCGTCGGTGACGCTGTCATCAATCCAGCTGCGGATGCCATCGTTCAGCAGCGCTGGCACCAGCTGATGACGCAGNGAGGCCTCGGCCTNTGGCATNCCNACCATCAGNTTGATGGCNGATTCTTTGTTGCTGCCNATACGCGGCANNGTTAAGCCNAGTTCAACCGCCACCGGCCAGATGCCNGGATCGTCTTCGGTNCCGGANAGNTANCCGNTCAGACCATNAACCTGCAGACGGGCATANTCCGGCTCCACNGACCAGAAAAAACTGCCGTGGGCCTGNTTNAGATCCCAGGCATTGTCGTAAATACCGCTGAGCAGCATACGGAAATCTTCACTGTCGACATCCAGACGGCCACCGTGTGGCTGCAGCTGCACCTTNCCTGAGATATCNTCAAAGGCCGGAATACCNCTGTAGGCGTCGGTGCTGACCTCATGCAGGTTNGCTTTNACATCCATTTTCCANGGCGTGCCGGGNATNGCCGACAGATGCACNGCNCTGGCCTGNCCACGGGCGTTGATNTTACTGATATANCGATCAAACGGNGCNGGCAGCAGACTGTGGCGGCTGAGGAAGTCNGTTGCTTCNGCAATATCCGCCTGTGGNATACCCACCTGCCAGCCCTTGTAAATCAGGCCGGTGGAGGCTTTCAGCGCAATAGAACTGAGNCTGAAATCATTGAAAGGTANGGTCTGATCAAAGTGCGGGCGCACCTGCAGGTGCCAGTCCTCACCATTGTGTTTACCCGCCACCCGCAATGTGCCATTGCTCAGGGCAATTGGCTCAGCTTTAGTCGCGATGGTCAGCTGGGGAATATCGGCATTCAGGTACAGAGAGCTTAAGTCGCCATCACTGACCGTAAGCCAGGCTTCTGCGCCGGCGCTGAAGTTATCCACTTTCAGACCAGACGGCAGATTATCCGGAATAAAACGGCTCCATTCCTGCGACTGTACGTCGAGATAAACTTCGCCATGTTGTTTGTTCCAGGGCCACAGATCACCCTGCATGGAGGCCATGGCGCGGATACTGGCCACCTGCTCGCGCCCCCATTCAATATGGCTGTCGAATTCGTGATTGGGTCCCTGATTGCGCAGCGCCAGACGTTCAACGTTGAGCACTTCGCGGGTCTGATCCGGATCAAATGCCACCAGCTGCCAGTCGGTCAGTTCAATGGATTTCTGCAGCTGCAGCCAGCGCAGCCACAGCGGCTGTTCATCACGCCCGGCGGAGGAGCGGCTTTTATCCGGCTGAGCCGGTTGCTCAGCGGGTTTATGGGCAGCCAGATCCAGCGCCCACTGACTGCCAATACGCCAGTCCGGGCCGCCCAGATGGTGCACCTCGGAAGCCACGCCATTGATGATGATGTGCTGAAAGACCGGCAAGCGATAAAACAGACTGGCGCTGACATCCAGTTCGGCCTGCACACTGCGTACGGAAATGCCGTCGCCCGCCGGGCCGAACTGAATGTCGCGGATCTCAACGTTGGGGGATAAGCGGTTCCAGCCACCTTTTAACTGGCCGATATACACCGGCTGGCCGAGCGCTGCTGACAGCTGCTGCTCCAGATCCGCACGGTAGGTTTCCACCAGCGGAATCAGCTGACGGCCAAGACTGGTATAAAGAGCAAGCGCTACCGCGGCCACCACCAGGGTGACCCAGATCTGAGTCCACAGCGCGCGCAACCAAAGCATAAGCGGCCTATTGAAGAATGATGTCGTACTGGTCCTGAGCGTAAAGCGCTTCGACCTGCAGTTTGATCGCTTTACCGATAAAGGCTTCGAGGTCAGCAAGACCCTGACTGTCTTCATCCAGCAGTCTATCCACTACCGCCTGGCTGGCCAGCACCAGATAGTTACCGGCACCGTAGGCGCGGTCCTCACGCAGGATTTCGCGGAACAGCTCGTAGCATATGGTTTCTGCTGTTTTCACCGAACCGCGTCCTTCGCAATGCGGACAAGGTTCCATCAGCATCTGTTCCAGACTTTCGCGTGTGCGCTTACGCGTCATCTCCACCAGCCCCAGCTCAGAGACGCCACTGATCTTGGTTTTGGCGTGATCTTTTTCCAGCACTTTTTCCAGCATACGCAGAACCTGACGCTGATGTTCCACTTCTGCCATATCGATGAAATCGAGGATGATTATGCCGCCCAGATTACGCAATCGCAGCTGGCGACCAATGGCAGTAGCCGCTTCAAGATTGGTTTTAAAGATGGTTTCTTCGAGATTACGGCGACCAACAAAACCACCGGTGTTCACGTCAATGGTGGTCATGGCTTCGGTCTGATCAATCACCAGATAGCCGCCGGATTTCAGCTGCACTTTGCGCTCCAGCGCACGCTGAATTTCGTCCTCGACGCTGTACAGTTCAAACAGCGGTCGCGGACCCGGGTAATAACCTATGCTGTCGGCAACTTCCGGCACATACTGCTGCACGAACTGCTCGATTTTCTGAAAGGTCTCACGCGAGTCGATAAAAATCTTACTGACTTCCGGGCGCGCATAATCGCGCAGAGTACGCAGCGACAGCGGCAACTCGTCATAGACCAGACTCGGGGCTTTATTGTCTTTGATGCGCTCTTCCAGCTTGCGCCACAGACGGCGCAGATAGCGGGTATCGGCGAGAATTTCCTCTTCGCCAACGCCTTCGGCAGCAGTACGCAGAATAAAGCCGGCTTCACCGGTCAGGCCCTCACCTTCCATGCAGGCNTGCACCAGNTCTTTCAGGCGGTCGCGCTCGCCGCCTTCTTCGATACGCTGNGACACGCCGACATGATCCGCCCCCGGCATATACACCAGATAGCGGGAAGGGATNGATANCTGAGTCGTCAGNCGCGCACCTTTGGTNCCNATCGGGTCTTTGGTGACCTGCACNATCAGCGCCTGACCTTCATGNACCAGCTGGGTAATCGGAGTATTGCTGTCGCCNTTGCCGATTTCAGCNGCNTGAATAAACGCCGCGCGNTCCAGACCAATATCGACGAAAGCGGCCTGCATNCCAGGCAATACGCGNACGACCTTGCCTTTATAAATATTGCCCACCAGACCACGATGATTGGTGCGCTCAATAAATATTTCCTGCAGGACACCGTTTTCAACGATGGCCACCCGGGTTTCCGTCGGGGTGACATTCATCAGAATTTCTGCGTTCACGTTCATTCCTTATTCCAGATACTGATACCGGCCTGCGCAAGCAGTGCGGCCGTTTCTGTCAGCGGCAGNCCCACCACATTGCTGTAGCTGCCTTCGATACCGGCCACCAGCACGGCTCCCAGCCCCTGAATACCATAGGCACCGGCTTTATCTGCCGGCTCGCCNGTGGCGACGTAATCATTAATTTGCTGCTCAGTCAGNGCACAGAAGCGCACCCGGGTAATCACCGTCAGTACNCGCTCNGCNTCAGCACCNACCAGCGCNACTGCCGTCATNACCTGATGNTCACGGCCNGACAACGAACTGAGCATGNNGCGGGCATCCTCATCATCAACGGGTTTACCGAGAATGNGCCCTGCCAGAACCACNCTGGTATCNGAGCCNAGNACTGAATCNTCNGGATAACGCTGNGCCAGTACTCTGGCCTTCTCCAGCGCCATACGTTCAACATACTGTTGTGGATCTTCCCCGGCTATCGGCGTTTCGTCGATATCNGCAGCTTCGCAGCGGAACTGCACNCCNATCTGTTGCAGCAGTTCACGACGGCGTGGCGACGCCGAAGCAAGAANCATCATTTCAGNTTNAGCCTTACTTTCACGAAGTGGCCCAGNGCATANACCCATGGCCACAGCAGCGCGGANGTCAGNGCCGGTGTCCACAGGGTAACCGGTGTCACCTGATCGCTGACCACAGCACTGCTCCAGTAAATCAGCAGCTGTTGCACNCCGATNAGCAGGAAGACCACACCGGTCTGCTGCAGAAAATTGAACATCATCATGCGGCGGTACAGNACCTGCAGCACGAAAATATGAACTGCCATGGTCAGAATATGAGTACCNATCAGCGTATCGTGTTCCACGTCCAGCATCAGGCCCAGNGGCAATGCCAGCCAGATACCAAAGGTCGAAGGCGCATTCAGAACCAGCAGAGTCACCACCAGCAGTACCCAGCTGGGCTGCAGCCAGAGCAGAATNTCCGGCATCGGCATGTGTTCCATGACGAATGCCAGAAAGAGAGTCACCAGAGCNAGAATAACAGCACGGATATCCATGATTATTGCTCCGACCAGAGTTCAGAGGGCGGCACTTTGCCGGCANCTTTGGAGAACACCAGCAGCAGATGGCGACTGCGGTCCAGCTGCGCACTTGGTGCGGCTTTTACTGCGGCAAAAGATTTACCGGGAATATTNTCAACGCTGGTCACCGTCGCAACCGGATAGCCACGCGGATAACGACCNCCAAGACCGGAGCTGACCAGCAGGTCACCCTGTTTGATATCTGCGGTGTTGGGCACGTAAATCAGCTCAAGTTCGTCCAGAGAACCAGTTCCCACGGCAATGGCGCGCACCCCGTTGCGGTTTACCTGCACCGGAATCGCATGGTTGGAGTCGGCAATCATAAGAACACGGGAGCTGTACGGCATAACATCNATGATCTGCCCCAGCAGNCCATGNGCATCAAGNACNGGCTGNCCGATAAAGGCACCATCTTCGCCGCCCTTGTTGATCAGAATCTGTTGGCTGAAAGGGTCCGGGTCCACGGCAATNACNGAGGTGACCAGNACGCGGTCATCGACCTGTTCAGAGGCGCTCAGCAACTCCCGCAGTTCCGAGTTTTCCGCTTCTAGCGACGCCAGTCGCTGAGAGCGCAGCTCGAGCACCAGATTGCGCGCCGCCAGCTGTTTNTTTTCCGCCATCAGTTCCTGGCGGGTGGAAGAGGATTCGCTGAACCATTCACTGACGGCAGCAGGCACCACAGCGATCTGCTGCGGCAAAGCCAGAAGGTAACCGGTAACATAACGAACGGGTTGGCCCCAGGGAGTGATACTGTCCATCCACATCAGAGCCAGAGAGAGCACCACNATGCCCACGACCCGTTGCCGCTGGTAGGGCGACACCTGAAACTGCGACTTAATAACCTGCTCCCGCCGAAACAATCACAAAGCGCTTACTATACCGTCTGCCCCCTGCTGTCACCAGTAAAGAGGGCGTAAAGGCACAGTCGCGAGAAAGATATACCAGAATAAAAAAACGGAGCCGGAGCTCCGTTTTTCGGTATCAGAAGGTCATTCCTGACCCAGGACTTCCAGCTGAGATTCGCTGGCCGTTTCCAGGAAGCGGCCACCACCACGCGCCACACAGGTCAGCGGGTCTTCAGCAACGATCACCGGCAGGCCGGTTTCTTCGCTCAGCAGTTTGTCGAGATCACGCAGCAGCGCGCCACCACCGGTCAGCACCATACCGCGTTCAGCAACGTCGGACGCCAGTTCTGGCGGAGATTGCTCCAGAGCGCCTTTCACNGCCTGAACGATCTGCGCCAGGGATTCCTGCAGAGCTTCCAGAATCTCGTTTGAGTTCAGGGTAAAGCTGCGNGGAATACCTTCAGCCAGGTTACGGCCACGAACGTCGATTTCACGGACTTCNCCGCCCGGATAAGCGGTACCGATTTCCTGTTTGATNCGTTCAGCCGTCGCTTCACCGATCAGGCTGCCNTAGTTGCGGCGGATNTAGGAAACNATGGCTTCGTCGAAACGGTCACCACCTACCTTCACAGACTCCGCATAAACTACGCCACTCAGGGAAATGATGGCGATTTCAGTGGTACCACCACCGATGTCCACCACCATTGAACCACGCGCTTCATCCACCGGCAGACCAGCACCGATCGCTGCGGCCATAGGTTCATGAATCAGATAGGCTTTGCTGGCACCGGCACCCAGAACAGAATCAACAATGGCGCGGCGCTCAACTTTGGTGGCCTGATAAGGAACACACACCACTACGCGCGGGCTTGGTGGCAGGAAGCTGGTTTCGTGTACTTTTTTGATGAAGTACTGCAGCATTTTTTCAGTCACTTCAAAGTCAGCGATAACACCGTCTTTCATTGGACGGATTGCCTGAATGTTGCCCGGAGTACGCCCTAACATACGCTTAGCTTCAGTACCTACCGCTGCAACACTTTTCTGATGACCCTGCAGGCGGATCGCCACTACCGATGGCTCGTTCAGTACGATTCCCTTGTCACGCATATAAATCAGGGTATTGGCTGTTCCCAGGTCGATTGATAAATCGCTGGAAAACATGCCGCGTATCTTTTTAAACATCCAGATGATTCCTGTTAACAGGTAGCAAAAATTGTTGGTAACTCTAGCAATGGTGGGGATTTAGAGCAAGGCGCATTTATGCTACGCTCGGCCCCCACCGTAATCTATTTCCACTGATCTCATTATACTGGAGTAAGCACATGGCTCTGGACCAGCAACAGGTTCGTGACATTGCCGAACTGGCCCGTCTGCAACTGGACGATGACCAGATCGCCGAATACCAGAAAAACCTCAGCAATATTCTTGACCTGGTTGATCAACTTTCTGCCGTTGATACCAGTTCTGTTGAGCCGATGGCACACCCGCTGGACGCTGTTCAGCGACTGCGTGCTGATGTCGTCACCGAAGAAAATCAGCGCGAACACTTTCAGCAGTGTGCACCTCAGACTGAACAGGGCTATTACCTGGTACCGCGCGTCGTTGAATAGCAGTTGAATAAAACACGCCACCAGAATCAGGCAATAAATTGCTGAAGACTCTGCAACATACCACGGGCCAGACCGGTTATCCGGGGCAGCAATCACAGAATGAATACTGTGACAGTTTCGCCAAAGCGTCAGTGGACAACGCCTTATCAGCAGTACTCATTGTTAACAGCGCAGGCCGAAAACGGCCGGTAAGAGCAGAAGCCCGGAGAAAAGTTCCGGCAACAAGGAAACATTATGCACAACAAAACCATTGCTGAGATTGCCCGCGATCTCGCAGCCGGTGAATACAGCAGTGTTGAAATCACCAGCGAACTGCTGAACCGTGTAAAACAGCTGGACGGTGACATCAACAGTTTCATCACCGTCACCGAAGAGCAGGCACTGGCACAGGCCAAAGCCGCTGACGAACGCCGCGCGGCCGGTAACGCCGAAGTCTGGACCGGCATCCCGATGGCCCATAAAGACATTTTCTGCACCAACGGTGTGGTCACCAGCTGCGGCTCAAAAATGCTGAGTAATTTTGCCGCACCTTACGACGCCACCGTGGTCGATAACTTCAATAAAGCCGGTGCAGTTTCTCTGGGTAAGCTGAACATGGACGAATTCGCCATGGGTTCATCCAACGAGAGCTCTTTTTACGGCGCGGTCGCCAACCCGTGGAATAAAGAACACGTGCCTGGTGGTTCGTCCGGTGGTTCCGCTGCTGCGGTTGCCGCAGGTTTCGTACCCGGCGCTACCGCCACCGATACCGGTGGTTCAATCCGCCAGCCAGCAGCCTTCTGTGGTGTTACCGGTATTAAACCGACCTACGGCCGCGTGTCACGCTGGGGCATGATTGCTTATGCATCCAGTCTGGATCAGGGCGGCTGTATTACCCGTAACGCAGAAGATGCCGCCATGATGATGAACGTGATGGCCGGCTTCGATGCCAAAGATTCCACCTGTGTTGATCAGCCGGTACCGGATTACACCGCCAGCCTGAACGACAGCATCGAAGGCATGACCATCGGTCTGCCAAAAGAATATTTCAGCAGCGACCTGAGTGCAGAAATGCAGCAGGCGGTACGCGATGCTATCGCTGAATATGAAAAGCTCGGCGCCAAAGTAAAAGAAGTATCCCTGCCCAACGCCAAACTGGCGATTCCGGCTTACTACATCATCGCGCCGGCAGAATGCTCTGCCAACCTGTCGCGTATGGATGGTGTACGTTTCGGCTATCGCTGTGAAGATGCGCAGGACATCAACGATCTGTACAAACGCTCCCGTGGCGAAGGCTTTGGTAGCGAAGTGAAACAGCGGATTATGGTCGGTGCTTACGCCCTGTCTGCCGGTTTCTACGACGCTTACTACAAAAAAGCCCAGCAGGTGCGCCGCCTGATTAAAAATGACTTCACAGCGGCACTGCAGGAAGTGGATATTCTGGCTGCGCCAGTAACTCCGACGCCGGCATTTAAACGCGGTGAAAAAACCTCCGATCCGGTAGAAATGTACCTCGAAGATATTTTCACCATTTCCCTCAACCTGGCAGGTATGCCGGGCATGTCGATTCCGTGTGGCATGGTGGATAACCTGCCGGTGGGTCTGCAGCTGATCGGTGATTATTTCGCCGAAGGCCGTCTGCTCAACGCAGCACACAAATTCCAGCAGGCAACTGACTGGCATCTGAAAACACCAGCGGGCATGTGAGGAGCGATACGATGGAATGGGAAGTAGTAATCGGCCTTGAGATTCACGCTCAGCTGGCCACCAAATCAAAAATTTTCTCCGGTGCTTCTACTCAGTATGGTGCCGAAGCCAACACTCAGGCCTGTGCCGTTGATCTCGGCCTGCCCGGTGTGCTGCCGGTATTTAACGAAGAAGCTCTGCGCATGGCGGTAAAATTCGGCCTGGCGATTGACGCTGAGATCGGCAAAAAATCGGTTTTTGACCGCAAAAACTATTTTTATCCGGATCTGCCGAAAGGCTATCAGACCACCCAGCTGCATCACCCGATTGTTGGTATGGGTCACATTGATATCGAACTGGACGACGGCACGACAAAACGTATTAACGTTACCCGTGCTCACCTCGAAGAAGACGCCGGTAAATCCGTCCACGAAGGTTTTGCCAGCATGTCCGGTATTGACCTTAACCGTGCCGGTACGCCACTGGTAGAAATCGTATCTGAACCGGAAATGCGCAGCGCCAAAGAAGCCGCCGCCTATTTCCGTAAAATGCACAGCATCGTGACGTATCTGGGTATCTGTGACGGTGATCTGTCCCAGGGCTCCATGCGTTGTGACTGTAAC
>PAJK01000069.1 GCA_002706025.1 Oceanospirillaceae bacterium
TGGAGCTCGGGCGGGGACTTAGGCGCCGCGGGATTGAGCCGCAATGGAAAGCCCAGGGGCTGTGCCTGGCCGGATTGCTGGTGATCATTGGTGCTGTGCTGTTGATTGCCGGTCCGAAAGAGGTGTTTTACCAGCTGCATGTGTGGATCTTTCCGGATAATCACGAGTGGTTTTTCTATTATCAGGATTCACTGATGAGTACGCTGATGAAAGCGCCGTTTCTGTTCGGTGGGATTGCTGCGGCGATTGCTGCCACGGGCGCGGTACTTTATGCCGTGTTGATTGTTGCGCTGCTCTGGTGGCAGCGCAAACAGAAGCCGGCCTGATCAGAAGTCAGGGCGGCAGATTATTTCCATTGCCTCGCCTGTGGCCGGGTGCCTGAAATCCAGCTCACGGGCGTGCAGCAGTAAACGCTTTTCCTGTTTTGCCTCTTCGCCCGCATAAAATACGTCGCCAACAATAGGATGACCCAGCTGTTGCATATGAATGCGCAGCTGGTGTGAGCGACCGGTCTTGGGAAAGAGCTCAAGCCGGGTGCGGTTGTTGCTGACATCCATCTTTTTCCAGCGCGTCAGTGCATAACGCCCCTGGGTATGACTGATCTGCTGCAGTGGTCGTCTCGCCCAGTCAACGCAAATGGGCAGATTGACGCAGCCATAAGAGCCGGGCAGTACACCAAGTAATACGGCTTCATACACTTTACGCGTCTGCTGTTTTTCAAACTGTTGCTGAATGGCGGTCAGTGCTGCTTTGTTGCGGGCGTAAACAATGATACCTGAGGTATCCATGTCGAGGCGGTGAACGATGTGCAGTTCGCCGTAAACCTCTGCCAGGCGGCCGAAAGCGGAATCTTTGTTGTAGAGGCCGGGGACACTGAGCAGTCCCGACGGCTTATTGAGAACGATGATGTGCTCATCGATATGCAAAATATCAAAATTCATTGAGGGTACTTATGGAGTTTCAGTAACGCAGCGTATTTACCGTTGGCTTTAATACGCTCAAGCCCGGTATTGAAGGCATCCAGAATGGTTTCTGCATCCTTTGTTGAACGCTTGATGCGCATACGCAGCAGCCGTTCGCCGACGGCATTATCCAGAAGTGTGACGTGTTCGGCCAGTGCGGGTTTCTGCTGCAACTGAATGGCCCCCGCCCATTGATCCAGCAATGCCAGATCCAGCGACTTGTTGCCGACATCGCGGATCAGCTGAGAGCAGTAGTCACGGTGATCAATGACGAATCCGTCCAGTTGCTGGTTGATGCTGCTGCCATAATCGACATCCGAATACAGCCCCAGACGATACCCTTTACCCTTAATGAAGCCGGACATCTGTTCAGGCGACTGGAAGGTGAACGGATCATTATCGCGTTTTGCAAAGACCAGACGGTTGGACAGGTAGGGGGCAGAGTAAAAGTATTCATCATCCTGACCTTCGCGGCGCCAGGCGGCTATATCGCCTGCCAGAGAGCCTTCATCGGTTTTATCTTCAATGCTTGGTCCGGACATAAAGTTTGCTTTGGTGCGGTAGCCCAGCTCGGCAAACGCTTCAGTGACAATGTCTACCGCCAGCCCCTGATTGGGCAGACCGGGTGCCATGTAAGGATCCCAGCTGACAGCACCGAACTCAATGACCGGCGTCTGATCCTGATACTCTTTGGCCAGAATCGAGATCGCCTGAGCGAGTCCCTGTTGCTGGATATTACGCGCGACCTGCTCGCGGTAAGACCGGATAAGACTGATATCGTTGAACTGAATATCGTACGCTTTCCAGCGATTACGGGTTTTGTACATACGGAAATTGATTGGCACATCGCCTTCTTCCGCATTGATCGTGCCTTTTACCAACGCTTTCTTGCGGTTGTCGGAATACTCCGCCGGACTGAAGGTAACGCCATAGCCATAATAAGCCGCGAAGGCGTCAGCGTAAGTTTCCAGAACCTTGTTGCGGAAGGTGTCGAGGAATGCCTGCCGTTGTGAAAAAGACGCACGCTTCCAGTTATCGCCAAGGACCTGCCGGGCCATATATTCTTCATCGATCAGCGGGACGAGGTGGTCTTTGATCAGCTTTTTCAGCAGAGGGGGGTGGCGCTTAACAAGGTCGTGCTCAGTATTCAGTTCGGCGAAAAATGCATCAGATTCCGCTTTAACCGTGGTGGACGCCGGGTCTGGTTTGGCGCAGGCGCAGGAAGTTACGAACAACAGGACGTACAGCAGTTTTTTCATGAGTTCCTCTGGTCTTCCGCTTGCAGATGACAAACTACACATCAGACAGTAAGTATAGTGCAATAGTTGCCGCGTACTCCTGCCTGATATGTTGTCCAGGATCAGGAAGTTACTGTTCTGGCAGGTTGCGGATCAGAAGTGCTTTACTCAGATCGGTTGCGGGACAACCTTCGGGGCGGTCGATAACCACCACGAAACCAGAACCAGGGGCATCATCGCGCGAATTGCCTTTCCTGTCTGTGATAGACGTCAGAGTAAATTCAACGTTCCCGGCGGGGGTCATCAATTCCAGTAAATCTCCGGTCTGAAAGCGGTTTTTTACGTCCAGCGTCAGAGTCTTACCATCATCCGCTGTTACCTCGGCAACAAACTGCTGGCGCGTGCTGGTTGATACGCCACGCTCATAGTTCTGGTATTCGTCATGTACATGGCGGCGGTAAAAGCCTTCGGTATAACCCCGGTTGGACATGTTTTCCAGCGTGTCCATAAGGCTTTTATCAAAGCTTTTGCCGGCCACTGCATCATCGATGGCCTTACGGTAAGCCTGCGCGGTACGGGCAACATAGTAGTGGGACTTGGTACGGCCTTCGATCTTCAGTGAATGCACGCCCAGCTCGACCAGCTTTTCGATGTGCTGGATTGCGCGCAGATCCTTTGAATTCATGATGTAAGTGCCGTGCTCGTCTTCAAACGCCGGCATGTACTCATTGTCGCGCCCACCTTCCTGCAACAGGAAGATCTTATCGCTTGGCTTACCAATGCCGAGTGTCGGGTCAAATTCGTTAACGCCAGCAGGAATAACATCGCCGGAGGCTGTTTCCTGAGCTTCGTGGGCGTCATATTTCCAGCGACAGGCGTTGGTGCAGGTGCCCTGATTCGGATCGCGGTGATTCATATAACCGGACAGCAGGCAGCGGCCGGAATAGGCGATGCACAAAGCGCCATGAACGAATACTTCGATCTCCATTTCCGGGCAGCGCTGGCGGATTTCAGCGATTTCATCCAGCGACAGCTCCCGCGAAAGAATAATGCGGCTGACACCCTGACGACGCCAGAATTCCACAGACGCATAGTTAACCACGTTAGCCTGCACAGAAAGGTGGATGACCTGGTCCGGCCAGCGGTCCTTGACCATCATAATCAGGCCTGGATCTGACATGATCAGCGCGTCGGGCTGCATCCCGATAACAGGTTCAATATCGCGCATATAGGTATCAATCTTGCTGTTGTGTGGCGCGATATTACTGGCGACATAGAACTGCTTACCCAGCTCGTGAGCGCGGGCGATGCCCTTACCAAGGTTATCCAGGGTAAAGTCATTGTTACGTACCCTCAGACTGTAGCGCGGCTGGCCGGCATAGACGGCGTCAGCGCCATAAGCGAAGGCGTATTCCATATTACGGAAGGTTCCGGCAGGAGAAAGCAGTTCCGGAGTGATTGTTGCGGTGGTTTTTTGTGAAGATTCAGATGCCATTGGGAAGTCGTCATGCCCGGTTGGAAAACCCGGGCATTGTATCAGTGTTTAGCCGCTCTGTGATCATTCACTGGCAGGGGTGACAGCGCCTGCATCTTCACTCAGAACCTGTTCTTCACTTTCAACCGGCGCCGGGATAACCAGAGCATCCAGTTCGGAAACACTGGCAGCGAATTGTTTGTTGGTAACGGTCAGATCATCAACGGTGAAAACGGATACTTTGTCGTCGCTGGATTCCCAGTCTTCGGTTTTCTGGCCGACTTCATCAATAATGATCTGATACGGCTTTTTACGCAGTGCTGGCATGGCAAACATGCGGGCAATAATGCGTGGCATGCCGCTGATGTTAACCACGTACACAACGCGGTTGGTGTTCATATAGCCTTCTTCTTTGCCTTCCAGCCACTCAGTGACGATGTCTTTGCCACTCATATCATGGGCAAAAATGAGGAAACGGGTATCGGTCGGAATTTTCACCGGGGTTTCATGCTGGTCTTTAAGGCGCAGACGGTCCAGTTCATGGGGCAGTGCGTGAACGGTGCTGGCAGTGGCGAGCAGCAGGGTCAGAGCAATGGCGGACAGGCTTTTCATTATAAATTCTCCATTTTTTATCAAAGCAGCATGCCAGAATTTACTGGCTCAGGCCAAACAGGCTGGCATCAGCCTGTTTCAGCAGATCGAAATAGGCGGCCGGCAATGGGCGCGCGGCGTTTTCATTAACCACTTCTGCGCAGGCGTCGAGCAGGCTGGTAAAGTATTCTTCAAAATCAGCGGTGTCCGAGCCGGCGTCTTTCATATCTGCATAAATCTCGTTAACCGCATTGATCAGCAGATCGGTGTCGTCACACTCAGGGTCAAACAGGCTTTCTACGGCGCTGTAAGCGGCGGAGCTGATCAGCTGAATAATGACCTCGTTCAGATTGTCGGCATCCGG
Organism: Oceanospirillaceae bacterium; assembly: GCA_002706025.1. Lineage (GTDB taxonomy): Bacteria > Pseudomonadota > Gammaproteobacteria > Pseudomonadales > Oceanobacteraceae > Venatoribacter. The sequence continues at coordinate 4,630 of PAJK01000069.1, forward strand.
CAGCTGTTCACGCCATTCACAGAACGCTTCATGGAACCGCAGCAGGTTGGCCTCAGATTTAAGCTCGCCACGCAGATAAGCGGAGGTTTTCTGCAGCAGTTTGTTCAGATGAGACATGTCACTGTAACCACTGTCTGCGGCGAGATCGATGTGGGGTTGGTTAACCCGTGCGATAAGAAAAGCGGTGGCGGATCGGCGTGCTGGTGTGGTCACTCGGAAGCAGTCCTGACATTGGTTGAACGAAAAAGGGCGTCTGTTAACGCGATGATTGCGGTAATGCGCCGGTCTGGCGGCCATGCTACCCGGAAATGATGCCCAAGTTCACCCGTTGCGGAGCCAATTACCTAAATTTGCGTTTCTGACGTCTGGTTTACGCAAACCAGAACCGTGTTTAACGGCGTCTGAATACGGAGAGTTTAACCGGCTATGGCGCACGGTATGCTGATCTGAGTACTGTATGTTTCATGTTCCTGCAGTAGTCGGTAAGTTGGGAAGGAGGTAATACCCTGCTGCCTGACGGCCATATCATTGCCAACAGGTATTCGTATTTTGTCCTGAAGATATGAAAGCGTATGTTGCTTATTGGTTTCGCTGTGTATATCTGTGCTTATCTTGGTTATCGGAACAGCCGCATCCTGGCAGGACTTATTCCCTTTATATGACCTCCATCACAAAAAACCGGTTCTGTTTTATATGGCATATATTGAGGCCTGTGTGGCTGTTTACAATTAACTGGCATCATTATATATATGCGCTATCGTTTAAATTCTGTACAGTTGACAGGTGTGATCCCGATGGAAAACGTTCTGTTAAAGGAAAATGATATCGTCCTGGTGAAAGGCGTGGTAACTGAGTTAACTCCGATGGGGTTTGAGTGCGACGTTGAACTGGAAGATATGAGTGCTCTGCGTAAAGACAGTGGCAAATTCAGATATCTCGATATCGAAATGATGTTGAGTTCCCATGGCGGCGAGTGTTCTGTAACCGGGGCCGGTTGCGTGCATTCAGTACGGCGTATTTCGCAAAGCCATTGCAAAGTGACTGTGCGCTTTAAAGAAATAGAGCAGAACGGATATAAACTGATATCCGAACATATATCACCCAACCCGGTCGTGCATTTGGACGATATGCGTGCTGAACGCCAGTCACGTCGTGCCTGATTGATATTCTGCGCGCCTTAAAACTCTGCGTTTTGAAACTCTGCTTCGTGAAACTCTGCCTTATGGAAAAGAGTCCCGATACTGTCCCGCAGTCTGTTCAGCGATGGTCTGTCGCCTTCAATGGTTAATATAACGCCTTCCGTGGTAAATCCTTCGTCACATACACGAATGTTCATCTGGCTTAACAGATGACGGATATCCGATTGATCCTGAAAAGAGCAGGCTATCCGGGCATTGTATTGTGGTTGGTAGCTGCGCAAGGCGCCGGCGTCTGCTAACGCTGTCAGGGCCATACGGGCGCTGCGGGAATATGCCCGCTGTAATCCACCGGTGCCCAGTTTGGTGCCGCCAAAATAGCGTACGACACAGACCAGACAATTGAGCAGAGCATCGTGCTGTAACTGCTTCAGTACCGGCATGCCAGCAGTGCCTGATGGCTCTCCGTCGTCACTGAATCCTTCCGCTGGGTGCAGCTCACCAGCAAGCCGGCTCGCCCAGACCACATGATTGGCCTTCGGGTGTGCAGTCCTCAGTTTTTCGAGTTCGTGGCGGATGCCCGCATCATTTGACACTGGAAAAACAAGTCCGATAAAACGGCTGTTCTTTTCAATCAGCTCAGCTTCGGCAGTTTCTGAGGGAATAAACTGGTCATTAGACATAGCGGTTACTTGCGGGCGCGAAACAGGTTGAAGCGCTTGTCACTGGCAACGGTTGTTACCTGGCGGAATGTGCGCTTCAGTGCTGCAAAATAGGGTAAATGGCGGTTGGCGATTACCCAGAGTTCACCGCTATCAGTAAGGTGCTCTGAGGCGTCACGAAACATACGCAGGGCGATGTCTGTAGTTTGCCGGTGACCATCGTGAAACGGCGGATTGCAAACAATAATGTCAGCTTCTGCGTCGAGGCCGGTAAGTGAATCGTTGTGTACTGCGCTGAGCGGTAACTGGTTCTCTGTGGCGTTGCGGCGGCAACTTTCGACTGCGCAAAGCGAATCATCAATGGCGGTGATGTTGATATGTGGCCAGCGTTGAGCCAGGGTCAGACCCAACAGGCCATTGCCACAACCAAGATCAATCAGATGCCGGGCATTTGCCGGACACTCTATATTTGCCAGTAACAGATAGCTGGCAATATCCTGGCTGTCCCGGGAAAAAACGCCGGGTTGAGCGCCCAGCTGCAGTCCTGTATCTGTGCGGTAGCCTTTGAATTCCTGTATGGCCGGCGATCGCCAGCCTTCAATTTCGAGCAGTCGCGCCTTTTTGCGGATAGGCCATTGTTGGTAACGCTGTGAAGCGGATTCCAGTTGCTTAAGCAGGGCGACTGGAATGTGTTTGGCCATGCCGGCAAGATAAATAACCGCATGCGGTGCCGCTTTGGTGATGATATTCAGCCAGTAAATGAGCTGCTCCGAGTTTTTCGGGATGCGCAGCAATACCTGCTCAGTATCAGCCGGAATATCCTGCAGCTGGCTCAAAATACGCTGTTCGCCTGCATCAGGCAGATGGTTTTCCTGAGCGTTGCTCAGCCAGTTGTTGCGGGCGCTGATGCTGTCAGACCAGGCAAAAGCCTGTGGGCGGGCGCAGAACAAAGCCCCAAAACGGTCGTTAACGATGACGCTGATTTTATCCGCGCTGGTTTCCGTCAGCAGATATTCATCAGCAGTATCCCAGGGGCGGGCAACATGTTCAGGCAAAGGGGGAATGCAGCGCAGCGTCAGATCGCTGATGCTGCGCGCGGATGGTGCTCCGGACATCAGTAGATATCGCCGAAATCTTTGTCATCCAGCTGATCGAGCAGAGTGCGGCGGTCTTCAGCTTCGTCTTCACGTTCTTTACGCTCAGTGTCCTGTTGCTTGCGGGCAGCTTTTGCCTGCTCAGCTTTCTGTTCCGCTTTGAGGGCGGCTGCGCGTTCTTCTGCATGCTGACGATCTTTGGCTTCAGGGTTCTCCTGCAGGAATTTCTCATAAACCGACAGGCTTTTCTTTTTCACCCGTTTACCGGTCTGGCGGTCATAGCCTTCGCTGCGCGCCTGCTCCTTAAATCGGGAGATGCTGCCGGTTTTGGTTTTATGGATTCGCTTCAGGGAGCGGGTTTTCTTAACTCGGGTCATTTGTTCGCCTGTATCACTTCATCTTGTCTTCAGAGGAAAGATAATCCGGCTGGCAGGACTGCAGGAGTGCAGACAGAAGCGCGTTCTGAAGAAAACAGTGTTCATTTTACATGAGCTGGATTGCCACATTCCAGCGCTTTACTTTTTTCTGACCGCAGGTACTGTTGCCGATCAGAAAATAAGTTGAGATTTTATGAATAACCCCTCGTTTTTTGCACCTTTCGCTGTCACGGCGCCGATCTTTCTTATCATTTTACTGGGTATTCTTCTGCACTGGCGCAAAGTGATTGGCGATGAGTTTATCGCTTCGTCATCGCGTCTGGTTTTTACTCTGGCACTGCCGGTATTGATGTTCCGCGCCATTGTGATGGCGGATCTCAATCTGGCTGCGCACCTGGATCTGGTTTTGTACTCGGTACTGGCTGCCGCTCTGGCGGCGCTGGTCTCGATTTTCTGGGCAAAAATATTCCATGTCAGCGAGCAGGCGTATGGTGCCTTTGTTCAGGCGGCATTCCGTTCTAATCTCGGGATTATTGGTCTGGCGGTCTGTATTGCTGCCTACGGCGAGGCGGGTGCGGCGCTGGGTGCGTTGATTCTGGCCGGAGTGACGCCCGTTTATAACCTGATTTCGGTTCTGGTGTTAAGTAAAGGCAAGGCGCCGGACTGGAAGTCCCAGCTGCGCGGCATTATCACCAATCCGTTAATTGTGGCCATTATTCTGGCGATTCCATTTCAGCTCAGTGGCGTGCGCATGGCGCCGGTGTTCGATGACACGGCGCGTCTGATTGCGCAGCTGACGCTTCCCCTGGCATTGCTGGGTGTTGGGGCGAGCCTGAACGCCAGTCTGCGCGGCAGTATCAATTCCGTGGTGCTGCAGATCAGCTTCCTGAAATTAATTTTTCTGCCGGTAGCGATCACCGCAGGTGCTTATATGATTGGCATCCGCGGAGATGAGTTAAGCATTCTGGCGATTATGTTTGCCAGTCCGACTGCTGCTGCGTCTTTTGTTATGGCCCGGGCCATGGGTGGCGATGCGTTATTAACTGCCCGCGCAATAGCCGTAACTACTTTGGGGGCTTTGGTGACGATCAGTTGTTTTCTCTATGTTCTGGACGGTCTGCCGCTGGTATAGTCGGGGGTTGAGGGAATATTCGATTTATTGGCACCGCGACATCAGGTTCTCAGAGTGAATTCCGGACAGGGAAAAAAGCGTTATTTAGTGTATCTGGCATCCAATTTTGACGGATTGGATCTGGAACGGTATGAAATGGGACGACTGTTAGCAAAGCAGGGAATGCTGAATATTGGCATTCCTTGTCGCGAAGACGCCGGCCCGTACGACTGGGATCTGGTACGCAGCCAGATCGAAATTGCAGACATGTTCATTCTGTTGCTTGGCGGCAGCTATGGGCCCATGTCACCGACCGGTATCAGTCATCTGCACCGGGAGTTCGTCCATGCCCGTTCGCTGAATAAGCCAACTCTGGCCTTCATTAAAAATATTCCACCGGCAACAAACCCAACCGAAGATACCCGTCGCCTGGCTGGCTTTCACCGGGTCATTGCGCAACAGTCTCCCTACAAATTGTGGCATCTGCGTGAAGAACTGATGACACATCTGCGGGCGTCGTTAGCCAGCCCGCATCTGCAGATCGGTGATGGCTGGGTGCCTGCTCAATCGGTGGTTATGTCGGTACCAGCTGTTGCTCCCGTTGCCGCTGCTGCGGAAGAGCTGTCACCAAGTCAGCGCCTGGCGCGCAGTCGTCAACTGGTCAATCTGCAGGTCACTGCCAAAGTGTATCAGGGGGGGAATCTGTCCCTTGAGGAAGTGCTGTTGCCGGCACGCATGGATCAGATGCTGATCGGTCTGACGCCGGCGTTCAGAAATGGGGTGAGTGAAAGTCGTGCGCGTAAGCGACTGGAGACGGCAATTGCCCCCAGCATTCAGAAGCAGTTACTGAAACTGCATCCTAAGGCTCATGCGGTGGATGATGTTAAAATCAGCCGCGGCCAGTTTCATCAGATGCTTAAGCAGTGGAAAGAGCTTGGCTATGTCAGATCGGAAGGCGAAGGCAGCCGGGCCATCTGGCGTTCTGCTGCTTCCTGAGGCAATCGCGGTTTGTGACAACCGCGATCGAATGGTCCCGGGCGCATATTTACTGCGCGAGCGTACCCAGTAACGAGTTCCTTTGTTCCCATTCATCTTTCATGCTGTCGCACACTGTGTTGCACAAATCGAAGATGAAGGGTGCACCAATGCTGAAATAGGCCATATTTCCGTCCTGACGACGTTTTACCAGACCATGGGTTCGCAGGGTTGAAAGGTGCTTAGATACGTTTGGCTGGGATGCATTGGTTGCTTCAACCAGCTCTGAAACAGATTTTTCGCCGTTCTGCAGTTGGTGCAGAATCCGCAGGCGCATAGGGTCTGACAGTAAACGAAAACGCTGTGCAATCAGCTCCAGCATTTCTTCGGACATCATTTCGGACATTAGGTAGTCTCCATAGCAAGGCGCTATTTTAAGCGAAACCTGCGACAGGAAAATATAACCGGTTGCTTATTAAGTGTAATAATTAATTCTAAGGTTATTACCAGTGGTTATTCTTAATGGCTATGAGTGCAGATCTTTGGGGTTAGGCGTATACTGGCGCAAAATCTCCGGAGGTCTTATGTTTCGCATCCTGTTGTCACTGGTCTTTGTCGTCGTTGCGGGCTGCAGTGATCGGGAGTCAATCGTCAGGATCGAAGGACCAACCATGGGAACGGCCTACCACATTGCGTGGGTAGGCGATCCTGCTAAGGCGGAAGCTATCCAGGCGGATATTGATCAGCGGCTGGCTGCAATCAACCGCATCATGTCGACCTACGATCCGACCTCTGAACTTTCACTGATAAATCAATCAAAAGCACCTCTGGCCGATGATGGCTGGATTCCTGTCTCGGCAGATCTGGCAGACGTCATCGCAGATTCACTGGAAATTTATCAGAAGAGTGGTGGTGTATTCGATATCAGTGTCGGGCCTCTGGTTAATCTCTGGGGTTTCGGTCCCGATGCCCACCCTGATGAGGTACCTTCAGAGGACGTGCTGGCGGAAGCCATGAGCCGCACCGGGCTGGATGTGCTGCAGTTTGATCCGCAGCGTCCGGCAATCAAACTGGCGCAGCCACGCTATCTGGATCTTTCCGCTATCGCCAAAGGCTGGGGCGTGGACGATATTGCTGCGTTGCTGGAAGGAAAGAACATACACAACTACATGGTCGAAATCGGCGGCGAAATCCGCACGGGTGGACGTAAACCGGGCGACGCGCCGTGGCGGATTGCCGTCGAGCGTCCGGGAGCGCTGGCTGATGGCCGCAATGTTGAGCTGGTTATTGAGCCGGAAGATGTGGCGGTAGCGACCTCCGGGGACTACCGTAATTATTTTGAAAGGGATGGTGTGCGTTACTCTCACACCATTAACCCGTTTACCGGGCGTCCCATCACTCATCGTCTGGCATCGGTCACAGTGATTGATGCCTCATCAGCGATGGCGGATGGATGGGCGACCGCGCTGAATGTTGCCGGGCCGGAAAAAGGCATGGCCCTGGCGGAACAATATCGTATGGCAGTGTTTATGATTGTGCGTACCGACGATGGCTTCAGTGAGTTGTCGTCCGCAGAGTTCAGACGCCGCTATCTTCAACAGCCCTGAGAGGGCAGGAGCCAGTTATGACAATGTTTATGGTTGCCTTTGGCGTGATGTTACTGATCATCGCGGCCATGGCGGTGGGCGTTATTTTTGGTCGTAAACCAATCAGCGGGTCGTGTGGTGGCATGGCGGCCATCGGCATGGACAGCGCCTGCGATGTATGTGGCGGTGACAAAGCCCGCTGCGAAAAAGAAAGTAAGAAAGCAGCATCTGTAGCCGACAAGGCTGATTTTTATGATGCGACTAAGCGCTAATCCGGCGCTTCAGCAGAATTCACCTAGAATACGTAATGTCCGCTATGCGGATCACTGGTTAATCAAACGGAGAAATAAGGCATGACAGATTATCGCTACGACGTGGTTGTTATCGGCGCTGGCCCAGCGGGCGAAGGTGCAGCAATGAATGCAGCCAAGAAAGGTAAGAAGGTCGCCGTCGTAGAAGATAAGAACATGGTAGGCGGGAACTGTACTCACCTGGGTACTATCCCATCCAAGGCCCTGCGTCACGCTGTAAAACAGATTATTCAGTTCAATACCAACCCAATGTTCCGGGAAATCGGTGAGCCGCGCTGGTTTTCCTTTCCACGGGTGCTGAAAAGTGCTGAGAAGGTTATCGGCAAGCAGGTGAAGCTGCGTACCGAGTTTTACGGCCGTAACCGTATCAGCGTTTACACGGGTAAGGCACGGTTTGCCGATGCAAATACTATCGATGTTTTTCACGGCAGTCAGACCAACACCCGTCTGCATGCAAAAGAGATCGTTATTGCTACTGGCTCAAGCCCATGGCGCCCATCCAATATCGATTTTACTCATCCGCGGGTTTACGACTCCGACACCATTCTTCACCTGGAGCATACGCCACGTACCCTGATTATTTACGGTGCCGGTGTTATTGGCTGTGAATACGCTTCGATCTTTACTGGCCTGGGCGTGAAGGTGGATCTGATTCACCCGGGGGATCGCCTGCTGAATTTCCTTGATGACGAAATTTCCGATGCGCTGAGCTATCACCTGCGTGATAAGGGTGCCCTGATCCGCCATCACGAGCAGTTTGATTCCGTGGAAGCCAATGATAAATACGTCACTATGGTCATGGCCTCCGGCAAAAAAGTGAAAGCGGATGCTTTCCTGTGGGCAGCAGGGCGCAGTGGTAATACCAGTGATCTTGGGCTGGAAAATATTGGCCTGCAGCCAAACAGCCGCGGTCAGATTGAAGTGGACCGTGAATACCGTACCTCCATTGAACATATTTATGCTGCTGGTGATGTTATCGGCTGGCCGTCTCTGGCATCTGCTGCTTACGACCAGGGGCGCGCGGCTGCAGCTATGATTTCCTCACCGGAGGACTTCCGCTTCGTTGATACTGTGCCAACCGGTATTTACAGTATTCCTGAAATCAGCTCGGTCGGAAAAACTGAACGTCAGCTGACAGAAGAGAAAGTGCCGTATGAAGTGGGTCAGGCCTTCTTCAAAAACATCGCCCGCGCACAGATTACCGGTGAAGGCGTAGGTATGCTGAAAATTCTGTTCCATCGTCAAACGCTGGAAATTCTGGGTATTCACTGTTTTGGTGACCAGGCCGCAGAAATTGTGCATATCGGTCAGGCGATCATGGAACAGCCGGGTGAAGGTAACACTCTGCGTTATTTCGTGAACACCACGTTCAACTACCCGACCATGGCAGAAGCCTATCGTGTTGCTGCGCTGAACGGACTGAACCGTCTGTAATCGACAGTAGCGTTCAATTAAAATGTTCTAAAAATGTTCGAAAAAGGCCGCTTATGCGGCCTTTTTACTTTGCGGCTGTCGGTGAATATTCAGCACAGCATCAGACTGATGACATCAGAACGAACAATCGAGAATTTTCTGAATTTTGGTGTGCAGTTCTGCCAGCTCATCTTCCGCTGTTGAGTCGATCACGATCCCGCCTCCGGCCCAGCAACTGGCGCCATCGTCGCGGGCATCAATGCTGCGGATCAGAATGTTGAAATCCGCCTGTCCGTTATCAGCGAATACGCCCATGCTGCCACAGTAAGCACCGCGCGACTGGGGTTCCAGTTCTTCGATGATTTCCATCGCCCGTTTCTTCGGTGCGCCGGTAATAGAGCCGCCCGGCAGTGCTGCGCAGATAACATCAACCGGATGGCAGTCATCTTTCAGCTCTGCGCGGATGGTGCTGACCATATGGTGCACATTCTCGTGGGTTTCGATGTCGAACAGCTTGTCGACCTGTACGCTGAACGGCTTGGCCAGAATGCTCAGATCGTTACGCAGCAGATCGACAATCATCAGGTTTTCAGCTTGATTCTTTTTGCTCGCGGCAAGCCATTGGCGCAGGGATTCATCCTCGTCGGGCGTGCTGCCACGACGGCTGGTGCCTTTAATCGGCTGAGTCACCATCTGCTGGCCATCAAAGCAGATAAAGCGCTCAGGACTGGCTGAGAAAATACTTCTGTCCCGCATATTGAGATAGCCGCCAAACGACGGATTCATTTGCTGCAGCAGAGGGAAGGGCGAGCGCTTTCTCAGGTTTTCACTGGTATTGAAGGGCATAGTGAGATTTACCTGGTAAGCATCACCACTGCGCAGGTAATCGTGCACCCGATGAATGCAGCTGAAATAAAATTCGTCGTCCCATTGGCGCTGCCAGTCAACCTTGCGTGGGCTTTCTGCCTCTGCAGTCTGATGTTCTTCTGATTGCTGATAAAACCGGGCCAGCCAGTCCTGCTGATCCTGTTTGCTCATGCTTTCGGCGAAGCGCACCGTGGCTTCATCCGTTTGCGGATTAAGCTGAATTACTGCCGGATAGTAAGCGAATTCGGCCAGCGCAGAATGATACGAAAGACCCTGTAACGCACAGCCAGCTTCATAGCTGAAATAACCTGCCCAGCCGGAGCAGATATCTTTCCGGCTACCGCTCTGGCTTTGTGTCTTTTGTATCTGCTGCTTCAGCGTCTGGTGAAGATTACTGAGTTCTTCTGTTGTCTTTGCCGCGATCTGCCGGGTGGGCAGTGTAAACAGCCAGGCTTCGCCCGCGGCACCTGTATCCGCTGTGTTGTCGGCCTCTGAAGATCTCAGCCAGCGCCCGTCGGCACTGAACAACAACACAGAGTCAGGGTAGGCGTGGCCTGTTCTAATAATCTTCCGGGCACTCGTATTGAGTCTTTTGTGCGTCATAACAGGCCAGAAACGGTACTCTGCAGGAGAAGGTAGGTAGTTGATTTTACAGGGAAACCCATGGTTATGGGTAATTGCCGCAAATTTTAGGCAATTGGGTGTCGTAATCAAGTGTAAGCAATTGTAAAAAAGGGGTAGACAACACTAAAGTCCCATAATAGATTGAGCCCGACCTGAGGCTTTAGTGCCAATGATAATAACAATAACAAGACGGTTTCTGATGTATCCCGCTCTTAACGAAATTCACACCATTCGTGCTCAATGATGGTCCGTGAATGGGCAAATGGAAGCCCTAAAACCAAGAAAAATAATCAGGAGTGTGCACATGAAATTCCTTAAGAAAGCTACCCTCGCCACAGCCATCGCAGCAGCACCATTTGCCGCGAATGCTGATCTGGTTGCTCTGGATGATGCGGTAATGGGTAACACCACCGGTCAGGCAGGTGTGACCATCGAGATTGATATTGCCGGTGATGGCATTTCTATCGGTGAAGTTGAATACATCGATGAAGGTTCTCTGGCAATTGAAAATATCCAGATCAACAATGCAGATATCACCCAAACCATCGACGTTGATGCTGATGGCAATCTGGTGATGGGTGTTTCGGCTATTACAGACCTGCAGCTGTCTATCGGTAATACGGATAACCCGACTGACGCGACGGTTGCTTCTGCCAGTGGTGTAATGCTGCGCCAGGCCGGAACTCCTGCCAACAATGCAGAGCTGGTGAATAATCTCTCTATGCAGCTGGATATGGGTGCTTCGACCACCACTATCTACAACATGAGCGCATATGACAAAGTTAATGATCCTGATGGTCTTGCCGCAACCTTTGATAACGGGGTGGATCCGGTGAGTAATGCGCTGACATCCGGTGTGGTGATCGCTGCTAACGCCAGTATTGATCTGAATAATATGGATGTTGGTTTGTTCGGTTACACGGATGAGCAGGCTGAGGCTCGTGCTGACTCCGTTGCTATGGGTGGTAATGGCAATGGTTCCCTTGATGCAGGAGAGGAGGGTGTGTACAACTCCCTGCGTAATGGCTCAGCTATTCAGATTACTGGTGTGCAGTTCTATGACACTGATGGTTCTGGCAACCGTATTAACGCAACCATTGATCAGAAAATCTGGGCGAATGGTGGTTCTGTAGCTCAGGGTGGTGGTGTTTATATCGCGATGGGTGAATTGAGTGGTACGCTGGAGGTGGGTGGTATTGCCATTGCGCAGCAATCCATTGGTACTGTAAAGATCTCTGATATCAATCTCTCTGGTATGACCCAGCGTATCTACGGTCACTGATCGGGCGCTGAAAAAGACCCGCTTCGGCGGGTTTTTTTATGCCGTGAATTTGCTGTTTTTGTCAGAAAACACCCGGTAAAAGGCCTGATTATCTATTGGTTGGAAAGGCCCTTTTCTGTACTATTGTACACCTCGCGAATATAACAATAATAAATCCGGAGGGGCCGCAGGCCATCATTCGTGTTCATCATTCTGTTGGGATCCATCATAGGTTTTGCAATGGTGCATGAGTTTGCCATTGTGAATGATCGTCCGCAGGGGGATACCGTTTACCGGGTCGCTGTTAATGAAGATTTTCAGCACGATGAAGTGGTAAATGTTGAACCTCTGGTACGCCAGAAATTCCGTAACGTCGTCCGCCAGGCGTATGACTATTCCTGTGGTTCAGCCGCACTCACTACCTTGCTCGACTTTTATCTCGGACGTAACTTCCAGGAGCGTCAGGTGATGGAAGGTTTGCTGAGGTTCGGCGAAACAGAGCGGATTATCGAACGCCGCGGCTTTTCGCTGCTGGATATGAAACGTCTGGTGACTGCGCTGGGCCATCCGTCCGGCGGTTTTAAAGCGGAAGCCAAAGACTTGCTGGAGCTGGATCACCCCGCGATTGTGCCTATTGAATATGCAGGATTTAAGCATTTTGTGGTGCTGCGCAGCGTTTATGAAGGGCGGGTCTATCTGGCCGATCCTGCTCTCGGCAATATTAGTTTCACCCTGAACCGGTTCCTGGAAGTCTGGGATAACAATGTGTTGTTTATCGTCTTCCCTAACGGACATAAGCCTGCTTCCGGACTTGAGCTGCGCGAAGAGGATATGCGTTATGTTGCAGATTATGTGATTGCAGAAAATGCATATCGTGAATTCCCTCTGATGGCAATGCGCTACAGCGACAGCATTACCAACAAATTAGGTGAGCTGTATAACAATGCTTATTCCTCTTACCAGCAGAAAACAGATGAACAAGGTGAAGCAGTCGTTGATGAAGAAAGCGGTAATCCGGTTTATGAGATTGTCGTCGAGGATTCATCCGACGGCCGTAAACGTGATGAATTTAATGTCCGCGTGACGGACGACCCCAATGAAAGCATTCATAAAGAACTGCGCTTCAGAAGAAAATAATAATACGGGATCAAAGGGATATTATGGGTAACCGGTTAATTTTGGCCGCCTCGCTGGCGTTGCTGACATTCTCAAACAATCTGTTGGCTGAGCAGGATGCTGATCTTTCCAGAGCGCGGGAGGCGCTGTCCAAACAGGAAAACGATGCCGATACAGAAAAGGCGCTGGAAGAAGTATTTGAGGCGGCAGAGAAAAACTATTCCCTGTTGCGTGAAGGCGGCGTATCGCTGAATTATAACTTTGATTACAGTTACTACGGCGATCAGCGTCTGGATCTGGTGATTGAACCAACGCTGGATTCTGAAGGCCAGCCAACAGGGTCATCTACGATACGTAATGCGGATGTCAGTCCGGTTGCCAGTCATACTTTTACCAATTCCTTCGCACTGGATTATGGTCTGTTCGACAATCTGACGATTGGTGGGCGCCTGCCGCTGGTCGCAAAATTCGATACCGAAGATTCTCTGACTGCTTATTCTCTGGGTGATATCAGCTCAACGGTTCGCTATCAGCCGTTCGAATACATACCGGGTAAGCTCAGCCAGACATGGTTTGGCAGTCTTAAACTGAAAACCGGTGACAGTCCGTATGAGATCGATACGGACGAAAGTCTGTCGACAGGCTCTGGTTACTACACGGTATCCGGTGGCGTCAGTGCATCAAAAGTACTGGATCCTGTCGTTCTTTTTGGTTCCGCCAGTTATGGCTATAACCTGCCGGAAAAAGGGCTCAATCAGGTTCGCGGCTCGTCTTTGCTGACAGAAGTTCATCCTGGCAGCAGTATTTCTTTCTCTATGGGCTTTGCTTATTCCCTGTCTTACGACGTATCGCTCAGTGCGTCTTTTCAGGGGTCTTTTAATGACGAGACGACATTTGTATTCCGTTCCGGTGGAGAGCGTCAGACATCGACTGTCGGCAGTCAGATGTCAGGCATCATGAACTTTGCGCTTGGTGTCAGGGTGTCACCAAAAACCATTGCTAACGTTAACGTCGGGTTTGGTATGACAGAACTTTCCCCGGATATCATTCTGGGGCTCTCGTTACCAATCGATATAGAAGGTGTTAAGGCTCCGGCAGGAAGCTGAGCTTTGCCATGACATGGATCGTAATAACAATAATTAAGCAGTGGCACATGTTAATGAGATTTCTCACCGGTTTATTTTTGCTGATGCCTGTCTTTGCCTATGGGCAGCTGTCGCAGAACCTGTTTATTGATACCAAGGCAATGTCGCTCGGGAATGCGGTAACGGCTGACCCGGTCGGCATTATGGATATTCATTTTAATCCGGCAGGTCTGACGAAGCTGGATGACCGGCAGATTCAGATACAGCTTATGAATATCGTGCTGAAATCGGAGGCTGATTTCAGCTTGCCTGAGGATTACGACTCATCCCAGGCTGGATTGCTGGACATCGCAGATGATCCGATCCTCGATCAGAATGGCAATGCGAAAAGCGAAGCGACAGCCGCAGCGTATATTCCTGGCTATGGCATTATGCCAATGACATTGCCGTTGCTGACGCTGCCCAATGGCGGTATTTCCATCAAACCTCCAGGTTCAAAATTCACCTTTGCTAATGCGGTATATGCACCAATGGCCGCGGGCTTTGCCAAAGAGGATGATGACGCCGGGCGGTTTCAGGCGAAGCAGGTAGCGCTGCAGCGCTTTACCTATTTCTCACCTTCTTTTGGTTATCAGGTAAATGATCAACTTTCTCTGGGGGCGGGTTTTCTGTTCTCCCATCAGGCGGTTGCAGTGGTTCAGGATATTCGTGCGCCCAATGTGCTGATATCGGTTCTGGAAGAATTGCAGGATGCATTTGCCTGTTTTGATGATAATGGTAATTCCACAGGCAATGACCCGCTGGCGCCGATTATCAGCCTGTGCGGCGGTAATGTCGGACCCTATGACGATGTGGGCGAGCTGACGATTAAAACCGAAGAGACGCTCTCTCCGTCTTTTAACCTTGGCCTGTTATGGGAGCCGGTTGACTGGTTTGCTTTTGGTATGGGGTATCAGAGTGAAGCAAAATCCCGACTCAAGGGAACCTATGAACTGAATTACTCCGACGACTTTGCTGACTTCTTCCGCACATTTAACAACTCAATCGTCGGTGCTATTGGCGGTGCTATCTTTTCACTGCCAACCGGGCTTAAAAAAGAAGCAGGGAATGTCACCACAGAATTAATATATCCGCAGCATTTTCAGACAGGGATTAAATTACGTTTCCTGGATGACTTTCAATTTAACGCCGATGCCGGCTGGACGGACTTTGATAAGTGGGATGAGCTGAAATTCCGGTTTGACCGTCAGGTCAGTTTTCTTGGGGCAGCCAAAACACTTGCTCCGGATCTGGTGACTAACGATACGCTGCGCCAGCCGCTGGGTTACAAAAGTGTGTGGAGTTTTGGCTTTGGTTTTCAGTATGACCTGAATTCCCGTGTTCAGCTGCGTCTTGGCTACGAACCGCGTAAATCGTCAATCCCGGATGAAGCCCGCAGCATTCAGGCACCGTTAGGATTCGCCCGCATGTACAGCCTGGGTATGGGGTATCAGTGGGACCTGGATACTGTGGTTGATCTGTCGCTGAGTTTTATGCAATCTCAGGAAACGATTCTGGCCGATCCGCAGGATGCTGAAGCGAGTGGCGAATATGAAAATTCCAGTAATGCACTTAACCGAAACTGTCTTACATGTACTGTAACCAATCCGTATCCCGGGCTGGACGTAGAAACCCGGCTGACCATTGGCGCCGCAGGTTTCTCCTTCCGTACCAAGTTCTGACCATTATCTTTATCTGTTCTGGTGTGGCGCCGGCGACAGCAGCAGAGGATGGATATTTTACCTGGATGGATGCTGAAGGGCGTATTCACAACTCTCCGCGCCCAGCTGTTAAGGTGAAAGAGGGTGGCGGGCAAGAGGATGAGGGGCAAGCGGGTGACGGGCAAAAGATTCGGGCAGCAGGCGCAGATTCTGAAAATAATGGGCAGAACACGAATACGAACACGAAAAAAGCCTCGATAGATAGGCCAAAAGATACAGCTTCAGATGCAGCCTCAAACACCCCAGTAGATGTACGAACAGATTCAAATGCAAAAGTCCCGGCGGCTGAAGAGTATCTCAGTGAAGCGGAACTCGAAGCGGCGTTAGAGCAGGAACGGCAGGAGCATCCGCCATTTTTTATCTGGACTGACACCGATGGCCGGGTGCGCAGCGAGTTTATTCCTCAGGGAGCTGTGGCAGGTGGTCAGGAGAATAATGCTGACAGTGAAACAGTGTTCTACGATCACATTCTGATTCCACCGCAGCGGGTTGCATCCGCAGTCCGGCAATCCGGGTGTTGCGCAGCTTTTCGCCAGCAGGCGAAACCTTTGCGGGCAGCGGGTAGTTCGACGATTTTTCGTCATATCCAGCAGAACAGTCCTTTTCCGGCCAGGAGTGGCTTGTCGCCAGCCTGGTATTTTTATAATGCGGAAAACACGGATGCCTTCACGCTGACATTGCGCATCCGAAGTACTGATGTGGACGCCGCGCTGATCGCGGTGGATGATGACTTTGTGCCGCTGCATTACCTTGAGAGGATGCAGGAGCAGACTATTCCGGCTAACTGGCATCGCCAGGCATATCGTGAATCCGTGATCCGTATTGAGGACCCGGATGTTCGTGGATACATACTGTTCTTCCGCGGTGCGGTACCGGAAGATTCCTCCCTTGAGGTAGAATGGTTCTGATTTCAGTAGGAACCATTCATGGATAAGCATCCCCTAAATTTAACCACCGCTTCAGCCATTCAGCATGCGCTGGTTATTCAGAAACCCAGATTACGGACAGACGGCGAATTACGTCGGCTGGTGTTATTGCATGGCGCTGGCGTGGCGGGTGAAGTTACCTGGATGTATCTGGTGAATTATCTGGAAGAGTGGGATGAAATTCTGATTCCGGATTTCGCTGGTATGGGCAAAAGCCGCTTTCTTGATAACGGCGAACCGGTTGTGAATGACTATGCCCGACAGATTCAGGAACTGCTGATCCGCATTAACTGGAGTAGGGTGGATATTGCCGGGTATTCCTTCGGTGGTATGGTGACCCATGCTCTGGCTGAGACTGGCCAGCCGGTTAATAACGTTTATCTGCTGGAACCTGCCATGTTGTTTTCCGGCGATAAAACTGAGCTTAATGCCAAAGCCGGAACCTATGCTGATATTTCTGCGGCGATTTTATCCGGTAATGCGGATGACAACACGTTTCTGAAATTTCTCGATTCCGTTTCACCGGCACGACCGGCCAACAGTGCGGTGGATCAGATGACGATCAATCGTCTTAAAGAAAACCGTGATGGCTTTGCTTTGTCTTTAAATGCGGTGAGCGTTGAAATAATGCAGCGTGCGGATTATTTCCTGAGCTGGCAGGCGCCATGGTCCGGTGTGAGTTTTGTCGGTGGTTTAACGCCGGCCTATATGCATGAGCGCCATCAGCAGCTGGCAGAGACAAGTTCAGACTGGCGTTATGAGTCGGTAGCGGGTGCAGATCACAGTCTGGTGTTTACCAAGCCGCGCACCATTGCCCGTGCCATGAATGCTCACCGGGCAACACGCGGTTCCTGACGATGTTTACAGCAACAGCGCCTGCGCTCAGTTGCGCAGGCGGCGTTCCAGTTGCGTTTCCACCATAATGCGCGTGGAAATTTCCTCAATCGATTTATCCGTGGTGCTGATGAAGGGAATGTTTTCCCGTTGATACAGCATCTCGACTTCATCAATTTCGTGATAACACTGTTTCAGTGAGGCGTAGCGGCTGTTGGCACGGCGTTCATTACGGATGGCTGCCAGGCGATCCGGGTCGATGGTCAGACCAAATAATTTGTGACGGTATTTTTCCAGACTGACCGGAATTTTCAGGTCATCCATATCCTCTTCGGTCAGCGGATAATTTGCTGCCTTGATGCCGAACTGCATGGCCAGGTAGAGACAGGTAGGCGTTTTGCCGGAGCGCGAAACACCGACCAGAATAATGTCTGCTTCTGCATACTGGCGGGTGCGGGCACCGTCATCGTTATCCAGTGCAAAATTCACCGCATCAATACGGGCGATATAGCTGGAACTGGTGGCCGAGGAGTGCGAGGTGCCGACACTGTAGGAGGATTCTACCTGCAGCTCAGCTTCCAGTGGCGCCAGGAATGCTCCGAAAATATCAATCTTCAAAGCATTGGCTGAATCAATAATCCGGCGGATATCACCATTTACAATGGTGTCGAACACGATCGCGGGCTTGCCGCTTTTTTCAGCAGCAGCATTGATGCGATCGGCTGCGTTATGGGCTTTTTCGACTGAGTCGATATACGGCAGGGTGACCCGCTCGAATTCGATAGCCTTGAATTGAGACAGCAGGCTGTTGCCCAGCGTTTCTGCGGTGATCCCGGTACCGTCCGAGATAAAGAAGGCGGTTCTCTTCATGTGGAAATTTGTTTCCCGTGGACTTAGTATTACGCAGCCAATGACCGCTTAGGCGAGTTTATTTGATTCTGGCAGGTGTGCATAGTTACAGGAGAAGCACGTTGACTGATTACGTACTGTGGTTTGATCAGGTATCCATGGGTGATGTGGAAAGGGTCGGGGGCAAAAATGCGTCCCTCGGTGAAATGATCAGCAACCTCTCAGAGGCCGGTGTTTCGGTTCCCGGAGGCTTTGCAACCACGGCGGATGCATACCGCGAATTCCTCGCGTTTGAAGGGCTGGATCAGCGTATCCAGAAAGCCCTCGACGCTCTTGATGTAAACGATATCCGCTCATTGAGCGATACCGGCGCACAGATCCGTAGCTGGATTCTGGATGCGCCGCTGCCGCCGCAGCTGGAAAAAGACGTACGTGAAGCCTTCAGCAAACTGCAGGAAGGTAATGCCAACATCGCAGTTGCCGTACGTTCATCGGCAACCGCAGAAGACCTGCCGGATGCCTCCTTCGCCGGTCAGCAGGAAACTCACCTGAATATTGTTGGTATCGACAACGTTCTGCTGGCGATCCGCGATGTGTTCGCCTCTCTGTTTAACGACCGCGCCATTGCCTACCGTGACCACCAGGGCTTTGACCACCATAAAGTGGCTCTGTCTGCTGGTATTCAGCGCATGGTGCGCAGTGAAACGGCTTCCAGTGGCGTTATGTTTACACTGGATACCGAATCCGGTTTCGATAAAGTGGTGTTTGTGACCTCCTCATACGGCCTCGGTGAAACCGTGGTGCAGGGCGCCGTTAACCCGGATGAATTTTACGTTCACAAAGAAAACCTCTCTGCTGGCCGTCCGGCCATCCTGCGCCGCAATCTGGGCGCAAAAGCGATCAAAATGGTTTACAGCCAGGATGCCAGTGTAGGTAAGTCGGTTGAGACTCAGCGCGTTGACCGCAATCTGCGTCAGGTGTTCTCGCTGGCGGATGACGAGGTTGAGAACCTTGCCCGTCAGGCCATGATCATTGAGAAGCACTACCAGCGTCCGATGGACATTGAATGGGCCAAAGATGGCGATGATGGCAAGCTTTACATTGTTCAGGCCCGTCCGGAAACCGTGAAAAGCCGTGCCAGCAAGAACGTTATGGAGCGCTACCTGCTGAAAGAGACCGGCAAAGTGCTGGCCGAAGGCCGCTCCATTGGTCACCGCATCGGTAAGGGTAAAGTCCGTGTCATCAACAGTGTTGAAGAGATGGATCAGGTGCGCGAAGGGGATGTATTGGTCGCCGATATGACTGACCCTGACTGGGAGCCGGTTATGAAGCGCTCTGCCGCGATTGTGACCAATCGTGGTGGCCGTACCTGTCATGCTGCGATCATCGCCCGTGAGCTGGGTATTCCTGCGGTGGTTGGCTGTGAGGATGCCACTGAACTGCTCAGTGATGGTCAGGAAGTGACGGTTTCCTGTGCAGAAGGGGACACAGGTTTTGTTTATGAAGGTGCGCTGGACTTTGATGTGCGTACCAACAGCGTGGATTCCATGCCGGATCTGCCGTTCAAGATTATGATGAACGTCGGTAACCCGGATCGTGCCTTCGACTTCCAGGGGCTGCCAAGTGCCGGTGTTGGTCTGGCACGACTGGAATTTATTATTAACCGTATGATCGGCGTGCACCCTAAAGCACTGCTGAACTTCGATTCCCTGCCGGAAGAAGTGAAGCCGACCGTTGAGCGCCGTATCTCCGGCTACCCGGGTCCGGTGGACTTCTACGTGGAAAAACTGGTGGAAGGTATCTCCACTCTGGCCGCAGCGTTCTGGCCTAAGCGTGTGATCGTACGTCTGTCAGACTTCAAATCCAACGAGTACGCCAATCTGATTGGTGGTCGTCTGTACGAGCCGGAAGAAGAGAACCCGATGCTGGGTTTCCGTGGCGCATCCCGCTATATCTCGAAAAACTTCCGCGACTGCTTTGAGCTCGAATGTCGTGCCATGAAAAAAGTCCGTAACGAGATGGGCTTTACTAACGTGGAAATCATGGTGCCGTTTGTGCGTACCGTGGGTGAAGCGGAGCAGGTATCTAACCTGCTGGCGGAAAACGGTCTGAAGCGCGGCGAGAATGATCTGAAACTGATCATGATGTGCGAACTGCCAGCCAACGCACTGCTGGCGGAACAGTTCCTGGAATACTTTGATGGTTTCTCTGTCGGCTCCAACGACCTGACCCAGCTGACTCTGGGTCTGGACCGTGATTCCGGCATTATTGCGCACCTGTTTGACGAGCGTAACGAAGCCATTCTGGCGTTGCTGGAAAATGCGATCAGAGCCTGTAAGAAAGCCAATAAGTACATTGGTATCTGTGGTCAGGGGCCGTCCGATCACCCGGATTTTGCCAAATGGCTGATGGAACATGGTATCGACAGTGTTTCCCTTAACCCGGATTCCGTGCTGGATACCTGGTTCTTCCTGGCGGATAAATAAGGATAGTTAAACCGGAATGAAAAGCAGCAGTGAGCTTTTCCCGGTCAGTCTGCTGCGGGCGGATGCCTTTAGCGGACTGACAGAGGATGTGTATCTCGTAAAACATAACCGCGACCCGGACCTCAGTGTCCAGGTCGCGGTTTCTCATCTGGGTTACCAGAATAAGCCGCACAGTGGGGTTCCTGTGATTCTGCTGCATGGCAGTTTCAACAATCGTGGATTCTGGCTGTCAGGCGTTGGTGAAGGTCTCGCCCGGCATTTGCTGGATCAGGGCTTTGACGTCTGGATGATGGATATGCGCGGCCATGGTATGTCGCCACGCAATCAGGACTACCGCAGTAACACCCAGGAACGCTATGCCTTGTATGACCTGCCGGCAGTTGCCGAGTTTGTCCATGAAAAATCCGGTAAAGCGCCGGTCTGGCTTGGCCATTCATTGGGTGGGGTGACCATTGCAGCGGCGGTTGCCGGCGGTCTGCTGCGCGACGAAAAGTGCAGTGGCATGGTCATTATTGCAGCGCAGGCTATCCGTCGGCCAATGTACCAGTGGGTTCCGTTTGCTTCTCTGGCTGCCCGTACCCGGGTAAATATGAAAGGAGAGCTGGACGGGCGTAAACTGGGCTTAGGTCAGGAAGCAGAGCCAGCCGGTATTATTGATGAGTATCTTGCCAGACATTCGCTGTTTGGCGCCTGGCAGCTGGCATCCACGCAGCAGAAGCTGTTACCGGCCTGGAAAGATGGCACCCCGGTGCCTTTGCTGGCGCTGGCCGGAGAGGCTGACCGTTCTGAGCCGGTGGAATATTGCTCGCGCTTTGCCGCGCTGTACGGTGGCGATAAAACATTTATCCCTCTCGGTACCGGCTCTGGCTTAAGTCAGGACTACGGTCATCTGGATATGATGTCTGGACAGACTGCAGGCAAAGAAGTCTGGCCCCAAATATCTGACTGGCTCAAAGCCACTCACTATAGAAGCCTGAATCAGAAGCCTGAATCACCGCACACGTCGGACGGCAGATGCAGGGGTGAATGCCCGGCATCGAACGCTGTCCGGACTTGACAGGCCCTTGGGGCATTCGTGGTAAAGTGTCAGCACACCCAAACCCATTTTCATAATTAAGGAATACGCTATGACCCGATACATTACTCCGGATCTGTGTGATGAATACCCGGATCTGGTTCAGGTTGTTGAGCCGATGTTCACCAACTACGGCGGCATTGAGTCATTTGGTGGTGAGATCGTTACTGTCAAATGTTATGAAGACAACTCCAAAGTGAAAGAGCTGGTCGAGCAGGATGGCAAGGGCAAAGTCATGGTCATCGATGGTGGTGCTTCCATGCGTAANGCGCTGATGGGTGACATGATCGCCGAAAAAGCTGCGAAACACGGCTGGGAAGGTGCGATTATCTACGGTTGCATTCGTGATGTTGATGCCATTATGGAGACCGATCTGGGCGTTCAGGCGCTGGCGACTGTTCCGCTGAAGACTGACAAGCGCGGCCTGGGTGACATCAATGTCCCGGTTAAATTTGGCGGCGTTGAGTTCATTCCGGGCCAATACGTCTACGCTGATAATAACGGCGTGATCGTATCTCCTGAACCTCTGAGCATGCCTGAATAAGGGCTGCTCAGCATCTGATACCTGAAAAGCCCGGCCATGCCGCAATGCTGTTCACTTAAGCGGAGCAGCATTNCGATTCACCGGATAACGGGTTTTGCTTATCTTCACCATTCGAGGCCTGCCCGGCCTCGGGTTCTTTCTGTCCAGAAATAAATTGCATATCCCTGATCGCAGATTTTTCAGGCGATTGCCCGTTTTTGACTCGGGCTTCGCCCCCGCCATAACGACTAAATTCGCCGCTATGTATTCAAACGCCATCTTAAAACGGACATCTTTCGCTCGTTGACCGTGGCTGGCCGCAGCATGACTGGCTTCCCGGCGGATCAGGTTGTAAGCCAGAAAAATCCCCCATAATTCCTGATACACCAGCGCTACTGTTTTGCTTCTCAGTGTCACCGCATTACTCAGCATCGATGATTTGATATCCCTGAACCCAAGCTCAATTTCCCAGCGCTGATGGTACAGCCCGGCAATGCTTTCAGCGCTGTAGCCGCTTGCAGGAAGTGATGTCAGAACCGTCTTTGTTTTACCGGCAACGTCGTATGTCACGGCCCGGACCTGCCAGTATTCAGGCAATGAGGGATTCTTTTTCCGCGCCTGAGGCGACACTTTCATTTGCCACAATTCATCGCCATCACCGTAATGTTCAACGACGTCATAAACCAGGTTAGTGCGTGCCGGAATCAGCCAATGCCGGTCACATCCCTTATCCATGAGGCTATGCATCAGATTGGCACTCCAGAATCCTTTATCAAACAGCGTGATACTGTGATCCGGTATTTTAGCAAGCATGGTCTCTGCTAATGGGATCTCTCCGCGCCGGTAGGGGCTGACCTGAGCATCCATCACAACATGCGAATGGGTGTTCATCAGAGCGACACAGCGCAGCATGGGGTATGGTGTCTGTCGTTGGGTCGAGGTATTACCGGAACCGAAGTGCTCACGTAAATCAGGTGTATCCGGTGTTCTGAACAGCACGCCATCGACGGCAAAAACCTGCAGCCCTTGCCAGTCATCACCCTCAAAACGCTCATTTGCCCAATGTTCCCCCGTCCGTTGAAACAGCCACTGCAAGGGGTCGGCACCTAAGCGCTGACGCGCGGCGGAGATGCCACTTTTAGCGATCAGGCTTTCAGACGCGAGACCTTCTGAGCAGATATTGAGTCGACGAGCGACTTCCTGAATCGGTTCATTGCGGAACAAGGCCATGCCCAGCACAAGCCAGAGGACCTGATCTTCCGGTAGTCGTCGTCTTCGGATGGAGGCTTTCGCAGAGAGCGTTAAAGCGGATTCAATCCACTCAACCGGGATGTTTTGTGTAAAGGTAGAATGATCGGAAAAGGAATGGAGCTCTTCGATACTGAGCAGTAGCTGTTGAATAGACACAAAAAAATCCGGACAAGAGAACTTGTCCGGATTTTCAGTTGCTGTCCACCAAGCTTCAAGTCTTAAGTGAACAGCATTGCGGCCATGCCGGGCTTTTTTGTATCCGTAACATCCCTATCGACAGACTCTCTGATCGGTAAAATTCCCATATTGCATACAATCTTAGTCTTATAAGCGGTTGCTTAATGAGTTTTTGCGAGTAAACTGCCATCAAACGTTAAGGATTGTAGACAATCTTATGTCTGAACCAATGACTCTGGCTGAAAAAGTATTTACCGAGCTGACCACAGCGATCGTACGCGGTGAGCTGCGCCCGGGGGATCGTCTGTCAGAGCAGACACTGGTTGAGCGTTATGGTGGCAGCCGTGCGCCGATGCGTGAGGCCATTCAGCGCCTTGAGGCGCGTAATCTGGTGAAGCGTGTTCCTCATGCCGGCGCCAGAGTGGTATCCCTTACCACCACTGAGCTGCGTGACATCTATGAAGTCCGGCTGGAACTTGAGTGTATGGCCTGTCGCCTGGCGGCCACCCGTATGACGGATGACGAAATTCAGGAGTTGTACGCACTGCTGAAAGAACACGAAGATTCCATCGCTGCAGAACAGGGATTGGCCTATTACCAGAAGGCGGGCGATCTGGATTTCCACTACCGTATTATCAAAGGCAGCAAAAACAGCCGCCTGTATCAGATGCTGTGTGGCGATCTGTACCACATCGTGCGTATGTATCGTTATCAGACCAGTACCAGCAGCAAACGCCCGCCACAGGCGCTGCAGGAACACAAACGAATCGTAGAAGCCATCGCTGCACGGGATGCAGAGCTGGCTGAACTGCTCATGCGGCGTCATATTCAGACGTCGATAACAAACCTTGAAACCCGTTTGGCTGAAGAGGAGGGTCGGCAATGACTCCAGGTCAGAAATTCCGTAAAGCACTGGCAGACAACAAACCACTGCAGATCGTAGGTACCATTAATGCTTACGCCGCCATGATGGCAGAGCGCATTGGCCACCAGGCGATCTACCTGTCCGGTGGTGGTGTAGCGAACGCCTCCTATGGTCTGCCGGATCTGGGCATTACCTCACTGAACGACGTGATCGAAGACGTGCGCCGTATTACCTCAGCGAGCTCTCTGCCGTTATTAGTTGATATCGATACCGGCTGGGGTGGTGCATTCAATATTGCCCGCACGATTCAGCAAATGGAAAAAGCCGGCGCCGCTGCTGTTCACCTGGAAGATCAGGTTGCCCAGAAGCGTTGTGGCCACCGTCCGAACAAAGAAATCGTTTCGCAAAATGAAATGACTGACCGTATCAAAGCGGCAGTGGATGCCCGTAACGATGAAAGCTTCTTCATTATGGCGCGTACCGATGCTTTCCAGCAGGAAGGTATTGAAGCAGCGATCGAACGCTCAATCGCCTGCGTGGAAGCCGGTGCTGACGGCATCTTCGCCGAAGCGATTAAAACCGAAGAGCATTAC
Organism: Oceanospirillaceae bacterium; assembly: GCA_002706025.1. GTDB lineage: Bacteria > Pseudomonadota > Gammaproteobacteria > Pseudomonadales > Oceanobacteraceae > Venatoribacter. Next base: position 29,587 of record PAJK01000069.1, read on the forward strand.
CGCGCATTTTCTGAAGCGCTGGATGTACCTGTGCTGGCGAACATCACCGAGTTTGGTGCGACCGAACTGTGGAATACCGAACAGCTGGCAGAATGGGGCGCTGGCATGGTGCTGTATCCGCTGAGCGCTTTCCGTGCGATGAATAAAGCGGCAGAAACCGTTTACAAAGCGATCCTGGAAGACGGTGATCAGCGTAAAGTGGTTGATATGATGCAGACCCGTATGGAACTGTACGATTACCTGAACTATCACGAATTCGAACAAAAACTGGATGCACTGTTTGCCGAAGGCAAAAACAAGTAAGCAGCGTTAACGATTAGATTGGGAGATACATCATGGCAAAAGAACTGAGTGGTGCTGGCCTGCGTGGTCAGGTAGCCGGTAAAACTGCACTGTCTACCGTAGGTAAATCCGGTTCCGGCCTGACTTACCGTGGTTATGACGTTAAAGATCTGGCTGATAACTGTCAGTTTGAAGAAGTGGCTTACCTGATTCTTAAAGGCAAGCTGCCAAACCAGTCTGAGCTGGATGCTTACAAAACCAAGCTGAAAGGCCTGCGTAAAATGCCGGAAGCACTGAAAGAAGTGCTGGAACGTATTCCTGCAGACGCGCACCCAATGGATGTTATGCGTACCGGTTGCTCCATGCTGGGGAACCTCGAAACTGAACTCAGTTTTGATCAGCAGCAGGACGCAACAGACCGTATGCTGGCGCTGTTTCCGGGCATGATTAACTACTGGTACAACTTCAGCCACAACGGCAAACGCATTAATGAAGAAACCGGTGCGGATTCCATTGCTGAGCAGTTCCTGTGGACACTGCACAATGAAAAACCATCCGATCTGCATGTGCGCGTTATGCACGCATCCCTGATCCTGTATGCCGAACATGAATTTAATGCTTCAACATTTACTGCCCGTGTGTGTGCTTCAACGCTGAGTGATATTCACTCCTGTGTTACCGGTGCTATCGGTTCTCTGCGTGGCCCTCTGCACGGTGGCGCCAATGAAGCAGCGATGGAACTGATCGAAGGCATGAACGATGCTGAAGATGCAGAACAGAAGCTGATGGGTATGCTGGAACGTAAAGAAAAAATCATGGGCTTCGGTCACGCGATTTACAGCGAGTCCGATCCGCGTAACGCCATTATTAAACTCTGGTCAGAAAAACTGGCCGGCGAAAATGGTGATACCAATCTTTATGATATTTCTGTGCGTTGCGAAGCGGTTATGTGGCGTGAGAAAAAACTTTTCTGTAACGCCGATTTCTTCCACGCATCTGCCTATAACTACATGGGTATTCCAACCAAACTGTTCACACCAATTTTCGTGTGCAGTCGTCTGACTGGTTGGGCTGGCCATGTTATGGAACAGCGTGCTGATAACCGTATTATCCGCCCAAGTGCCGAATATACCGGTGAAGAACTGCGTGCAGTAACGCCAATTGCAGAGCGCGCTTAATAACGCCCCTGTCGTTTATTTCTAATGTCGAAGCAGGGCGCGGATTGAATCAATATTAATCCGCGTTCTGCGCGTTTAAGCAGAGCAATAATTATGAACACCCAATTCCGTAAATCGCTGGCTGGTACCGACCTCGAGTATTTCGATACCCGCGCCGCCGTCGATGCAATTAAGCCAGGCAGCTACGCTGGCCTGCCATACACTTCCCGGATTCTGGCAGAACAGCTGGTGCGCCGTTGCGAGCCAGAACTGCTGAATGATGCGTTAACACAGCTGATTGAGCGCAAACGCGATCTCGATTTCCCGTGGTATCCGGCGCGTGTTGTCTGTCATGACATTCTCGGTCAGACCGCTCTGGTGGATCTGGCTGGTCTGCGTGACGCGATTGCTGATAAAGGCGGTGATCCGTCGAAAGTGAATCCTGTGGTTCAGACTCAGCTGATTGTTGACCACTCGCTGGCTGTTGAATGTGGTGGTTTTGATCCGGATGCGTTTGAGAAAAACCGCGCCATTGAAGACCGTCGTAACGAAGACCGTTTCCATTTTATTAACTGGACCAAAACTGCGTTCGATAACGTCGATGTCATCCCGGCCGGTAACGGCATTATGCACCAGATTAACCTGGAGAAAATGTCGCCGGTTGTGCAGGTGAAAGACGGCGTTGCTTACCCGGACACCTGTGTCGGTACCGACTCCCATACCCCGCACGTTGATGCGCTGGGTGTTATTTCTGTTGGTGTTGGTGGTCTGGAAGCAGAAACCGTAATGCTGGGTCACCCATCCATGATGCGTCTGCCGGATATCGTTGGCGTTGAGCTGAAAGGCAAGCGTCAGCCTGGTATTACCGCAACCGATATCGTTCTGGCGCTGACTGAATTCCTGCGTAAAGAGCGTGTTGTTGGTGCTTACGTTGAATTTTTTGGTGAAGGTGCATCCAGTCTTTCCATCGGTGACCGGGCAACCATTTCCAATATGACACCGGAATATGGCGCGACTGCAGCCATGTTTTATATCGATGAGCAGACCATTGATTATCTGAATCTGACCGGTCGTGAGCCGGAACAGGTTGCTCTGGTAGAAAAATTCGCCAAAGAAACCGGTCTGTGGGCGGATGCTCTGAGCGGCGCTGAGTACGAACGTGTTCTGACGTTTGATCTGTCAGCTGTGGGTCGCAACATGGCTGGCCCATCCAATCCGCATGCGCGTCTGGCAACTGCTGATCTGGCGGCAAAAGGCATCGCTAAAAATCTGGATGCGGCCAAAGCAGAAGAAGCCGAAGGTCTGATGCCGGATGGGGCGGTTATTATTGCCGCGATTACCTCCTGTACCAACACCTCCAACCCGCGCAACGTTGTCGCGGCTGGCCTGCTGGCGAAAAAAGCTAACGAACTGGGTCTGGTACGTAAGCCATGGGTTAAATCATCCTTTGCGCCGGGTTCCAAAGTTGCTGAGCTGTATCTGAATGATTCAGGTCTGCTGCCTGAGCTGGAAAAACTGGGTTTTGGTATTGTGGCCTTTGCCTGTACCACCTGTAACGGCATGTCCGGTGCGCTGGATCCAAAAATTCAGCAGGAAATTATTGACCGCGATCTGTACTCCACTGCGGTACTGTCCGGTAACCGTAACTTTGACGGACGTATTCACCCATACGCCAAACAGGCGTTCCTGGCATCGCCACCTCTGGTCGTCGCCTACGCGATTGCCGGTACCATGCGTTTTGATATTGAACAGGACGTACTGGGTGTGGTTGATGGCAAAGAAATCCGCCTGAAAGACATCTGGCCATCGGATGAAGAAATCGATGCCATTGTAGCGGCCAGCGTAAAGCCGGAGCAGTTCCGTCAGATCTATATTCCGATGTTCGATATGGATGCTGCAGAGAAAGCGCCAAGCCCTCTGTACGACTGGCGTCCAATGTCGACTTATATCCGTCGCCCACCATACTGGGAAGGCGCTCAGGCGGCGACCCGTGAGCTGAAAGGTATGCGTCCGCTGGCGTTGCTGCCGGATAACATCACCACGGATCACCTGTCTCCGTCCAATGCGATCCTGGCGTCCAGCGCAGCTGGCGAATATCTGGCGAAAATGGGTCTGCCGGAAGAAGACTTTAACTCGTATGCCACCCATCGTGGGGATCACCTGACGGCTCAGCGCGCTACTCTGGCGAATCCTAAGCTGATGAACGAGATGGTGCTCGACGAAAGCGGTAACGTGAAACAGGGTTCTCTGGCACGTATTGAGCCGGAAGGTCAGGTTGTGCGCATGTGGGAAGCGATTGAAACCTACATGAACCGTAAACAGCCGCTGATTATTGTCGCCGGTGCAGACTACGGTCAGGGTTCTTCCCGTGACTGGGCTGCAAAAGGCGTCAGTCTGGCGGGTGTTGAAGCCATTGCTGCAGAAGGTTTTGAACGGATTCACCGTACCAACCTGATTGGTATGGGCGTGTTGCCGCTGGAATTTAAAGCCGGCACAACCCGTAAAACACTCAAGCTGGATGGTACCGAAACCTACGATGTGATCGGTGATCTGAGCCCACGGTGTGATTTAACTCTGGTTATTACTCGTAATAATGGCGAAAAAGTGGAAGTGCCGATGACCTGTCGTCTGGATACTGAAGCCGAAGTAAACGTTTATAAGGCGGGTGGTGTGCTGCAGAAATTTGCCCAGGACTTCCTGCAGGGCGAATAACTCGGTTGAGTTAACTGAACGTGAAGTAACACAGTAGGGTGGGCTCTGCCCACCCTGTTTATTTCGGGTCGGTTTCTGTAGTTCTTATTTTAAGTCGTTCTTATTTTGCATCTTTCTTATTGTGTACGAGGCAAGAGATGTCTGAAAAACAAATTAAAATTCCAGCCACCTATATGCGTGGCGGTACATCAAAAGGTGTATTTTTCAGCCTGACAGATCTGCCGCCAGCGGCACAGGTTCCGGGTAAAGCCCGTGACAGCATTCTGTTGCGCGTTATTGGCTCTCCCGATCCTTATGGTCAGCAGATTGATGGTATGGGTGGCGCGACATCCAGCACATCGAAAACGGTTATTCTGGCGAAAAGCACCGAGCCGGATCATGATGTGGATTATCTGTTTGGCCAGGTATCGATCAATAAACCCTTTGTTGACTGGTCCGGCAACTGCGGAAATCTGACTGCAGCTGTTGGTGCGTTTGCTATTTCAAAGGGCCTTGTCGACGCCTCACGCATTCCGGAAAATGGCATCTGTACAGTGCGTATCTGGCAAAAAAATATCAGCAAAACCATTATTGCGCACATCCCTGTGGTTGATGGTGAGGTGCAGGAAGTCGGCGATTTTGAACTTGATGGTGTGACCTTTCCGGCGGCGGAAGTGGTTATCGAATTTATGGATCCTGCCGATGGTGAAGGCTCCATGTTTCCTACCGGTAATCTGGTGGATGACCTGGAAGTGCCGGGAATCGGTACCTTTAAAGCGACCATGATTAATGCCGGCATTCCGACAATTTTTGTGAGCGCAGAGGATATTGGTTATCAGGGTACAGAGCTGCAGAAGGATATTAATTCTGATGCGGATNCGCTTGCGCGTTTTGAAACCATGCGTGCCTACGGTGCGGTAAAAATGGGGCTGATTCAGGATATTGCTGAAGCAGCTGATCGTCAGCATACGCCTAAGATTGCGTTTGTTACGCCAGCAAAAAACTATACCGCTTCCAGCGGTAAAGAGATTGCAGCAGGTGATATTGATCTGTGTGTTCGCGCGCTCTCTATGGGAAAACTGCACCACGCTATGATGGGGACCGCCTCGGTTGCAATTGCTACCGCAGCGGCAGTACCGGGTACTCTGGTAAACCTGGCTGCTGGCGGTGGTGAACGTGATGCTGTGACTTTTGGTCACCCATCCGGAACCTTACGTGTTGGCGCAGCTGCAGAACAGGTGGACGGTGAATGGACTGCGAAAAAAGCCGTTATGAGCCGCAGTGCGCGGGTCATTATGGAAGGCAATGTACGGATTCCGTCATCGACTTTCTGATCTGTGTCTGATCGCCTGCCTGAAAAGCCCGGTTTATGCCGGGCTTTTTATTGCCTGTAAAAATGTTTTTTAACATGCAGATGCAGATGAAAATCGCATGAAAAATAAAGTGTAAAGATGGATAGGGGGCTAGGTAGACAGGGGGCGAGGTGAACAGGGGCGAGGTGAACAGGAGATGAGCAGGAAGCAGGACTAAATGAAGTGGATATTTAAAAGAATTGCAGGGATAAATAAAGCGCAGTGATAGATGAAGAGCTGCGATCGATGAAAGGTTGGGGTAATGAAAAGTTGGGATGAATAAAGAGTTGAGATAAATGGCGGCGCAAGGAATACCTAAGGTAAAACGACAGTAAAATAAAAAGCCACCCGAAGGTGGCTTTCTATTTATACCTGGCTGAAAGGTAGTCGCTTAGTTGCGGCTGGTTTCAGTTTCGGTATTCTGGTCATCTTCGGTTTTGACTGATTCTGACGCTTCACTTTCAGCAGATGCAGCTTTGGTTTCTTCAGTCGGAACCTGCGCTGCGGTTTCCTCACTGGCAGCCGCTTCTGTCGTTGCCTCTGTAGTTGTCTCTGCAGTTACCTGTGTGGTTTCTACAGGAGCACTTTCAGCGACAGCTACAACGTCAACCACCTCAGTGGTAACTACATCTGCAACGACCTCTTCAGACATTGCAGTGACGTTCGCTGAGTTCTCGCCTGCTTCCGCAGCATTTTCTGCTAATTCACCAGAGTTACGCGGATCGTTAGGTGCACGACCACCGCGACGGCGACGGGAACGACGGGCAGAGCGGTCGTTGCCTTCGGTTACGGTAGATGCTTCCTCACGAGAGGTTTTAACCTCTGCTTTCTGAGACTTTTCCCCGGTTGTTTTTTCCTCTGCGGCCTCTTCTTTAGCAGCAGGGGCAACGTCGGCTTCTTTGGCTTCGGTTTTTACTTCAGCCTCGGCAGTTTCTGCTTTTGTTTCAGTCTCAGTGGAGTCAGCGTTAGTCTGCACACTGGCTTCTGCTGCTTCAGCATCCGCCGCTGGTTTTACGGTTTCCACTTCAGTGTCAGCTGGTTTGCTGTTTTCCGGCTGATTATCTGCTGCATTGCTGTTGTCAGCATCAGCGGCTTTTTTCTCTGCTGGATCGCGCTCGCGACGACGGCGTGAGCGGCGACGTCCACGACCGGATTTTTCGCCGTTTTCATCTGCGCCTTTGTCTGTGCCGGAATTATCTTCCGTTGCAGCACTGTCGGCTTTCGCGTCAGCTGCTTCAG
>PAJK01000070.1 GCA_002706025.1 Oceanospirillaceae bacterium
TAGCCGGTTAAGCAAACAGGGACCATCGAGAATCCGCGCGAAACTGTATATGGCATCGGTGGTCTGCGTGCAGTGGAATCCGGATATTAAAGCCCAGTATGAGCGCCTGTTGGCAAATGGAAAAAGTAAAATGCAGGCGCTTGGCGCAGCGATGCGCAAGCTGGTGCAGATTTGCTTTGGTGTTGTAAAACATCAGAGCGAATACCGCCCACAGGTACCGGTTTAAGGTGTTGTGGACGGCTGGGAGAGATGGTATCTACAAAAGCAACGGTTCATGCCGATGTATGGTTACATCAGTATCCGTCGTAGGGTGGGCTCCGCCCACCAAAAATTTACTGCATTAATCGCCAACCCGGCTTATTTCAACACCAACACTTTCACCTGCGACGGCACTATGGTCGCGCCGACCATATTAAAACTGCTGCCATTCTGGCCGGTCATGCTGGTTAATCGTGCGGCGGGTTTGCCACCGAACATGGTGGCCATGCTGCCCATCATATATTTGGTTGGTCCCATAATCATATGGGATGCCACGCCGCCGCCAACACCTGGCTGATCGCCGTTGCTCAGAGGAATTTTGGTACCAAGATTATGGGCCGGACCACCTGAAATAAGCACTTTCATCGCTGTGGTTGGTGGAATGGCCATCATGCACATGGAAATATTCGGATAAGGAATCGGCACCATGGCCGGACCGACCGGTGTCAGGCAAACATCGGGAATTGCGTTGTTGGTTCCACCTACGGAGCAATTAGCAAACATAATATATTCCTTTTATTTTTCCCTTGGGCATCAGCCCATGTGGATCCGGTCGCCGTTGATTTTAACGTCTTTTTTCGCTGAAATATCCGCCTGTTCTGAACGCTGCAGGAACAGGTTCTTCACATTCTGAATCAGGTCTTTGGCTTTGACCTGTTCGATACGTTCGATGATGCGGATGCTGTCACGCATACGGGCGATCATCTGGCCGATGGATGATTCTGCGCTTTCCGCTTTAAAAGAAGCTTTGCTGGCGTGTACATCCAGCGCCTGGCTGTTCATGCGGGTCTGTAATGTCGTCAGCTGGGTTTCGGTATTAACGATATTCAGCTGGCTGGATTGCAGGCTGATATCCGCCGCAGACGATAAGCGGATACCATTGTTGTTTTCGATGCTGGCCATTTCATCGGACTGGCGGCGCAGAATATCGAGAATATAATTCTGGCCATCCGGTGATGGCAGAAAGCTGACCCAGTCGCCAGTCACCGGAGTATAGGTGCAGGAAAAAGCTTTCAGCGCCATAACGCTGCCGGCCTGATGCTGGTGGATGATGTATCCGTGTTCGGTCACGGCCTGTACTTCACCAAACAGCAGATGGGACTGACGGTTATTCTGCAGCAAAGGTGATACGTGTTGGCTGGTCATATTCTTTCTCCTTTCATCAGGCTTTGACTGATTTCGGCTTCCATAAATCGGCTTTTTCACGCTTTTCGTCGGTTGGCAGTGCTTTTGATTTTGAGCTGCCGGACCAGATGGCCCCGTTGTCGATGATGGCGTGGAGATTGGTGCGTACTAATTCTGCACCGGAAAAATCGGTATAGCTGAGTACGGCGTAACTGAGATCTGCGTAGGTGAGATCGCATTTTTTAAACAGGGTGTTCTGCATGATGGCACCGCTGGCCATCAGCTGAATCATCGTGCTGTCGCTGAAATCGCAGGCAGACAGATCGGCTAACTGCAGGCTGGCCTGACTCAGGTTGCATTTGGTCAGGGTGCTGCCGGTCAGCTGCGACTGATAAAACATCGCGCCCGTGGCGGTTGCTCCATCAAAGCGGCTTTGTATCAGATCCGCCTCAACGAAAAACACCTGAGTCAGGTTGGCGCCGGTGAAATTGCAGTTACGCAATTTAGCTGAGCGGAACTGGGTCATAGCCAGGTGCATATCAGAAAAATCCTGACCGCTGAGTTCTGGCTTTTCGAAGATCGCCTGCTGCAGGTGCGCATGGCGCAGGTTAATGCCTTCCATTTCACATTCAATAAAGGCGGTGCGCTCCATCTGCGCTTCAATAAAGCGGCTGCGGTTTACCTGAGTCTGATTGAACACCGCAAAGTAGAGCTGGCACTGACTGAAGTCGGTATCGTTCGCCTGACAGTTAATGATATTGGTTTCCGGCATAACCGAGCCGGTAAAGCGGCATTGTGTCAGATTGCACTCTACCAGGTTGACTGATTCAAACTGGCAGTTCTGCAGATCAGAAGCCGGCAGCTCACAACCGGTGAAATTACATTCCTGCCACTGGCTGTTGCTGAAGCTACAGCGTTCAAACTGGCAGTTGATAAAATTGGATTGAATAAATTCAGCTTCATCAAACTGGCAGGCAGTAAATATGCAGTCAGAGAATATTCCGCCGCCAATATAAACGCCGCGATAGTCGGTCTGACTGAAGTGGTCTTTATCAAACACCTGGCCTTCACTGATGGCCTGTTGCAGTTGCTCTTTACTGAAGGTTACGACTGCCATTTAGACGGCCTCCAGTCTTCCAGTTTTGATCCATCCATATTTGAACCTGAAAAATCCGTATTGCCGGCAACGGCACCCATAAACTCAACGCCATAGCAGTTGCTGTTGCGCATGTCGGCACGCTGCAGGTCGGCCTGCATCAGGGAAGCCTCCATCAGATTGCAGTTGCTCAGGTCTGCGCGCACAAAGCGTGTATTAATACATTGAGACTGGCGCATATCGGCGGCGTTGAATACTGAAGATTCTGCGTTGGCACCAGTTAAATCAGCGAAGCGCAGTGAAGCTTCGGTGAAATCTGCATTGGTGATATTGGCGTCACGCAGGTTGGCGTTATCCAGTGTGGCTTTGCGGAAGTTGCTGAAGGTAAGCGTTGTTTCCATCATAAACCGGGCATTGGTTAACGTCGCTTCACGGAAGCTGCAGCCTTCCATTTTGCATTCGATAAAATTCACTGCGCTGAAGTCGGCACGGTCAAATTTTGCGCCGGATAACGTGCAGTTCATAAAGGTAGCGGATGGCAGGCGGCTGTCGCTGAAATCAGCGTCACTGAAGTCGGTGCCGATAAAGGTTGGCTCGTCGAATTCTGTATTGGCCAGTTTCGCTTTGGTGAAGATCACTTCCAGCGAATTCATTACCGTCAGGTGGGTATCACTGAGATCGGCTTCAGTGAAGTTGGCGCCACTGTATTCACAGTCTTTCAGCTGTGCGCCGTTAAGACGGGCGCGGGTCAGATCGGCGCCACCGATACTGGCGTTGCTGAGATCGCAGCCACTGAGGTCGGCACCAATAAAACCAGCCCGTGCAGCAATGCTGCCGGAAAGATTTGCGCCACGCAGATCGCATTGGTCAAAGCGGCATTGTTCGAGGAAGCAGTCGCTGAAGTCGATGCCGCGCAGGTTGCGGCCAGTGAAGTCGAGACAGGCGTAATCCTGACCTTTGTGTGATAACCCCTGTTCCTGCCGCTGCTGAAAGACGGCCATCTGTTCCGCCGGATCAAGTACCGGGCGGCCATGCCCCATACTGTGTGCTCCCAGCCGATAGGCTTCGCGCATGCTCGCCGCACTTTCCAGCAGATTTTTTTCCATTTCTTCCAGATCAATATCCGGCATATCCGGTACATTGATACCGGCGCTGCGTGCTCTGTCCTGATGGTTCTGCATAGCGATTTTGGCATCGCGTAATTGGTTCAGCATATCCTGCGGATTTTGTGGGCGCGGCAGCTGAGGCGGTAAATCCATATTGTGCAGAGCTTTTTCCAGCGCTTCCCGAACCTGCGGAGAATCCTGTAGTTCTTCAAGCTGATCCTGCAGTTGTTTGCGCGCCTGTTCTTTCTGGAATTGGGCGTATTCTTCGCTCAGGGAGGACAGTTCATCAAAGGCGCGGAAGTCGATTTTCTGTAAATCGACTTTGCCGTCCGGCGAGCTGGCTCCGGGCACGAGCTTTTCCAGCACTGCGTCAAAGCGTTTTTGCCATTCGTCTTTTTCTGGTGTGCTCATGGCTTTGGCGATCTGAGCTTCCAGTTGTGTTGTGTCGAGGCCTTTATCTTTAAACGACTGCAGCATATCGGCCAGTTGGCTCTGTACCTGAGCGCGGGCTTCTGCTTCTTCACGCAGTGCACGGTTTTTCATATTGTCAGCGATCAGCTGCACCGGCTCTTCATCAATCTGAGTCATACGGGCGATGGAGCAGGGCATGCCGTCGGGAATCAGATCTTTGGTGGTCAGGGCATACTGGATACTGAATTCCGGATGGGTACGTCCTACCAACGACTGATGATAATGTTCTTTCGAACGGGCTTCCTGAGCTTTGGATTCGTACGCTGACATCAGATAGCGGTATTCGTCTGCGTCCATGGATTCACAGGGAACAGAGCCGCGGAATACCAGCATGCCGATCTTGTGGTTCGGATAAAAAACCACGGTGTCCATACGCATCTGAACTTCTTCCACGTCTTCGGCGCGGATGTCTTCCGGCTCGATATCACGTTTGCATAAAAAGCTGCGCGCCCGGAAGGATGGCAGTGTGCCGCTGATAAATGGCTGTTCGGAATTTAAATGCTCTAGTTCGAAGGCTTCGCCACCGGCCAGATAATAATCGAAACGCTGGTCTTCGCTGGCGCAATAAAATGCTTTGAAATTAAAGTCGGCAGGAAAGCCCGGGAATGCATCGCGTTTCCAGGCATCGTTGTAGGTGCCGAGATATTGATTGCGCTGTGGCCAGTCAGGCGGAATTGCGGCAAAAGACGAAGGTGTCAGGTTTTGTCCTTTTGCGGTCATACCTTTGCCGGGTGCTTCGGTATTTGGCAGACAAATTAATTTTTCACCGAGTGGTGTCTGCTGCGGTTGGCTGCCTTTTCCTTTGGGGTTTTCGGCGACATCATTTCCGCCAAATGCGTGTTCCCAATTCAGTGGCATTTCGGTAAATGGCAGTGGCTCTGTTGCGCCAGAAATTCCGCCTGTCCAATAACGATCACCAACCACGTTTAATGATTTGCTTAATGCTGCGAGAGTAACTTTGCAGGTGAGTGCACTGACAGCCTGTTGTGCAGGAGCGCAGGCATTACCAACCACCAGATATTCGGTGCTCAGTTTTGGGCTGAATTCATCGGCGTATTGAATGGCCTGCTCTTTAAGTAAGCCGTATGCCTGACTGCCGGTCAGCGGGTAACCGCCATTAAGTGGGAAATATATCTTGCTGGTTATAACCAGATAATTTTCGCCGTTTACGGATATTGTCCGGTAACCGGATTCAATATCGAGGGGCTGAATTACGTTCACCCCAACCTCCATGTTAAGCAGAACTTCGGAGCGTGATGATACGGTGCTCACTGACACTTGGCCAGTGGTGGATAGTACTAATTAACGATCTGTTCAATGCTGGCGGAATTTTTTTCCTGATTTGTCTACTGCTTCGGATTCTGACAATTCTTTTACATTCACCTTTTTCTTTTTTATCGATTTTTCCTCAGTCTTGGCGGCACTGTTGTTCGCGGGTGTCTGGAGGGTGTCTGGAGGGTGTCTGGTGGGTGTTGGACGAGTGTCTGGTTTATGTATGACGGGTGTCTGACGGGCGCTGGACAGCAGCCTGGTTTTTTGTAACCTGTGGATTCACTCCGAGACGGAAGCCAATGCGATGACTGTGATGCAATCCCGGCACGAACTGATGATAACCACGCCGGAAGGCCCGCGCCGTATGGCCTATCAGTTATGGCAGAGCAGTGAGCGCAGCGATCAGCCACTGATCATTTGTGTGCATGGTCTGACCCGCAACAGTCATGATTTTGATGCGCTGGCTGAGGTGCTGGCGAAACAGGCCAGAGTTGTGTGCCCTGATGTGTTGGGACGCGGCGACAGTGAGTGGTTGCTGACCCCGGCGCTATACGGGTATCCGCTGTATATCAGCCAGATGCAGCAGTTTCTGGCGCAGCTGAATATCGACTATGGCAATCCTCCGCTTTACTGGGTGGGAACGTCCATGGGCGGTCTGATCGGCATGATGCTGGCGGCGATGCCCGGCGCCTGTGGTATCGAAAAACTGATTATGAACGATGTCGGGCCTTTTGTGCCTTATGCAGCGTTGGAACGGCTGGGCGATTACGTCGGTAAAGCGCCGCTGTTCACTGATGTTGCTGCGGCAGAGCAGTGGCTGCGCCGCATTGCCGCGCCGTTCGGTCCGCTCACTGATGAGCAGTGGCAGCACCTGGCGCGCTACGGTACTGAGCCTGATCCGGATAATTCCGGCCAGCTGAGGGTGCGTTATGACCCGGCGATCGCTGAAGGTTTTGCGCTGGTTACCGGTGATGTTGATCTGTCGATGGTGTGGCAGGCAGTGGTTTGCCCTGTGCTGGTCATCCGTGGCGGCGATTCGGACCTGTTGCTGCCCGAGACCGCGCGCTCAATGCTGCAGCGGGAAGATACCCGTTTGGTCGAATTTCCGGGGATAGGTCATGCGCCTATGCTGATGGCTCGTGATCAGATTAAAGCGGTACAGGAGTTCCTGAACGGCTGATCAATGGTCGTAAAAGCGCACAATGCGCCGCAGGATGTCACACTGCAGTAGTCGGATTTACCGACGGGTAACAAAAGTATTACATAGCGTTCACAATAAAAAGAACACATGTTCAGACAGAAGCTAAACTCTTTAATAAGGATTTGAAGAGGTGTCCCTTGTGAAAACGATTGAAGTCTCAGAAAGCTGTAATCCGACCGACCGTAATTTTATTAACCTGCATGTGATTGCATCGGCGGCCAGTTTTACCATGCTGATGGCCGTAGCGGCTTTTACGCTGTCGTAGAGGGCTGAAGTTCCCGGTCTGTGCAGACTCCGCTCTCTGTCCCCGGCGCGGAGTCTGATCTGATCAGCTGTCAGCCTTTGAACAGCTGCCGTGCTGCTTCCCCATGATGGGCCATAAGGGCCTGCAAATCCCCGCCCAGCCATTGTTTGTCCTTAACCTTCCATGCGCCATTGATCATCACTGCATCTGCCTGTGACGCGCCACACAGCACCAATGCGCCGAGTGCGTCGTGGGCACCGCTGAATCTTGGCTCATCCAGTTTGAACAGGGCGATGTCTGCCTTTTTGCCAACCGCCAGCTCGCCGATATCGTTGCGTCGCAGCACCTGAGCTGAGCCTTTGGTTGCCAGTGACAGGGCATCTTCATGGGTAAATTCATCAGCCTCGTAACGCAGGCGCTGAATCAGCAGAGCCTGACGCACTTCCTGGATCAGATTGCTGTGATCATTGGAGGCGCTGCCATCGACTCCCAAGCCGACCGGGCTGCCTGCTGCGCGCAGTTCTTTAACCCGGGCAATGCCTGAGGCCAGTACCATGTTAGACGACGGGCAATGACAGATACCGGTTCCGGCTGCGCCTAAGCGCTGTACTTCTTCATCGTTGAAATGAATGCCATGGGCCAGCCAGGTACGGTCATTCAGCCAGCCAACGGTATCGAGATAGTCCAGTGGACGCTGGCCGAACATTTTCAGGCAGAAGTTATTTTCGTCTTCGGTTTCTGCCAGATGGGTATGCAGGCCGACGCCGTAGCGTGCCGCCAGATCTGCACTGGCTTTCATAATGTCCTGGGTTACGGAGAACGGCGAGCATGGTGCCAGGGCGACTTCCAGCAGGCCATTGGCATCCTGTTGATGCCAGGTTTTGATCAGGCGTTCGCTGTCGTTGAGGATCTCTTTTTCGGTTTGCACTACCGAGCGTGGTGGCAGGCCGCCATCGTCCTGGCTCAGGCTCATGGAGCCACGGGTCAGGGTGGCCCGCATTCCCAGCTTCAGTGCCGTTTCTGCCTGAATATCAATGGCATTTTCCAGCCCGGCGGGGAACAGATAGTGATGATCGGCAACTGTGGTACAGCCGGATAACAGCAGTTCCACCATCGCCAGTTCGGTGGCCAGCGCATGTTGCTCCGGGGTCAGTCCGGCCCAGATCGGATACAGGGTCTGCAGCCACGGGAACAGGCGTTTGTTCATGGCTGGTGGGCAGGCGCGGGTCAGGGTCTGATAGAAGTGATGGTGGGTGTTTACTAACCCGGGAAGGACTACGTGTTCTGCAGCATCGAATACTTCATCGACGGCCACTGAGGGGGATTGCCCGGCATCCAGTACTTCAGAAATAACCGAATCGGTAATCACGATACCACCGCCAGCAGGCAGTGAATTGGCGGTAAAAATGGCTTTGGGGTTTTTAATCCAGAGGGTGGTCATGCTGATCTCCCGTGCAGTCATAGGTGACGGGGTGCTGACCGCAAATATCAACACCCAACAAATGAAATAGCCCGCATACAGCGGTCGCGTAAATCAGCAGTGACTGAGTGTTAATCTGCTGCGGCTATTTTATGCCAGCAGCTCAGGTATGCAAGTTTTTGACCGCGTGGGGATGGGGCGGAAGTTCCGGGAGCAAGGTTTGTGGGCTAGCGTTTGCGGGGTTAGCGTTTGAGAGGTGGCGTTTGAGAGGTGGCGTTTGAGGAGCAAGGTTCGTGGAGCAAAGAGAAAGGCTGCGGAGAAGGCCGGCTTCTCCGCAGAACAGTCAGCCCTGACGCGGGGCAGCCGGTGTCAGGCCGCAGCCGGTAAGGATCATATCGACCAGGAAGTCACTGACCTGTTCGATNTCATCTTCGTCATATTCNCGCTTATTCGCCACTTCCAGCACCTGGGTTTCAAAGTCGGCGTAGTGCTGGGTGGTAGACCAGATCATAAAGATCAGNTGCTGNGGGTCGATAGGNCGCATTTTGCCCTGATCAATCCAGCTCTGAATAACGCTGGCTTTGCTTTTGACCCACTGGCGCATATCCATACTGATGTAATCTTTCAGATAGGGAGCGCCCTGGATGATTTCCATGGCAAAGATTTTNGAAGAATTCGGGCGATTGAAGGCCAGAGCAACTTTGGTACGGATAAATCGCTCAAGAATAAAGGCCGGATCGCTTTCCGGAGACATATCNGCCAGTACCTCATTCCACATGCCGAGAATGTTCTCCAGCAGCTGGCGGTACAGATTGGCTTTATTCTTAAAATAGTAGTGGATGTTCGCTTTCGGTACACCGGCACGATCGGCNATCGCCTGCATGCTGGTACCTTTAAAACCGTGCAGAACAAATTCCTGCTCAGCGGCAGCAAGGATGTTCTCGCTGTTACGCTCGCGGATTTTACCTGTTTTATACTTCTGTGTGGTCATTCTTGTTCCATTCTGTCGGTGTCCCTCGCGCCGGCATCATATCACAGAGCACTCTGGCGTTGGGTAGGGACAAAAAAGGGAGCCAAGGCTCCCTTTTTATATAGCATGCAGATCAGAAGTGCATCTTAACCATTGCTGCTACGTTGTCTTCGTCGNACTNAGAGCCGTACTTGTTGTGCCATGAGCTGACTTCAACACCCACCTGCAGACGGTTGTCGTAACCGATCAGAGGAGCGATATCGTAAGTGATCTGTGGGTTGAAGTTGAAGCTGGCTTTGTGGCCATCGCTGCCGCCGGTTGAGTAGTCGATGTAACCTTCAAAAGCGAAACCGCCGTAGCTTGCACCGTATACCAGAGTGATCTGGTGGTCGTCATCGGTAGTATCGTTCACAGCGTAGTAGTAAGTCGCGCTGAAGTAGTTCATGCCTGGCAGACGGAAGTCAGCACCGAAACCGTACAGGAAGTTGTCCTGGCTGAAGCCAGTNGCAGTAGTACCGGATTCCAGAGTGAAGTCAGCGTGAATGTTTTTAACGATACCTTCATCGAAGCTAACAACGTTTACTTTTGGTGAAAATTCGCTGTAAGAAGCTTCCCAGTCATCTTCACCTTCGTCACGGTCGAGGAAGAAGAACAGGCCGCCCCAGCTGTAGCCGGAAACGTGTTCGATGGTGTAAGTGGTTTGNTTGTAGTCGTCGTCGTTGTAGTTGTTGCCGTCCAGTTTGAACTTAGCGCCACCCAGAACAGTTACGCTGTTGTCAGCGAAATAACGTTCTGCATGTGCTGCAGGAACTGTAGCTGCTGCAGAAGCTGCTACCACAGCCATGGCCAGAATTTGCTTTTTCATTTTTCTCTCCAGGTTTTCCTAGTTTTTTTGAAATAAGTTAAGAGCACTTAAATTATCAGTTAATTCCATTTTTGACCATNTGGTCAGCTAAAATCCGTGTTGTTTTTTTAAATTGGCAGATTTGTTTTGTCACTTTTNACGACGTTACTTTATTGGTCAAAACATTTGGTAATAAAGCAACGCCGGAATCTGTGATTTAAATTAAANCTCTGCCATTAAGCCATCGGACGATAAGGCTGACCGATAGACTTAGGTGCACTCATCTTGGTCTTAATCGCATCAGACGACAGCCAGACAAGTACAATAATCGTTGCCAGGTATGGCAGCATGGCCATCAGGTTTGGCGANACTTCAAATTTCGTTCCCTGNAATACCAGATGCATAATNCTGGCGAAGCCAAACAGGTAAGCACCAAGCANAATACGTTCAGCTTTCCAGCTGGCNAATACCACCAGNGCCAGNGCAATCCAGCCTCGGCCNGCAGACATGCCGTCACTCCACATNGGGGTGTAAACCAGAGATAAATAAGCACCGCCCAAACCTGTCATNGCACCACCAAACAATACCGCCATATAACGGATCTGGTGTACATGAATACCAATGGCGTTAGCCGCTTCAGGATTTTCACCAACCGCACGGATTTTTAAACCCAGTCGGGTNGAACGGAATACCCAGAAAACAACAGCAAATAAAATGATGGTCAGATATACCAGAGGATCNTGTTGAAAGAAAACCTTTCCGATCACCGGAATATCACTCAGGAANGGCACATTCCAGACCTGAATACCTTCCAGNCCGATACCNATGTATGAGTTACCTAAGAAGGCACTCAGGCCCGCGCCAAAAATGGTTAATGCCAGGCCGGTTGCCACCTGATTGGCCGCCAGGGTAATGGACAGAAAGCCAAAGATCAGTGACATCATCATGCCNGCGAAAATTGCGCAGAATACGGCTAGGAAATAGTTNCCGGTTACTGATGCAGTAATAAAGCCTACCGCCGCGCCGACCAGNAGCATACCTTCCTGACCCAGGTTCAGNACGCCGGATTTTTCACACACCATCTCACCCAGTGCAATCAGGATCAGTGGCGTACCGGTTTTGAAGGTCGCGTATAAAATGTTAGTAATTAAATCGATATCCATAATTTACGCCCGGGATGCAGAAGGTTGAAACACGATGCGGTAGCCAATCAGCAGGTCCGCAGCCAACAGGAAGAACAGCAACATCCCCTGGAATAAACCGGTCAGGGATTTTGGCAGACTCATCTGAATCTGAACCATTTCACCACCCATAAAGGTCAGTGCCAGCAGCATGGCTGCAAGCAGAATACCGACCGGGTGCATACGGCCNAGGAACACCACAATAATTGCAGCATAACCGTAGCCTGGCGATAACTGAGGTACTACCTGACCNATNGGACCGGTAACTTCGCTGACGCCGGCAAGACCTGCCAGTGCACCACAGGCCAGTAANACAACCCAGGTCAGGGNTTTGGATTTGAAGCCNGCGTATTTTGCTGCTTTNGCATCTTCACCCATAACGTGAATCTGATAACCCACCCAGCTGCGCGCCATTAATGTCCAGATAACCACCAGAAAGAACAGGGCAAACAGAATGGAAATATTCAGACGGTAGCTGGTATCAAATAACGGCAGCGTCGCGCCGGCAGAAAACATTGCGGATTCCGGGAAGTTGAATCCGTCCGGATCTTTCAGCGGACCATGCACCGCCCACAGCAGCAGGTTCAGTGCGATGTAGTTGAGCATAATGGTGGTCAGAATTTCGTTGGCGTTAAAGCGGGTTTTTAATAACGCTGCGATACCACCCCACAGCAGACCACTGACCATACCGGCCAGCAGAATCGGCACCAGNACCCAGTGACTTTCGGAATCGAGAAACTGCAGTGCACAGTAACCGCCACCCAGGGCACCCATAATAAACTGACCTTCGGCACCGATATTCCAGATCTGCGCGCGATAACACAGCGTAAGACCCATGGCACACAGAACCAGNGGCGCGACTTTAACGCCCAGTTCGGTCCAGCCGTAGACATTCTCTAAAGGTGCAATAAAGAAGGTATAAAGTGCTTCACCCGGATGATGACCGAGGAAAACAAATAACAGAGAGCCGGTAATCAGAGTTGCGACAATCGCAATCACCGGCGACATATACGCCATTAACCGNGAGTCGGCCTGACGCTTTTCTAACTTAAGCATGGGCTGCCTCCGCGGAAGATTGATCAAACTGGCCGGCCATCCACTGACCCAGGGTTTCAATACCAACGTCATTGGTTGGTTTAAACGGACTCAGTTTGCCGTCACAGATAGCGCCGATACGGTCACTGATCTGNTACAGNTCATCAATATCTTCGGAAACAACAACGATGGCAGTNCCCTGATCACGTAAGGCAATCAGAGCGTGGCGGATCAGAATGGCAGCACCGATATCCACACCCCAGGTCGGGTGGGAGCAGACCAGCAGTTTTGGCTGCTGTTCGATTTCGCGGCCAATAATAAATTTCTGCAGGTTACCGCCGGACAGGCTTTTNGCCTGGGCGTATTCGTCGGCGCATTTCACATTGTATTTTTCAATNATGTTNAGCGCGAACTCACGTACTTTGCCGTANTTAATCCAGCCTTTGTTTTTCAGGCCACGATGACTGGCGCTGAGCAGCGTGTTGTCTACCAGAGACATATTTGGCACAGCACCACGGCCCAGACGTTCTTCCGGTACAAAGGCNAAACCTTTTTCACGGCGCGCTTCCGGCAGCAGTTTGGTNATGTCATCNCCGAGCAGGCTGATGGTACCGGCGGAGGACANTTCTTCACCGGACAGCAGNGCACAGAGTTCATCCTGACCATTACCGGCGACACCGGCAATACCAAGAATCTCACCGGCTTTNACTTCCAGATTGAGNCCATCCAGTGATACNCCGAACGGATCATCCGGGGTAAATGTCAGGGCGTTGATNGCCAGAGAGACATCNCCACCTTCGGACTTTTCATAATCCTGATTCAGNGGGGTGTCGTCACCCACCATCATACGGGCGATATCTTCGCCGGTAACTTCCTGAGGATTACAGCTGCCGGTGACTTTACCGTTACGCAGAATGGTCGCAGCNTTACACAGCTCGGTCACTTCATCGAGCTTGTGNGAAATAAACAGAATAGAAACACCNTCAGAGGCGAGAGTCTTCAGGGTACGGAACAGCTCTTTTACTTCCTGCGGGGTGAGCACTGAGGTTGGCTCATCGAGAATCAGCAGTTTGATGTCCTGCAGCAGGCAGCGCACGATTTCCACACGTTGTTGCGCGCCCACAGACAGAGTGTGCACGTGGCGGTCAGGATCCAGTGCCATACCGTAATGTTCGGAAATTTCACGGATACGCTTGCTCAGCGCTTCCATATCCTTACTTTCCGCGGGTGGCAGACTGAGTGCGATGTTTTCAGCAACGGTCAGGGTTTCAAACAGCGAGAAGTGCTGGAATACCATGCCAATGCCTAACTGACGGGCATGGGCCGGACCGGTAATCTGAACTTCTTTACCTTGCCAGCAGATGGTGCCGGCATCCGGNCGCACAACGCCATAGATGATTTTCATCAGGGTGCTCTTACCGGCACCNTTCTCGCCGAGCAGCGCATGGGTTTCGCCGGCGTTCACGCGGAGNTCAATGGCGTCGTTGGCACGACAGCCCGGATACTCCTTGGTGATACCGCTCAGCAGCAGGCGCTCGGTGGGTGTTTGTAATGTCACTTGGAATCCTCAGTCGTAGCGGTGTGCTCACCTGCGTGAGGCACTACCCTGTAAAAGCTGACCACTTGGTCGAATTGTTAGCAATTAGCTTGCCAGCTGCAATATCTGCGCAAAATAACAACTTTTATAGTATGCTTGACCAGTTGGTCAGGAATTTGCAAGTTCTCCCCACAGAAAAATCCCAACACTAACTAAAGCGTTGGCGCTGCTGGCCTTCAGGGCAGCAGGGGCAGCCGCATCTAGCCAGAAAACAGGTGTTACCGTGATCAGATTTAACTTAAATGGGCGCTGGATTGAAAACGCAGATATTGATCCAGCGTGTACCATTCTAAAATATTTGCGCACCGAAGTGGGGCAATTTGACGTAAAAGAAGGCTGTGCCGCTGGTGATTGTGGTGCATGCACCGTAATGCTGGGGGAAATGACGGAGCACGGTATTGAATACCGTACCCTGAATGCCTGTATTGCGCTGATGGCCAACCTGCATAACCGCTACCTGCTGACACCGTCCGGTATTGGTAAGCCAGGTGCTCTGCATCCTGCGCAACAGGCCATGGTTGAGACTCACGGCTCCCAGTGTGGCTTCTGCACGCCGGGCTTTATTATGTCCATGGCCAACCTGTATCAGAACGCCTGCATTAATGAAAAGCAGGCGCTGACTGACCAAGAAATTCATGCAGCACTGTCCGGTAACCTGTGCCGCTGTACTGGCTACCGCCCGATCATTGATGCGGCGAAAAAGATGGCAGAGCTGCCAAAAGTCGACGTCGCTGAGATTTCTGCCCGCGCCGGTGTGCAGACCTTTGATCCTGACACTGCGACGAACAGCCCTGAGCCTCTGCAATATAAAGATGGCCGCCGTCTGTTTATGCCATACACCGAAGAGCAGCTGAAAGCGCTGCTTAAGGCTTATCCGCATGCACGCCTGTGGGCGGGCGGTACGGATATCGGCCTGGAAGTAACCCAACGTTTTGCGCAGTTTGACACCATTATCTGTGTCAACCGCATCCCCGAACTGGCCGCATGTACCCGTGGCCAGGATATGGGCGACCCGCTTTGGCTGGGCGCCTGTGTCACATTCAGTCAGGCTGAAACTGAGCTTGCTGAACCTTTTCCTTCGTTTGCTCAGCTATTGCACCGGATCGGCTCGCGCCAGATCCGCAATATGGGCACTTTGGGCGGGAATATCGCCAACGCTTCGCCGATTGGTGATACCCCGCCCGTTTTTTTAGCTCTTGCAGCGACGTTGGAAATCGACGGCATAAACGGGCGCCGTGAAGTCCCGGTAAAAGATTTTTATCTGGGCTATAAACAGACTGTGATGCAGCCGGGTGAATACCTGCGCGGCATTAAGCTGAGTCAGCTCAGCGCAGAAGAAACTCTGATCACTTATAAAATCAGTAAGCGTTACGACGATGATATTTCTGCCGTGATGTTTGCTCTGTATCTGAAGATTACCGACGGTGTGATTGAAACTGCCCGTCTGGCCTGTGGTGGTATGGCCGCAACGCCGTTAATCGGTGAGAAAACCAGCGCCGCCTTAAGCGGTAAGCCATTCACGCTGGATACCTTTACCCAGGCGGCTGAATGCATTGGCGAAGATTACCAGCCAATTTCTGATGTACGCGCATCGGATACCTATCGCATTCAGGTGACCAAAAACCTGTTAACCAAAGCCTTTATTGAGATGAATCAGAAGGGAGATGCCGCATGAGTTTTACATCGTCAAAAGTCACTCCCTGGGAACAGCGCCGTCAGCGTCCGCCTAAAGGTAAATCCGGTAAAGAACTGGCCCACGAAAGTGCCGAAAAACACGTATTAGGTACTGCAGTCTATATCGACGACGTACCGGAAATTGCCGGAACCCTGCATGCTGTAGCGGGCAAAAGCACCATTAACTGCGGTCTGATTACCAAACTGGATCTGTCCGGTGTGTGGGCATCCCCAGGTGTGGTCGATGTGATCACCGTTGATGACGTGCCCGGCGATATTGATATCAGTCCGGCTTTTACCGGTGATCTGATTCTCGCCAATGGCCGCGTGGATTTTTACGGCCAGGCAATTTTTGCTGTGGTGGCCGAAACCTTTGATCAGGCCAAACGCGCAGTGAATGCTGCCGTGGTTGAATACCAGCAGGAAGAACCGATTCTTTCTGTAAAAGAAGCACTTAAGCGCGATTCGTTCGTGAACCCGACCCACACCATGGTGGAAGGTGACGTCGAGAATGCACTTAGTGCTGCAGCCAATACCCTGTCCGGCGAGATGTATGTGCGCGGCCAGGAGCAGTTTTATCTGGAAACTCAGATCAGCTACGCCATTCCGGGTGAAGATGGCAGCATGAAAGTGCTGTGTTCTACCCAGCATCCGTCGGAAGTGCAGAAGCTGGTGGCGGAAGTTCTGGATGTGCCGATCAACCACGTGCAGGCAGAAGTACGCCGTATGGGTGGTGGTTTTGGCGGCAAAGAAACTCAGGCAGCGCAGTGGGCCTGTCTGGCGGCGGTGTTTGCCACACGCCTGAACCGTCCGGTGAAAATGCGTCTCGACCGTCAGGACGATATGGTACTGACCGGTAAACGCCACGATTTCCTTAACCGCTTTAAAATCGGTTTTGATGATGAAGGCCGTATTCAGGGTGCCGATATTGAGCTGGCCAGCTTCTGTGGTTATTCCGCTGACCTGTCAGACTCCATTACCGACCGCGCCATGTTCCACGTCGATAACGCTTACAACCTGCACGACTGCCGGGTGATTGGTCACCGCTGTCGTACCAACACGGTATCCAACACGGCGTTCCGTGGTTTTGGTGGTCCGCAGGGGATGATTCTGGCGGAATGCATGCTGGATGATATTGCCCGCAAAGTGGGTAAAGATCCGCTCGATGTACGTAAACTGAATTACTACAAAGAAGGTGAGCAGACCCATTACGGTCAGCCGATCGAAGATTTTTATCTGCCGGAACTGATCGAAACGCTGGAGAACAACTGCGACTACCGTAAACGCCGTGAAGACATCGCAGCGTTCAATAAAACCAGCCCGTGGAAAAAACGAGGTCTGGCATTAACGCCGGTACGTTTTGGTATTTCTTTTACCACCACCTTCCTCAACCAGGCCGGTGCGCTGGTACATATTTACACCGACGGTTCCATTCACCTGAACCACGGTGGTACGGAAATGGGTCAGGGCCTGTACACCAAAGTGGCTCAGGTTGTTGCCAATGAATTTGCTGTGGATGTGGATATGGTGCGCGTCAGTGCCACCACCACAGATAAGGTGCCGAACACCTCGGCAACGGCGGCATCTTCCGGTACCGACCTCAACGGTAAAGCAGCACAGAATGCCTGTATTACGCTGAAGAAACGTCTGGTCGATTTTGCTGTGGATTACTTTAAAGTCGCAGGCGACGCCGTCCGTTTTGAAAATAACCACATCGTGGTGACCGGTGATGATGGCCAGGAAGACTGGGTATCCTTCGCTGAGTTTGTCAATCTGGCTTATGTAAACCGTGTGTCGCTGTCGACCACAGGTTTCTATAAAACACCGGAAATTCATTACGATCCGAAAGCGGAGCGCGGTAAACCATTCCTGTATTACGCCTTCGGTGCGACCTGCGCTGAAGTGGAAATTGATACCTTAACCGGTGAATACAAAATCCTGCGCGCGGACATTCTGCATGACGTGGGTAATTCACTGAACCCGGCCATTGATATCGGCCAGGTGGAAGGTGCGTTTGTACAGGGTACCGGCTGGCTGACCAGTGAAGAACTGCTGTGGGATAACCAGGGCCGTCTGTCTTCCGCGTCTGCGGCGACTTACAAAATCCCGACCTCGGTGGATATTCCTGAAGTCTTTAACGTCGAGCTGTTTGACCGTCCTGCGGCAGCGGACACCATTTACCATTCCAAAGCAGTGGGTGAGCCTCCACTGATGCATGGCATCGCCGTGTTCTGTGCGTTGCGTGATGCCGTGGCCAGTGTGAGCGACTATAAAGTCAGCCCGCAGCTGGATACCCCGGCCACACCGGAGCGCATCCTGAATGCTGTAATGGCTTGCCAGGCAGCGGAATAACAGGGTCTGACTGACAACGACAGAGGAATTGCTGCGATGAAATTTGTCCGCTGGTTTGAAGCCATTAACCAATGCCAACAGAAAGGGCAGTCCTATGTGATTGCCACGGTCATGGGCAGTGCCGGTTCGGTGCCGCGTGATCCCGGTGCCAAAATGGTGATTACGGCGGACGATCAGTTCGACACCTTAGGCGGCGGCCAGCTGGAATTTCAGCTGGTCAATAAAGCCCGTCAGCTGCTGCTGGATAACGCCGGCAGCCAGCACTCACTGCAACAGATTGAGAAAATTCCGCTGGCGGCCAAAGCCGGACAGTGCTGCGGCGGCAGTGTGTCTGTGCTGCTGGAAGTCTTCTGTCTGGCGCAGCAGCCGATTGTGGTGTTTGGTGCCGGGCACGTGGCAAAAGCTTTGATGCAGATTCTCGGCGGATTACCTCAGCCGGTGATTTGGGTGGACAATCGCGCCGACCAGTTTCCGGATGCTGCCGATCTGGCCGCTAATATCGATTGTCAGTTAATGGACAATCCGGTGGATATTATTGCCCGCCTGCCCGCGGGCAGTGAGCTGATTATTCTTACTCATAATCATCAGCTGGACTACGATTTACTGCAGGCAGCGCTGCAACGCGATGACTTCCGTTTTACCGGTTGTATCGGTTCCGCTACCAAGACAGAACGTTTCACCATGCGCCTCACACATGCAGGCTTTACTGAGGCAGAATTTGCCCGCCTTACCATGCCGATCGGCATTCCTGAGGTGGGTGGCAAGTTACCTATGGAGGTTGCCGTCTCCATTGCAGCTCAGCTGCTCGCCCGTCACACGGCGGAATCATCGGCAACGTCGGCTGCGGACGCCAGTGCAGCAAGAAGAAAAGGCCTGAACTGGCGCCAGCTCAAACATGGCTTTGAGGCGACAGAGCAGGCAACAAACAATGCACATCAGACGGCAGACTCTGCTGCCGCGCTGACGGAAAAAAATTAAGAGAACAACTATGCACAACAAAGAACAACATCCATACACCGAGTGGGTCGATCTGGCGGGCCGTAAGCTGGGCGGTCAGGTACTGGCATGCAGCGATGATTTCTTCGCTGAAATGGAAAACCTGATTAAACCGGAAGCACCGGTATTTATCGCCGACAAATACACCGATCGCGGTAAATGGATGGATGGCTGGGAAAGCCGCCGTAAGCGTGTTGTTGGTTACGACTGGGCGGTACTCAAGCTGGGTGCCCAGGGCCGTATCAAAGGCTTTAACGTCAACACTACGCACTTTGCCGGTAACGCGCCTAAGCAGGTATCCATTGAAGCCTGTAACAGCAAAACCGCACCGGACGAAAACACTGAGTGGACCATGATTATTCCACAGCAGGACGTTCAGCCGGACAGCAATAACTTTATTGATTGTGCATCCGAAGGCGTTTGGACACATCTGCGTCTGAATATTTTCCCGGACGGTGGTGTCGCCCGTCTGCGTGTTTATGGTGAAGCGGTAATGGACCCGGACTGGTTCCTGCCGGGTGAGCCTGTGGATCTGGCGTTCGTTAAAAACGGTGCGCNCCCGATTCAGTGCAGCGATATGTTCTTCAGCTCCATGACCAACCTGATTATGCCGGACCGTGGCGTAAACATGGGGGATGGCTGGGAAACCAAACGTCGTCGTGGTGGCCGCGAATGCGACTGGATTATTGTCAAACTGGCCGGTACCGGCAGCGTGAAAAAAATCGTCGTCGATACCGCGCACTTTAAAGGTAACTTCCCGGAAAGCTTCTCGCTGATGGGCATTACCATGCCGGAAGGTCAGCACCCGGATGAAAATGCCGACTGGCAGCCAATCACCGAACGCCACAAGCTGACGGCCGATGCTGAACATTTCTACAAAGATGAAGTGCTCAGCGGCGATCAGACCTTTACCCATATTAAGCTGAACATGTTCCCGGATGGTGGTATCAGCCGTCTGCGTGTGTTCGGTTTTCTCAAGTAAGCGTTCAGGGGAAAGGTAACTATGACACTCGACGAACTGAATAATCTTTCAGCGGAAAAAGCCACAGAGACCTTCACCAGCTGCTGTGCGGCAGAACGCTGGGTAGAAAAAATAGTTAACGGACGCCCTTATGCGTCCGTTGATGAGCTGCTGAAAAAAGCCGATGAATTCTGGTGGACCATGGAAGAGCCTGATTTTCTGCAGGCCTTTACCGCCCACCCGAAAATCGGTGATGTGGATTCACTGCGCGCAAAATACGCCAATACCAAAGCCATTGCAGCTAACGAGCAGAGCGGTGCTCAGGAAGCGGCGGAAGATGTATTGCAGGCGTTGGCGCAGGGCAATACCGACTATGAAGAGAAATTTGGCTTTATCTTTATTGTCTTTGCTACCGGTAAATCCGCAGCGCAGATGCTGGATTTACTGCAGCAGCGTCTTCCTAATAGCCGTGAGCAGGAAATCCGTAATGCCGCAGAAAATCAGATGATGATTACCGATCTGCGGATTAAGAAAATTCTCGGCCTGGCACAGTAGGAGGCGGTATGACTAAGAGCGTTATTACAACTCACATTCTGGATAGTCAGCGTGGCCGTCCGGCGGTGGATGTTGAAGTGCGTCTGTTTAAATCTGCCAGCGGTGACGTCAGTGCACCTGACTGGCAGTTGATGGCGGCGGCAAAAACCAACGACGATGGTCGTATCACCGACTGGTTAGGCGATCAGAAGCGTGAAGCCGGCCTGTACAAAGTTGAATTCGCTACTGGCAGCTACTACGCCGCGCAGGGCATTAAAACTCTGTATCCGCAGGTAGAGCTGCTGTTTGAAATTGACGCACCGGATGAGCATTACCATATTCCGCTGTTGTTGGCAGCGAACAGCTTTTCCACTTACCGGGGTTCCTGAGTATGAAATTAACTCTGACTCCGGAAGTGATCAGCGCTGAAAATTTTGCGCCTTATGGCGAGCTGATCAGCGCACATAACACGCCGATCATGATTAACGACGGTAATACCGAGCGTTATCACCGTCTGGGTAATGTGACCGTTGGCCCTGATGAACAGCAGGGGCAGGGCATACTCAGTATTTTCCGTGGCCAGCCACGCACACTGCCGATGAACATCAGAATGATGGAACGTCATCCTCTGGGCAGTCAGGCGTTTCTGCCGGCTTCAGACGAACCGTATCTGGTGCTGGTGTGCCTCAGTCATGAGGTTAATGGCAAAGAAGAACCGGATCCGGCCACGTTTAAGTTGTTTGTGGCGCAGGGTGAAGGTGTGAATTATCCGGCAAACTGCTGGCATCACCCGTTACTGGCAATCAATAAAGTCAGCGATTTCTGGATCGTCGACCGTATGGGCCCGGGCAATAATCTGGAAGAGTTCTTCTTTCCGGATGACTGGCAGATAGATATTTCAATGTGAGCGGCTTATGACATTAAAAGGTTATCACGGGCGGGTATTGCACTACCTTGACGAAAATACCCCCTGTTATTTTGATGACGGTATTCTGGTTGTGGATACCGAATCCGGCACCGTTCAGGCCTGTGGCAAAGCCGATGAAATGCTGCAGCAGTTCAAAGGTCTGGATATTACCAGCTATCAGAATTCCCTGATTATGCCGGGTCTGATCGATACTCATATTCACTATCCTCAGGTCGATGTGATCGCCTCTTACGGCACACAGCTGCTGGATTGGCTGAATAACTATACCTTTCCGACCGAACTGGCGTTTGCCAATCCGGAAGTGGCAGAAGAAACGGCTGAGTTTTTCCTCAACGAACTGCTGAAGAACGGTACTACCACCGCGCTGGTATTCGGCACTGTGCATAAAGGCTCAGTGGATGCGTTCTTTAATGCCAGTGAAAAGCGCAATACCCGTATGATCTGCGGCAAAGTGATGATGGACCGTAACGCACCGGAAGATCTGTGCGATACCGTGGAGTCATCCGTTGCCGATACTCAGGCACTGATCGACAGCTGGCATGGTAAAGGCCGCCAGCTGTATGCCATTACGCCACGTTTTGCCATCACCTCCACGCCGGAACAGTTAGCTGCTGCCGGTAAACTGCTGGCAGACAATCCGGGTGTGTATATGCAGACCCATCTGGCAGAAAACAAAGACGAAGTGGCCTTTGTGCAGGAGCTGTTCCCGCAGAGCAAAAGCTACCTGGATGTTTACGATCAGTATGGCCTGCTGGGTGAGCGCAGTATTTTTGCTCACTGCATTTATCTGGAAGATGACGACTACCGCCGTATGAATGAAAGCGGCAGTAAAATTTCTTTCTGTCCGACCTCTAACCTGTTTATCGGCAGCGGTTTATTCAAACTGGATGACCAGCCGGCAGCGGTGGAAGTCAGCGTGGCAACAGACGTTGGCGGTGGTACCAGTTTCTCGATGCTGCAGACCATGAATGAAGCCTACAAAGTCTGTCAGCTGCGCGGCAGTAATTTATCCGCGCAGCGGGCGTTTTATATGATGACGCTGGGTAATGCCAAAGCGCTGTCACTGGACGATAAAATCGGTAACTTTGAAGCGGGTAAAGAAGCAGATTTTGTGGTCTTCGATCTGGCCGGTACCGATCTGATGAAACGTCGCCAGTCGATCTGTAAAGACATCGACGAAACTCTGTTCAGCCTGATGATCCTTGGCGATGACCGGGCGGTAAGCGAAACCTTTGTGGCTGGCCAGCAGGTCTGGAGCAAGCAACAGGATAAATCCAAATTGGCGGGGGCCCATTAATGGAAGGTTATATTTTTGACTGGCTGAATCTGTTTTTACGCTGGTTCCATGTGCTGGCGGGCATCGCCTGGATTGGTGCTTCATTTTATTTCGTCTGGCTCGACCTGAGCCTGGAAAAACCATCAGCAGAAAACGAAGCCAAAGGCATTAAAGGCCAGTTATCTGCCATTCATGGTGGTGGTTTTTATGAGGTAGTGAAATACAAACTCGGGCCACAGGCCATGCCAGCCAATCTGCACTGGTTTAAGTGGGAAGCTTATACCACCTGGCTGACCGGTTTCTCACTGCTGACAGTGATGTATTACTGGGGTGCGAACCAGTATCTGATTGATCCTGCTAAAGTCGATTTCAGCCAGATGGCCGCTATCGGTACCAGTCTGCTGTATCTGGCTGGTGGCTTTGCGATTTATGAAATTCTGCTCAAATCACCACTGCGTAACAGCAACAAAGGCTTTGCCATCGTTCTGTTTGTGATTCTGGTATTTGCCGCCTGGCTGGCAGATCAGCTGTTTGCTGACCGTGCGGCCTATATTCATGTTGGTGCATTAATCGGCAGCATTATGGCCGGTAACGTATTCCTCGGTATTATGCCGTCGCAGCGCGAATTAGTGCGTGCGGTAGAAGCTGGTGTGCCGCCGGAAGCGCGTTTTGCCTTAATGGCCAAACTGCGCTCAACACACAATAACTATCTGACCCTGCCACTGGTCTTTATTATGATCAGTAACCACTACCCAATGACCTATGGTCATGAGAATGCCTGGCTGGTGCTGGCAGCGATTGGTGTTATCACGGGTCTGATCCGTCACTTCCTTAACCTGAAAACTCAGGGCGCAGGCACTAAACCGGGCTATCTGATTGTGGCGTTGCTGCTGACCATTGGTCTGGCGGTATGGATGGCACCAAAACCCGTGGCGACCACAGGCAGCGTCATCAACACAGATCAGGCACTGCATATCACCCACCTGCGTTGTGCAGAATGCCATGCAGCTGCACCGACCAGCGATATGTTTAAAACCGCACCGGCGGGGATCATGCTGGAAGATGAAGCACATCTGCTGCAGTACAAAGATCGTATGATCAGCGCACTGCAGACCAACTATATGCCGCTGGGTAACATCACCGCTATGACAGACGATGAACGCGCTCAGCTGCTGGGTTGGTTGCAGGCGCAGAAGTAAGTAAATAGGCAGGTAGCCTGGCGCGCCCTGCAATGATTCGGATCGCAGATTGAATTGTAGGGGCGGGTCCAGCGCGAAGATGTGGAATGGGCTGCAGTGTATTTGTAGGAGCGGCTTCAGCCGCGAAGGTGTGCAATGGACTGCAGTGCTTTTGTAGGAGTGGCTTCAGCCGCGAAAAACAGAATAGGCCTGCGGCCATCGGAGCTAAAGCACCTCCTACAACAAACCTGTGATTCCAATTACGGCGATTCATTGTAGGAGTGGGTTCACCCACGAATCCGGCGTGCCGGATCATTACGGTTCTTGGTGCGCATTGCGCGCCCTGCAATGATTCAGATCGCAGATTGAATTGTATGGGCGGGTCCAGCCGCGAAGATGTGTAATTGACTACGGTGTATTTGTAGGAGCGGCTTTAGCCGCGAAGGTGTGCAATGGACTGCAGTGCTTTTGTAGGAGCGGCTTCAGCCGCGAAAAACAGAATAGGCCTGCGGCCATCGGAGCTGAAGCACCTCCCACAACAAACCTGTGATTCCAATTACGGNGATTCATTGTAGGAGTGGGGTCACCCGAGAATCCGGCGTTGCCGGATCATTACGTTTCTTGGTGCGCATTGCACACACTACAATGATTCGGGGCGTAGATTTAATTGTAGGAGCGGCTTCAGCCGCGAATCCGGCGAAGCCGGACATTACGGATCATTGCGGGTATTGGTGGGCTTGCCCACCATGGCGGACTGCAATGACTGAAATACAGGAATTAATCTTCAGTTTTTCCCGCTCATTGCAAGCAAATAAAAAAGGCGATGAAATCATCGCCTTTTTTCTTTCCAGTCTTTATTCCGGTTTTTATGTCGTAACCGGTTACAGAGCCGGCATATCCGGTGCGGTGAATTCCAGGATTTCAGCAGCGTCAGTACTGTCCTGACACCAGAGTGTGCCGCTGGTTGCAGGGCTACGGAAGCCGGTAATCACATCGCCACAGTGCTGAATATCACCCGAGGTAAATGTATGGTCACCGTTCTTGGTTAAATTTGTCGGGTTATAGCTTATAAGAAATGAGCCACCGGCAGGTGATGTCATGTACACACGGGCATCGGTAGCGGATTTTTTCCACACATGAATATCCTTCACATCCCACAGGCTGGTCGTGCCATCGAATTTATTCTCACCGCTGATAACAAGGTTGATATCGCTGCCAGCGTCCCGTGTCAGGTGAACCCGGTTCTGACTATTTGCCGGAGCTGTAAAAGCAACAATAGCTGAATTACCATCTAAGGCGTGTACCGCCTGTATGTCGTTGTTGTTCGCATCGTATTTGTTGATTCGTGTTGGCAGGCCCGCGTAGGTTCCAGTGGTAATGCTTCCGCCCGCATTAATGTTAAAAGCGATTTCCGCCTTAGCGACCTGATAGAAGTTGGCCGTTGTAATCTGCTCACCTCCGATACCGCCGACAATCAATGTCACTGAAAATCCGGATGTACTAACGGTGGCTGCGCCAATTGATAATGAGTCACAGTTGGAGATGTCCCAGCGTACGTTAGCAGCACCTAGCGGATAGTAATTATAAAGAGGTAAAGACGCAGGTGTTGCGCCGAAATCCGATTCTTTATAAATATTAATGCTGGAAGTACCGGAGCTGTTATCGCAGGTATAAATTAATCTGTCTGGCTGACCGTTGGCATCAATAAAGCGATAAGCTTCGATAGCACCTACTGTATTACCCGTGAAGGACAGTACTTCAGCAAAATCTTCGGCACTTTCTGTTGATGTGGCCGGTTTACCTTTCATGATTTTCGCGCCACTACTGGTGTGTTTAAGCAAATACAAAGGCGCTTCGCTCTCAATGTCAGCGTAAGGCCAGATCATATCGATCATTTCATCATCGCCGGCGCTCCAGCTCTGATCAGACACCTGAGGATCCAGAACCGCATCATCATTTGAATCATCAGTACCGCCGTTGTCGCCATCATTGCTTCCGGAATCACCAGTGCTGTCGCCTGGTGCCGGGTCGACAGGTGTATTGTTGGTATCCGGTAAATCACCGGAAGATGATCCGCCTGAGGAAGAGCCGCCACCGCAGCCGGTTAATACAATAGTCGAAGACGCAAGAAGTGTCAGCAGAATGTTGTGGAATTTCATAATCTCTCCATGTTTATTGTTGATTGGCCCTTTTTGTTATTTTCGTTCATGAGGAAATTAAATCTTCACCCGGATGGGTGAAATTTATTTTAATTATGAAGTTTTTAGAAATTGGAATATTTTTCAATAAAAAAGCCGCTTAATTTCATCGGCTTTTTTATTATTCAGAGAGAAACATCTATGCTAAGAGGTATCCATACCGAAATATTATCCTTAATACCTCTTAAAAAAGTCAGGCGAACCGTCTGGCAGGAGCTGCGTCAGCTCCTGATTTTTAAGGTTCTTGTCCTGATTCAGTCAATCACCCGACGCGAGAAAAACAGCTGTGGTTCGTTGTTTGCCTGGCCGTCTTTATAAGCAGTGTAGGCAACGGTAACATCATCAGAGTTATCCAGATAAACGCCAAGGCCGCCTTTTATGATCTGATGATTTTCTACGTTGATGCCAGTGTCGATGGTCTGTACAGCCAGCCATTGGCTGCCATCATAAAAACGTGAGTATAAGGTGCCGGTGCTGACAGAGCTTCCTGCGGGAGCATCATCGTAACCTACCCAGACTTTAACAGCTTTGCCATTATCGTTGATGGTGCCTGTAGCTCCGGTAATGTAGCTTTGGCTGTTTGTGCTTTGAGTGGCGCTGCCAAAAGAACCGGCATCTGAAATACTGGTGAACAGCGAGTTACTTTTCTCCCAGATGCTCAGACCGTAGTCCGCACCGGAACTCAGGTAATTGCGGATGGGGGCAGAAGCTGAAAGATTAGTATCCAGGTTGACCGAGGCAGCAAAACCGGCGCCATTATTAAAACTGCTCTCCAGAGTATTGCCATCGATGTGCAACACCAGAGCATGGTTGGCATCGTTGACAGCCATGGTTGCTGCGCCTGTACCTGTGGCACCCGACGAGCCAGCAAGAACGCGCTGTGAACCCGGAACACCGTCCGTTAATGTCGACATATAGAGGCTTGAGCTGAAAGAGCTGGCGTCATCTGAGTCGAGTAAAAGAATCTGACTGTCACCATCATTCGCCGATCCCAGGGCGACGATCTCTTTAGCACCGAACGAGATCGCCGGATTCAGGGCAGGGTTAAGACAACTATCTGAACCGTTACATGACTGCAGTCGGCCAGTATTATCATCAGCGCGCCAGAAAGACAGAGAAACCCGGCCGTCGTCTGACAGATCCACAAGCAGATTATCTATGTTGTTGCAGCTATAGTTGGCGCCGGATTGTCTCAAGGAACGGGCTTTGGAATGGTAGCCGAGCCAGTTTG
>PAJK01000071.1 GCA_002706025.1 Oceanospirillaceae bacterium
CTACTACGAACAGTATTGCGCACGGGGTGATATGGAGAACCGGATCAAGGATCAACAACTGGATCTGTTTGCCGGTCGCACCTCCAGCACACACTGGTGCACCAACCGCGACGGCTCCCAGATGCACAGCATCGGGCAGATGACCCAGTACCGCGCTGTCGACCAGACCTAGTAACGGCACTGTGATATTGCTGAGCATGACCGGCCAGGCCAGTGCCCAGATGCGGCTCTGGCTGATGGAAGAGTTAGATGGAGCAGAGGCAGATGTCATGGTGTTCAACAGCAGATAAAAGACAGTGCGCATGATACCCGGCGCAGTTGATAAATGCTCCGCCAGCGGGCACGCAGCCGTGAATGCCTGCTTTGTGATGGAGCACAGTGCGCGCCTGTCTGTTTCGTATAAAAACGGCACGGTTGCTAATTGTGCATAACGCACAACTAAATTCTGTGTAACTTGTTGGTAATGCCAGCGCACACTGACATGATTGTGAAATAAAAGTGTCTGGTACGCCCGTTGCTGTGGCTTCCGTGATAATTCAGATAATATTGCCCGGCGGAGGAACCTATGAACGAAACTGATTACCCCTTAAGCGAAGTGCCCAAAAGTGCCCGTCAGGGCCTGCTGCCAATGGCAGCTGTACTGCTCGGTTTTACTTTCTTCACTGCCACCATGTGGGCTGGCGGTACCTTAGGTAAGGCTTTCTCTTTTTCTGAACTGCTGCTGGTGATTGTGGTGGGCAACCTGTTGCTCGGTGCCTACACCTCAGCGTTAGCTTTTATCGCTTATAAAAGCGGTCTGAACTCGGTACTGATGGGACGTTTCTGCTTCGGCGAAGTGGGCAGCAAGCTGTCTGACTTTGTTCTCGGCTTTACCCAGATCGGCTGGTACGCCTGGGGTACCGCAACCATCGCTATCGTGCTGGTGAAAGTGACCGGTATTTCTCAGGCCTGGGAAATTCCGCTGATGATTTTCTTCGGTTTTGCCTTCTGCTTAACCGCCATGATCGGCTTCCGTGGCCTGGATCTGCTATCGCGGGTAGCGGTACCGGCGATGCTGCTGTTTATTCTGATTTCCCTTTACACCGGCATGGTTGATGTTGGTGGTATGGGCGCACTGTTCGGTATCGAAGCGGCTGAGAGCATGAGCTTTACCGCGGCGATCACTGTGGTGATCGGTACTTTCGTCAGTGGTGGTACGCAGGCGACCAACTGGAGCCGTTTTGCTTCTTCCGGCAAAGTTGCTGTGTGGGCGACCATGGCGGCCTTCTTTATCGGTAACGGCCTGATGGTGCTCACCGGCGCGCTGGGTACTCTGATTTACCAGCAGGCGGATATCGTTGACGTGATGCTGGCGCAGGGCTTTGTGGTGCTGGCGGTACTGATGCTGTTCCTCAATATCTGGACCACTCAGGACAACACCATTTACAACTTTGCGGTGGCTGGCTGTAACCTGCTGCGCACTGACAAACGCCGCACCGTGACGGTGGTTGGTGCGGCCATCGGTACTGTGCTGGCGGTATTTGGTATGTACAACTTCCTGATTCCTTTCCTGGTGCTGCTGGGTACCTTCATTCCGCCAATCGGTGGTGTGATCATGGCCGACTTCTGGCTGCGCCATAAGGGCGAGTATCCGAAGCTGTCCGAAACCCAGCTGCCAGCGTTTAACTGGCTGGGTCTGGGCACCTACGTGGTTGCCTCTGCCTGCGCTTACTTCTCACCCTTTATGCCACCGGTGGTGGGTGTTGCTGTGGCCTTCGTGCTGTATGGCATCCTGATCAAACTGCCGCTTGGTGCGACTGCCGTGTCTGCCACCGCTACGGAGAATGGATGAGCATCAGCTGTGCTGATATACCGCGACTGCCCGGACTGGAAAGCATCCGCTTCCGTGCCGGGCTGAGCGGCGGCCAGCGCATTGTGCGCTGGCCTTATGTTGCCGAAAACGANTCNATCCGNCCCTGGGTNAACGGCGGTGAGCTGGTNTTTNTTACCGGTATTAACCANGACCGTGACGAANGCAATCTGCGNCAGCTGATTGAGGAAGCGGTGGAGCGTGAAGTTGCCGGGCTGGTCATTCTGACNGGCCCGGAGTTTATCCAGCAGATTCCGGCCANCGTNCTGGAATTGGCCAACCGGCTGGAATTCCCCCTGTTAGAACAACCCTATGAACTGCCCATGGTGTTCGTCACNGAAGTGATCAGTAANGCNATCGTGCAGGACAACCTGATTGGTCAGTCGGTGCGGTTGTTNCTGACGCGGCTGATCAACGGNTTTGCNCAGGCGCCGGAACTGATTCACCTGCGNGCCAGNGAACTGGGCATCAGTGATGCCAANCCGTTCGCCACGCTGGCGATCCGCTTTGCCGATGCTCTGCAGCCGGACGAAGACGACAGCAAGCACCGCCTGCTGCATCTGCGCCATGAACTGGAACAGCAGCTGGGTGATCTGCTCAAGCGCCGCGGTATCGACTGGCCGGTGCTGTGTTACGAGCAGGACATGCTGGCCATCTGGCCGGTGGAAGATACCCATGTCGGCAGCATCCGTGAGGAACTGGAACAGGCGCTGAGCTGGCTGCAGAAACGTTTTCCACAGCTGGAGTTGTACGCCGGGGTCAGTGATCTGCAACCAGGCCTGATCAAACTGGCGGATGCCACCGAACAGGCCCGGCAGGCGCTGCAGTTTGCCGTGCAGCACCGTCATCAGCGTATTTTCTTTTCTGAGCAGCTGGGCATTGCGCGGCTGTTTGCGGCGATACCCAAACGCAGTTTATTAGCCGAGTTCTGTCAGCAACAGCTGGGCCCATTGTGCTTTGCCCGCGATACCTCATCGCTGGAGCTGAAGGCCACGCTGAACACATGGCTCAATCACTTCGGCCATCAGCAGAACACCGCCGAAGCACTGGGCATTCACCGCAACACACTGAGTTACCGGCTGAAGCGCATTGAAGAGATTCTGGGCTTCAGCCTGCAGGATCCGTTTCAGCGACTNAATCTGCAGAACGCTCTGCTGATCGAGCAGATCCTGTTTCAGCATCACAATATTGAAGGCCAGCTGCATGAGCCGGCCGCAGAATTAACCAGCGAGAAATCACCGCTATGAAGATTATTAACGCGCGTCTGCGGGCCAAGTCCGAGTTATACACAGTCACCATCGCCGACGGTAAATTCACTGCCATTGATCAGCAGAGTGCTGCTATCCCTTCTGCTGCTGCAGATGACATCGACGCCGGTGGCAACCTGCTGTGCGCGCCCTTCGTTGAACCTCATATTCACCTCGATGCGGCGCTCACCGCCGGTGAACCTGCGTGGAACCAGAGTGGCACTCTGTTCGAAGGCATCGAGCGCTGGGGGCAGCGTAAGCCAATGCTCAGTGAGGAAGACATCCGCTCCCGCGCCATGGCCACCATTGAGCTGCTGGTGCAGAACGGCGTGCAGGCCATCCGCACTCATGCCGATACCACCGACGCATCTCTGATCGGTGTGAAAACCCTGTGCGCCATCCGCGATGAGCTGAAAGATAAGATCACCATTCAGGTGGTGGCCTTTCCGCAGGACGGCATGATGGCCTCAGCAGAAGCCACCCGGCAGATGGAAGAAGCGCTGGAGATCGGCTGCGACGTAGTGGGCGGTATTCCGCACTTTGAATACACCCGCGAACTGGGCGAGCAGTCGGTGAAACACCTGCTGGCGCTGGCGCGCAAATACGACCGGCTGGTGGATGTACACTGTGATGAGATCGATGACCCGAACTCGCGCTTCCTCGAAGTACTGGCCTGCGAAGCCATGTTCCATGGTATGGGCGAGCGCGTCACCGCCAGTCACACCACCGCTATGCACTCCTACGATAATGCCTACTGCTCCAAGCTGTTCCGCCTGCTGAAGAACTCCGGCATTAACTTTGTTTCCTGTCCGACGGAAAGCATTCACCTGCAGGGCCGTTTTGATACCTACCCTAAACGCCGCGGCGTGACGCGGGTAAAAGAACTGCGTGAGGCGGGCATGAACGTGTGTCTGGGTGAGGATTCCATCTTTGACCCATGGTACTCACTGGGTAACGGCCGCCTGCTGCGCACATTGGATTTCGCCATGCACATCTGCCAGATGATGGGCTATCAGGATTTTGCGACAGCACTGGATCTGATTACCGATAACTCTGCCCGTACCCTGTGTCTGGAGGATTACGGTATTACCGTGGGTAACTCTGCCAGCTTTATTCTGCTTGATGGCGAAGACGACTACAGCGTGCTGCGCAAGCAGGGTGACGTATTACTTTCGGTGCGCAATGGCGAGGTGATCATGCAGCGCCGTCCGGCGGAAGTGCTGACGCCGTCGTGGATCACCACACCGGCCTTCGCCCGCTCCTGATTTGCCTGAGTCAGTGTTGCGCTGACAAACCCGTCTGTGTCTCTGACTTAATCTGAATCAACAGAGCCACACTTTTGCCGCATCCGTCTCAGGGTGCGGCTAATTGCCTCTCAGATTCGCTGCTGCGTATTGATATACTGCGCCGCTTATAAGCTTAATAACAAACAGATCTGTAACCGGCCCGGTGCATCCCGGTTCACCCCTGACGATGTTGCGGGAAGCAATAAGCCGGACAGTACAGACAGCAAAGGGCGACGATATGAAAGGTGTTTCCGGATTAGCGGTGATTCTGCTGTTAGCGTTGGCGGCTGGTGTTGCAACGGCAAAGTGGCCGGCATTACAGGCGTCACAGGTACTGCAACAGAACGGTGTGGTGCTGTTCAGCCGACCCCTGACGGTATCAGACTTTACCTTCACCGATGAAAACGGTGCCCCGATCACCCGCCAGGATCTGATGGGTAAAAAGGTGCTGATGTTCTTCGGCTATACCTTCTGTCCGGATATCTGTCCGACCACACTGATGGATCTGCGCCGTACCTGGAAACGGCTGCCAGACAGCGTGAAACAGGGCTGGCAGGTGGTGCTGGTGTCCATTGATCCGGCCCGCGATTTGCCGGAAAACCTTGGCCCTTACATGCATTACTTCAACAGGGACTTCAAAGCCATGACCGGTAATCCGCAGGCGTTAAAGACGCTGGCGGCTGAGCTGAATGCCCTCTACCACAAGGTGGAACGCGGAGAAGGTCAGGCGTACCTGATGGACCACAGCGCCAATCTGGCGGTGCTTGATGAGCAGGGAAATTATCTCGGTTATATCGAACCACCACACGGCCCGGGCCGCATGGTGACATTAATCGAAGCGCTGTCCGTCAGATAAGCACGGCGCTCTGAGTCAGNCAGCAAATCAGCGTCACTCTGACTGAATGGTGACGCTGAAGTCCACACCTGTGGTGTCCTGATCCAGCGTCACTATTTCCTGCGATTCACCGCAGGTTTCGCCGGCGTCACAGATGGTGCCGTCGGCATCAATATCCGATCCCGCATACACCCGATATTCACCTGCCGGCACCGCCGGGAAGCTGTATCTGGCATTGCCATCTGTGCTGGTGGTGTACAGTACTTCGTTGGTCTGGGCACTGGCCAGCTGAACTGTCTGCGGTGTCAGATTGGCCGGAGAGCTATCGTTGCCGGTCAGCACCACCACCTGAAAGTCCAGCTCATTACCCGTATCCAGCGNGAAGGTCAGGGTGCCGATATAGTAACCGTCATCCAGTGCCGCCAGATCCACACTGATATCGTACTG
The DNA here is from genome assembly GCA_002706025.1 of Oceanospirillaceae bacterium. Lineage (GTDB taxonomy): Bacteria > Pseudomonadota > Gammaproteobacteria > Pseudomonadales > Oceanobacteraceae > Venatoribacter. The sequence goes on from PAJK01000071.1 coordinate 5,665, forward strand.
GCCGAAGCCAAAGGCATCCACGTCGGTGGCCTGAACGCTGAGCCAGTNGCGGCTGCTGGCGACGCTGCTGACGGTGGCGGCTTCACTGCCGCCATTGCTGATGCTGATNCTGGCNGAACTTTGTTCATTCAGTGCCAGCGAATCCGGCGTTGCTACNAANCGTGCCGGNGGTAGCGGTAAGCTGCCGCCATTGGCCAGGTTCTGTGCCTNNTGCACCAGTTTCAGCGCATCCAGATTGCCNTAGCCTGTGCGGTATTTCTGTTCNCAGTCCGTGGCCTGATCGGTAATGCTGCAGGTGCTGATCAGNGTCTGNGCCTGCTCCGGTGTCAGTGCCGGNTAAACCGCTTTNGCCAGCGCAAAGGCGCCGGCAACCACAGGNGCTGCCATNGAGGTNCCGCGCAGCNGGGCGTAGCCNTATTGCATNANGCCGAGGGTCTCTTCGCCNCCCAGACTGAGAATATAGNTACNGNNATCATGGTTTAGGGGNNGGANTGAGTCGATCACAGCTGACTACCTCNCCGCCACCCGGTGCNCGCAGATCAATGNTNGAACCATAGTTNGAAAAGGANGANAGGTTGCCGTCGNAGTCGCTGGAGGCNACAGAAATCACNCCATCATAGGCGGCAGGGTAAGACGGAGCGGAACTGCTTTCGTTNCCNGCGGCNGCNACCACTATGATGCCGGCNTCGANAATNNNNGCCAGAAGGTTTCTTTCNGGNGTGTTACNNGAACCGCCGCCGAGACTCAGGTTGATAATGTCTGCTGGTTTTGTCGGCAGGGTAGTGCTGTCGTTAGTCATACCAGCGGCATATCTGAGTGCCTGAAGCAGATCGTAGCTGGTGCCGGCGCTGCCGGAAACCTCTTTGCCCAGCATGCGGACGGGCATAATTTCAGCGCCCCAGCTGACACCGCTGACGCCTGTACCGTTATTGCTTAACGCGCCGATAATGCCGGCGACATGGGTGCCATGGTAGGTGCCGGAGCCGTCACCCTCGTCGGTAGGATCGCCATCAATACCATCGCCATCATCGGCACGTTCAGCATTGCTGATAAAGTCATAGCCATCTACCAGTTTGCCGTTGATGTCCGGATGGCCGGGCAGGATGCCGGTATCAATGACCGCAACCACCACAGTGCCGCTGGCCGGAGTGCCCGTGGTGATATCCCAGGCCTGAGGCAGATTGATGGCCTCAAGATGCCATTGTTCCGCGTAATAAGGATCGTTAGGGGTGGTCGCCAGTGGCCGGTACAGCAGGTTAGGCGAGGCGTATTCCACATCGTCCTGTTGATTCAGCGTCTTAATATCTATCAGCGTCTGGCGCATGGCCCAGCCATCTGCGCTCAGGGCATACAGCGGATCTGTATTGCTGCTGTAGCCAGCAGCTCTGGCCAGACTGCGGCGTTGGCTGTCATCACGCTGCAGTGACACCAGCGCCGCGCGATCCTGCCCGGTCGCAACCTTACTGAGCTTGGCAGAAAGCCCTTTATTGCTGACCAGCTGGCTGCGGATGTTCAGTGATTTGCTGACGGCGCTGGCTGCACTCACGGTTTTGGATTTAACGATCGCCTCGCCAGCAACAAAGATTGGCAGCTGACCAGCGCTGTCTGAGCTGACAGAAGACGCGGTAATGCCGGGGGCCAGGATGCGCAGTATGTATTTGGAGTCACCGCGGAAGGCGTTGACGTTAATCAGGTAGCGGCCATCGCTGTTGATGCGCATATTCTCAGTGCTCGAAAAACCGGCAGAATAGGTGATCAGAGCATCCGGATTGTCGGCGCGGAACAGATACAGATCGAGGTCGTTGGCATCCTCTGGTGATGTGATATCAAACTGATAGTCGTTGATCTCCAGCTCGACCGTTTGCCCGGCCTGCAGGTCCACCAGGTAGTAGTCATCAGAGTCTGCTGTTGTGGCGAAGCGTTCGCGGCCACTGTCACCGCCGGTGCCTGCGGCACTGGCAAAGCCCTGTACGATGGCGTCGTTGCGGATGGCCTGGGGCGACGCCGGATTGTTGTTGCTGACGTAAACGGCATTGAGATTATTGACGTCAGAATCCACATCGTTGCGCGCTGACGTGCTGATCTGGCCGCTGAGGGCATAAGGGGAGGTTGTGTCACCGGAACCTCCGCCGCCGCCGCTGCAGCCGCTGAGCATAATGGTCAGGGCGAGGGAAGAGACAGTAAATGGCGACAGCAATCTTGTGTGTACGGTCTGGCGACAAACAGCGGGCATACAGGCATCCTGGTGGCGTCTGGGAAACATTGCCCGGTGTTCCGGGAGCGCATATTCAAGCCTCTGACGCCGGACAATTCAAGCGTCTGTTGCCGGACAATTAAACCGTCCTGCCTGCCCCTTAAGCCAGCAGTTTAAGTAAGGAGCTTAAGCCGCGCCTCAGTTCTGACTGAGTCGCGCGGGCTTTTCCATTCCGGCCTTCCGGGGGCTGTGCCCTTGCTTTACCCTCAAAGGTCGTCTGCTGCCTGAAAAACCCGAACGCTCTGCGCATATCAGGCAACCCACAGAATCAGGCAAGGAATGCTTATGTCACTCGCCCGCGTTATGACCCGCGCGCTGTCAGGAATTGAAGCCCCTCAGGTTATCGTCGAAGTTCATCTTTCCAGTGGTCTGCCTTCACTCAGTCTGGTTGGGCTGCCNGAAACCGCCGTTAAAGAAAGCAAGGACCGGGTGCGCAGTGCGCTGCTCAACAGCGGCTTTGAGTTCCCGGCCAAACGCATCACCATCAATCTGGCGCCGGCGGATCTGCCAAAAGAGGGTGGCCGTTATGATCTGGCCATTGCGCTGGGCATTCTGGCGGCGTCCGGGCAGGTGCCGGAAAATGCCATCGATGGTCACGAATTTATAGGAGAGCTGACGTTGGGTGGCGAGCTGCAGCGGGTGCCCGGAGTATTACCCTGTGCATTGCAGGCGGCACGCGATAACAGAGTGCTGGTGATTCCTGTGGATAACAGTGATGAAGCGGCCCTGTGTTCGGCGGCCGATGCGCGGGCGGCGAAATCTTTGCTGGAGGTAACAGCATATCTGCATGGCCAGAGCCGTCTGAGTGATGTGCAGGCCAGTCAGCCGTTGACCACCGGACAGGCCCAGGACAGTGCCGACCTGGCTGATGTCCGTGGTCAGGCCCAGGCACGGCGGGCGCTGGAGATTGCCGCCGCCGGTGCCCATAACCTGTTGTTTATCGGGCCGCCGGGAACCGGTAAAACCATGCTGGCCAGCCGTCTGCCCGGCATTCTGCCACCGATGGAAGAGGAGGAAGCTCTGGTCGCCGCGTCGGTATCTTCCATCGCCGGGCAGTCTGCTGACTGGCAGAAACAGTGGCGTGTGCGGCCGTTCCGCGCACCGCATCATACGGCATCCGGGGTGGCACTGGTGGGCGGTGGCACAGTGCCCAGACCCGGTGAAATCTCCCTGGCCCATGGCGGCGTGCTGTTTCTTGATGAGCTGCCGGAGTACTCGCGCAAGGTGCTGGATGTACTGCGTGAACCATTGGAAAGCGGCCGCATTGTCATCAGCCGCGCCAGCCGCTCAATTACTTTTCCGAGCCGGTTTCAGCTTATTGCGGCAATGAACCCATGCCCCTGCGGTTACTTTGGTGATGCCTCCGGCCGCTGCCGCTGCAGCTCAGAACAGATCCGCCGTTATCAGGGCCAGACTTCGGGGCCATTGCTCGACCGCATCGACCTGCATGTGGAAGTACCGCCCATGCCGCCGGCACTGTTGCAGCAGGCGCCGCCGGGGGAATCTTCGGCCACGGTACAGCAGCGGGTCATCGCCGCGCGCCAGCGTCAGCTGGACCGGCAGGGCTGCACCAATGCAGCGTTAAGCGGCAATCAGCGCGATGAAGTTTGTCGCCTGACTATTGAAGATCAGAATTGGCTGATGACCGCCATTGAGCATCTGCAGCTGTCGGCCCGGGGCTTTCACCGTATTCTCAAAATCGCCCGCACCATTGCCGATCTGGATGGGGCGGAGCAGATTGGCCGGGCGCATCTGATGGAGGCCATGGGATACCGTACGCTGGACCGCTATTTACAGAGTTAGGTGTCAGCGGCAAAGCTGAGCAGGCCGGACAGATGATAAAGACTCAGCACATCAGAACAGACTGTGCTGCGGGAAATCTGCCTGCACGCCAAAGCCTGCGATCGCCTGAGTGGTCAGTTCATCCAGTGACAGCGGCTGCGAATAAATGTACCCCTGAATACGGTCACAGCCGGAACGGCGGATTACCTCCAGACAGGCCGGTGATTCTACCCCTTCTGCGGTGGTTTCCAGACCGAGACGCTGGGCCAGTTCCAGCATGCTGGTGACAATCTGCAGCTGCTGTTGATTGTCCGGCACCGGCGCTACAAACGAGCGGTCCAGTTTGATGCCGGTTAACGGCAGTTCGCTGAGATGGGCCAGGGATGAAAAGCCGGTACCAAAGTCGTCCAGCACAATATGCAGGCCGGCGTTTTTCAGGCGGCGCAGATTGAGCAGTGAGACACTGGCATCGTGCATCATGGCGGTTTCTGTTAATTCCAGTTCCAGATAACGCGGTGGCATACCTGATTGTGTCAGCAGCTCCAGCACCTGATCGGCGTACCAGGGGTCAGCAATTTCCGGAAAGGAAACATTTACTGCCAGACGAATACGCTCGCCGGTACGTTCATACAGGGCTTGCCATGCGCGGACGGTCTGCTGCAGCGTCCAGCGTCCCAAAGCCCGGATCAGGCCAGCGGCTTCCGCTTCGCGGATGAACACCGTTGGCGGAATCACTCCCAGCGACGGATGGCGCCAGCGGATCAGGGCTTCGGCACCTATCCACTGGCCATTGCGGCTGTCGAACTGCGGCTGATACTGCAGGAAGAACTCTTCTTTCTGCAGCGCCTGGCACAGGCCTTCAAACAGGTTAAGGCTGTAAACTTCCTGCTCCTGCCAGTGGAAGCTGGCTTCCTGTTGCAGGCGTTCGCGGGCGATCTGTTGCACCCCTTCCTGCAGGGTGGCACTGAGTGCCGGGAAGTTTTTCAGATGCAGCGGCGAGCTGTGATAAACCACCCATGGACGGGCATCGTCTTCCGGCTGGTGGGGCAGCCAGTCACGCTGCAGATCGTAGTAATCGTCAGAGATGATCACCAGCTGGTCGTCCAGCAGGCGCCCGATCAGAGCGTTGGCCGGGGCACGCAGGCGCACGGTGCGTTCAAATTCCTGGTGAATCGTCTGCTGCTGCTGCCACAGGTCGCCGGATGCCGGGCTGCGCAGCCAGCGGCTCTGCACGACCTGCAGATACAAACCATTCTGGCTGCTTTCGCAGCGGCGGTGCAGGGCGGCGAAGAAATCATCGCGGTTGAGTGGCGGTTCCAGATCCTGACGCAGGCTCAGTTGCAGTGGTTTCAGACTGTTAAAAAAACGGCTGCGGGTTATATCGCTGAGCGGCAGACGCTGAAAAGCCTGGGGCAGAAGGCGGGAGTGTAATGGGGTGCTGATGAGAATAGTGGGGAGGTTGGATTGCAGCCGGTGCAGCCAGTTGCGGCGCGTATCACAGAGGTCATCGACAACGACGATGGCGGCATGCCACTGATTAAAGTCGGCGATGTTTTGCAGACAATGGTGCCGTCGCCAGCGGTGGCCGCTGTCGAGATGAATAAATTCTGCAGATATGGGCGGCGCGGCGGTGTAATGCTCTAGCCACACGGCAATCGTATCCAGTTGCCTCTCACTGGTGCTTACCACCAGTAAACGCAGACTTGTGGTCTGCTTATCTGCTAAATCCAGTGCCAGACGCTTTCTGGCCGTTGAAGAACGTTCCATATCAAAGCTGCCGTCTCTGTCATCTTACTGTTGGTGATAGCGCAGGTTCTGTCAGCGGTTATAAACCGCCAATGATCCTGCTGCCTGACCGTGTTTGTTCTTATTGTTATTACGTATCCGGGATGAGAAACCAAGACTGTCTTCCTGACTTACGTGAAAAACATAACAGTAGAATCACCATGCGCAAAGCATTCAATGCGTTCCTCTGATCCGGAAGTATGAGGCTGGTTACACAGAAGCGATTTCATAACCGCGGTGAGCTGTTAAAATGCCTGCCCATTCAGCAGGTACTCAGAGACATCCGTGGTCGATTTATCCCAGCTTAACCCCCGTCAGAAAGAAGCCGCCAAGTACATCGATGGCCCGTTGCTGGTGCTGGCAGGTGCGGGCTCGGGTAAGACCTCGGTAATTACCCGTAAGATCGCTTATCTGATTGATGTGTGTGGCATCAAGTCGTATCACATAGCCGCGGTGACCTTTACCAACAAGGCCGCACGCGAGATGAAAGAGCGGGTCATGGCGCTGACCGGTAAAGGCGGTGCCAAGGGCCTGACAGTGTCGACCTTCCACAACCTCGGCCTGAATATTATCCGTCATGAGCTGGCCACGGCTGGTTATAAGCAGGGCTTTTCGATTCTCGATCAGGACGACTGTAAAGGCATCATCCGCGATGTTATGCACCGTGAACACGGTGACGACGGCGATATGATCGAGCTGGTACAGAATGCCATCTCCAATCACAAGAACGACCTGATCACCCCGGATCAGGCCATGACCGCCGCGGCGACGCCGCAGGAAATGCTGATCGCCCAGACCTACGTTGTCTACCAGCGCATGCTGAAAGCCTACAACGCGGTGGATTTCGACGACCTGATTATGGTGCCAACGGTGCTGTTCCGTGATAATCCGGAAGTGCTCACCCGCTGGCAGAAGAAGATCCGCTATCTGCTGGTGGACGAATATCAGGACACCAACACCTCCCAGTATGAACTGGTGAAGCTGTTAGTCGGCCACCGCACCGGCCTCACCGTGGTCGGTGATGACGACCAGTCGATTTATGCCTGGCGCGGTGCGCGTCCGGAAAACCTGGTGCAGCTGGGCAAAGATTTCCCGACGCTGAAGATCGTCAAGCTGGAGCAGAATTACCGTTCCACCGGCCTGATCCTCAACGCCGCCAACCATGTTATCGATAACAACCCCCACGAGTTCGAGAAAAAGCTGTGGTCCGATATGGGCTACGGTGACCCGATCCGCATTCTTAAATGCCGCAACGACGACGTCGAATCCGAGCGCATCGCCACTGAAATCGTTGAACGTCGCCTGCGCTATGGCTGTGGCTATCGCGACTTTGCCGTGCTGTATCGTGGAAACCACCAGTCGCGTGCCATCGAGATGAAGCTGCAGGCCTATCAGGTGCCGTACAAGCTGAGTGGTGGGCAGTCGTTCTTTGGCCGCAACGAAATCAAAGACATCATGGGTTATCTGCGTCTGCTGATTAACCCATCCGATGATTCTGCGTTTCTGCGTGTGATCAACACGCCACGCCGTGAAATCGGTCCGACCACCATTGAAAAGCTGGGCGAATACTCCGCCATGCGCGGTATTTCCATGATGGCGGCCACGCAGGAATTTGGTTTAGAGCAGCAGCTGATGCCGAAGGCGCTGGATCGTCTGCGCCGTTTTGGTCACTGGCTGGAGGGGATCACCCGCAACGCCTACACCAATGACCCGGTGGAAGCGGTGAAGGAGATGATCCGCGACATCGATTATGAAAGTTATCTGTTGCAAAACTCGGGTACGCCGAATCAGGCTGAACGGCGGATGAAGAACGTCTGGTTCCTGGTGGATTCGATCAGCAAGATGATTGAAAAAGCCGATGAGCTGGGCGACGAATGCACCATCGAAGACGCCGTCAGCAAACTGATTCTGCGCGATATGATGGAGCAGCAGGAGCAGGAAGACGAATCCGATCAGGTGCAGCTGATGACTCTGCACGCCTCCAAAGGTCTGGAATTCCCGCACGTGTACATCATGGGCATGGAAGAAGAGCTGATGCCGCACCGCAACAGCATCGAAGCCGACACCATCGAGGAAGAACGGCGCCTGATGTACGTGGGCATTACCCGCGCCAAGCGTACCCTGACCCTTACTTATGCCGGCAAGCGCCGCCAGTATGGCGAAGCCATGGATACCACCCATTCACGTTTTCTCGATGAGCTGCCCCACGACGATGTGGAATGGGAAGGCAAAACCGAAGTATCAGCGGAAGAACAGAAACAGCGTGGTCAGGAGACCCTGTCCAGCCTGAAAAACATGCTGTCGGATTTCTGATCCGGCAGCGTTGTNCCTGTTCCATACCAGTCAAATCTGAGCCCGTCCCAGCGCCCCCAGTATAAAACCAGTCATGAAAGACTCAGTTCCAGCCGTTCTGCCTGAGCTTAGTCACGCTTTTCCCAACTGATCTCCCTATCTGTTTGATCTGTCATACGGGCGTGTTACTTTGCCTGTATAACCCGACCATAACTGAATATTTATATAGCGGCTGTGCGCTTTCATCCAGCGCCGCTGCGCGTTGCCCCGTCTGTTTGGCAACTGCTCGATTGTGGTCCTTCCCCTGTTCAGCCTGCGGAGTCCTTTATGAAAAAAGCCGGAATGTTTCTGTGTCTGTCACTCAGCCTGCTGCCCGTAGCAGCATCGGCAGACGGCCCGGCGGTGATCGTCGAAAGCGTGGCGCTGCAGCCGGTGGAATATTCGCCGTCCATGCTCGGGCGGGTNGTGGCGGCGCGGCGCGCCGATGTGATGCCCAGAGTCAGCGGCATGCTGGAAGACGGTCTGCACNGTGAAGGCGCTATGGTGGAAAAAGGCGACCTGCTGTTCCGCCTTGATCCTGAGCCATTTCAGATTCAGGTTGCCAGTGCTGAGGCCGGGCTGATGAATGCCAGAGCCGTGCTGAAACAGGCTGAAGCGGAACTGCAGCGGGTGCAGACGCTGCGCCGCTCCAGCGCCGCCTCGCAGTCGGATCTCGACAGCGCCGAAGCCAATCGTGATGTGGCGAAGTCGCAGGTGGCCGCGGCCCAGGCGCAGTTAAAAGAAGCCAGGCTGAATCTGAGTTACAGCGAAGTCCGCAGCCCATTGGCCGGGCGGGTTGGTAAGGCAGAAGTCACCGAAGGCAATCTGGTAACGGCCAACAGCACGCTGCTGACCAGCGTTGTGCAGACCCATCCTGTTTATGTCGAGCTGGCGGTGAGCAGCGGCGATATCCTCAAACGTCAGCGCGCATCCGGTCTGCCATCGGCAGAGGAGGTATATGCGGAGCTTACGCTGAGCACCGGCGAAACCTTCAGCGAGAAAGGCCGTTTTAACTATATGTCGCCGGAGGTGAATCAACAGACTGATACCCTGCTGGTGCGGGCGGAATTTGCCAACGACAACAACCAGCTGATTCCCGGAGAATTTGTCCGCGTGCGGGCCGGCCAGGTGCAGCCTGAACAGGTACTGATGGTGCCGCAGAAAGCGGTGCAGCGTGATAAAGACGGTTATTTCGTTCTGGTGGTGAGTGACGACAACATCGTCAGTCAGCGCCGTGTCGAGCTTGGTAGCAAGCACAACAGCCTGTGGGCGGTGGCGTCCGGCTTAGCCGCCGGGGAGCGCATCATCAGCGAAGGCCTGCAGAAGGTGCGGGTGGGTGATACTGTCAGCGTGAGGGAAGAGTAATGTTTTCCCGGTTCTTTATTCATCGGCCCAAGTTTGCGCTGGTTATTTCCATTGTCATCATGCTCGCCGGTGGGCTGGCGGTCAGCGGTTTACCGGTCACCCAGTTTCCGGAAATTTCACCACCCCAGGTGCAGGTAAGTGCCACCTATCCGGGCGCGGATGCGCGCACGGTGGAAGAGGCGGTGGCCATTCCCATTGAAGGCATGGTGAACGGNGTNGANGACATGCTNTANATGACNTCNACCAGTCGTGATAACGGCAGCTANGCNCTGACCGTNACCTTTGANGTNGGNACCGATCCNGANCAGGCNGCGATNAATGTGCAGAACCGGGTGGCGNTGGCCAANTCNTCNTTGCCNCAGGAAGTNGTNCAGCGNGGGGTNACCACNNGTAAACAGTCCGANTCNATGCTGATGCTGGCGGCGATTTCCTCGCCGGGTGGCAGCCACGANTCNCTGTTTATGAGTAACTATGTGTCGCGTTACCTGCAGGACGCCATNGCCCGNATCAACGGCGTTGGCGGNACCAGTCAGTTTGGTGGCATGGAATACGGCATGCGCGTCTGGCTCAATCCGGATCGNCTGCTGGCNCTGAACCTGACGCCANCCGATATCAATGCGGCGATCACCAGTCAGAGTTCGCAGGCGGCGCTGGGTCAGGTTGGCGCNCCGCCNATCAGTTCNGACGGCCAGCAGTTTCAGTACACNTTAACNGCNCAGGGNCGNCTGACCACNCCGGAAGAATTCGGCAATATCGTTGTGCGNACNGCCGCCGACGGCTCTCAGGTNCGNCTNAAAGANGTNGCCNGGGTGGAACTGGGNTCGCAGGAATACGGCTTTGANATGCGCATCAATGGTAAGCCNGGTGTGCCNNTGGTGGTCTANCAGGCNCCGGGGGCAAANGCGCTGGATGTGGCCGACGATGTNTACGCCGAGCTGGAACGNCTGAGTCAGTATTTCCCNGANGATCTGCAATATCAGATCTTCTACGACTCTACCGACTTCGTGCGCAGCTCGGTGCAGGAAGTGATTGTGTCTCTGTTGTTTACCTTTCTGCTGGTGGTCGGCGTTACCTGGCTGTTCCTCGGTGACTGGCGCGCCACGCTGATTCCGGCAGCGACCATTCCGGTGTCGCTGATCGGTACCTTTGCCGCGCTGCAGGTGTTCGGTTTTACCATCAATACCATCTCACTGTTTGCCCTGATTCTGGCCATTGGCATCGTGGTGGACGACGCTATCGTGGTGGTGGAAAACGTCAAACGCCATCTGGATGAAGACANCAGTACGGNGGCAGAAGCGACTTCCAAAGCCATGGGCGAAGTGTTCTCGCCGGTGATTGCCACCACGCTGGTGCTGCTGGCGGTGTTCGTGCCGGTGGCCTTTATGCCGGGNCTGACCGGCAAACTGTANACCCAGTTTGCGGTGACNATTTCGGTGGCGGTGAGCCTGTCATCGCTGAACGCNCTTACTCTGTCNCCNGCGCTGTGCACGCTGCTGCTGAAACCGGGNGTGCAGCCCCGGGGTCTGTTTGCCTGGTTTGGTCATGGTGTTGAGCATGCCCGNTCTGTGTATGTAAAAGGNGCCATGCTGCTGGCCCGGCGCATTGGTCTGGCNGTNGTGCTGTTGCTGGCAGTGATNGNNGCGGATGCTTTCCTGTTCAGCGCAACACCGACCGGCTTTCTGCCNACGGAAGACCGCGGCGCTTTCTTTGATGAACTGAGTCTGCCCAAAGGGGCNTCGCTGAACCGCACCNACGAACTGGTNGAGAAGCTCGATCAGCAGATCCGNGATATTCCTGAAGTNGACCGCAGTATGACGATTTCCGGTATGGGGCTGATTTCCGGTGCCGGTTCCAGCAGCGCCTTTATGCTGCAGGTGATGAAGCCGTGGGAAGAGCGCAACGGCGTGCACTGGTATCAGACCTTCCAGCAGGTGGTGGGTATTCTGAACTCTGAGCCGGGGGCGACCGGGATTGCGTTTCCGCCACCGCAGATCAGTGGTGTGGGCATGACNGGTGGNCTGGAAGGGCGGNTGCTGGATCTNGAAGGCGGCAGTGCCGAAGACCTGTCGCAGGTGGCGCGCAGCCTGGTGCTGGCNCTNAACAGCCGNGCTGAAATTCAGCAGGCGTATACCTCGTTTGATGCTTCAACACCCAAGCTGAAACTGGAGCTGGATCGCGACAAAGCCCTGATGCTGGGGGTNACACCGCAGGCGCTGTACAGNGCGCTGCAGAGTCAGGTGGGCAGTGCCTACGTGAACGATTTCAATATGCAGGGGCGCAGTTACCGGGTGATGCTGCAGGCCGATGCNGANTTCCGCAGNACCGCCGATGAGATCCGNAATCTGCATGTGCGCTCAGANGATGGCCAGATGGTACCGGTCGGCGCGCTGGTGAACATCACGACCGTGCTGGGNGCGCAGTCGCTGGGACGNTACAACACCTACAGNGCGGCGGCGATNAACATCACNCCGGCGGACGGCTACAGCAGTGGTGATGTGATGACCACGGTGGAACNGGTGGCACTGGATACTCTGCCGGCNCAGTACCGTCTCGACTGGTATGGCAGCGCGGTACAGGAACGCCAGGCNGCCAGCGCCACNTTGCTGGTNTTCAGCCTGTCGCTGGTGTTCGCTTACCTGTTCCTGGTGGCGCAGTACGAAAGCTGGAGTATTCCGTTNGCGGTGATTCTGTCGGTGACNGTGGCNGCGCTGGGGGCNTTGCTGCCGCTGTATCTGGTGCCGGGNTTTGANAACAACCTGTACGCCCAGATCGGNCTGGTGATGCTGATCGCGCTGGCCAGTAAATCGGCCATTCTGATTGTNGAGTTTGCTCTGCGCCGACGTCAGGAAGAAGGNGCCGGTNTTCTCGCNGCNGCTCAGGAAGCNGCCAGTCTGCGTTTCCGTGCGGTGATGATGACGGCNCTGTCGTTTATTGTCGGNATCGCGCCGCTGCTGATGTCCAGCGGACCNGGTTCNATGAGTCGTCTGTCGATCGGTATGACGGTGTTCGGCGGTATGCTGTTTGCCACCGTGCTGGGGATCTTCCTGATTCCGGTGCTGTTNGTGATGTTTCAGTCGCTGCGTGAACGGACCCGTCACTGACGAACCAGATCAGTCACTCAGTTCCGTGCNGTAGGCTTTNAGAAAGGTATCTACGGCGCGGGTGACCCACTGATTGATCTGTACTTNNGANGCCTGNGANCCNGGATGCGTCAGNGCNATCAGCTGCGGNTCGCCGCGNACCATNNCCATAAACANNGANGCNGCNNCTTCCAGCCCNACCGACTGCACATTGATNTCCCCNGCNTCTGCCGCCACTTCCAGNAANCCNGNNACNATNGNGNTCATGGTNGCCGGNCCNGCCTGATAAAANCCGTGGGCCAGATGCGGAAANTTNGCNGCTTCNGCCAGNACCACNCGATGNATNGCCAGCGCCTCNTCAGACAGCAGNATGGTGAGGTAGGTATGACCGATGTCTTCCAGCACTTTGCGGATATTGCCGGGCTTCACTTCCAGCTGTTNAACGCNNTGNGNNAAGGTGGCGCATTTGTCTTCCACCACNGCGGCGAACAGGGCTTCTTTATTGGCGTAACGGGAGTAGACCGTGGCTTTGGAGACACCGGCGGCACGCTGAATCATATCGGTGGTGGCGGCACTGAAACCGTGCTGAAGAAAGACCTCGGTGGCAGCATGTAAAACGCTGAGCGATTTATTATCGGGCTGGGGTAACTTGCTCATCGGATCTTCCCGGCTGTCCCTGTTCTTCCAATTTTGGATCACACTATACCTTTAATGGGACTGGACTCAACTGTACCCATCAGTTTAAATCCGCGCCATCATGCTGCAAATTCTTCCCTCATCGCAGCAAAAATCAATGTTTATGACAAGAATTGGGGCTGCTATGCGCCTTGGGATACCTTTATTCCACAACTGTACTGAACGGTACAGTTTATCTGCTTCGTCTGTTCCTGCTGCTGGCCGGACGACTCAGCTGCGATCGCCACGGGCGATTTCTGTACCTTCCCGGCTGTCGGCCTGTATCCGCTTGCTGACTGTGGCAAGCGCAGTGTCGATGTCAGCCTGCGCCTTTATGCCGGACGAACAGCAGGATGACGACGTTGTTAATGTGTTAATGGACCAACCTGAGTATCCACAGGCAGAGACGCTGACAGATGTGGCGACTCCTGCGCAGTGGTGGCAGCTGTTTAATGACGATCTGCTGACCCGGCTGGAAGGGGAAGCCTTTGCCTCCAACCTCGATCTGATGAGCGCCATCTCGGCCACAGAGCAAAGTCAGGCGGCACTGGGACTGACTCAGTCGGCTCAGGGCATTCAGGCCGGTTTGTCGGCCAGCTACGATCGCAGCCGCATCAGTGAACATTCACGTATGGCGATGCTTGGTGCACCGGCTGAGCCGAATAATTACTGGACCCTTGGTGCTGCCGCCAGCTGGGAACTGGATTTGTGGGGACATCTGAGCAGCCTTACCGATGCGGCCGTTCAGCGTCTGCGCGCCAGCGAAGCGGCACAGCAGATGGTACGGGTTTCCCTCAGTGCCGATGTGGCGCGGACGTATCTGCTGTTGCGTGGCAGTCAGCAGCAGCTGGCGCTGGCCAGCGAAAACCGTGACATTGCCCAGGCACTGCTGGATCTGCAACTGAGCCGGGTGCGCAATGGTGTGGCGACCGATTATCAGACTGCCACCGCGCGGGCGGCCGTGGCGTCGGCAGAGGCCGTGCTGCCGGCGCTGGAAGATCAGCGCTCAGTACTGATGAACCGTCTGGCGCGACTGTTGGGAAAAGCACCGGGCGTGCTGAATAAAACTCTGCTCGACGCTCAGCCGATTCCGTCAATGCCCGGCAGCATACCGGTTGGTGTGCCATCCGAACTGGCATTACGCCGCCCGGATATTATTCAGGCGGATGCACAATTGCATGCGGCTGTGGCCGACGTGGCAGCAGCAAAAGCTGACTTCTATCCGCGCATCAGCCTGAACGCCAGTGCCGGTACAGAAGCGTTTGATTTTTCCGACATGGGCAGCTGGGGCTCCCGCACATACTCTGTGGGGCCGAGTTTTTATCTGCCTATTTTTCAGGGCGGACGTCTGCGCCACATGCTGGAGCTGACTAAAGCCCGGCATCAGTCTGCAGCCATCGATTACCAGCGTACTGTCCTCAATGCCTGGCACGAAGTCGCGGATGCGTTTAACAGCTATGACTCTGAGGCTCAGCGTTATCAGTCCCTGCTGCTTGCCCGTCAGGAAACGGATAAAGCCCTGCAGTCGGCGCAGCGTTCCTGGAAAGAAGGACACGCCAGCAAAATGACTGTGTTGCAGGCGCGCCAGTTACAGCTACAGGCCAAACTGGCACTGAATGATTCTGCAACGGCTTCGGCGCTGAGTGTGGTGGCACTTTACCGGGCGTTGGGTGGTGGCTGGCAATTAACGGACGAGCAGACACAGACGATGGCCGCTGCACAGTCTGCTGAACCGCTGGCCGGACCAGCTGGCGATAAGGCAAGCGATCAGAAAGCGGATGATACCGCTGTTCCGGCAAGCGGCCCTGCAATAAAACAGGGACCGCTGAATTACCTCAATCCACCTGAGGGCTGGGACAGTCATGAGTGATACTCAGGCTGCACCTGCATCATCTGCCGGGCAGGCGGGTGCGGCTGCTCCGGCAAAGCCAGCGGCCAAAGCGCCGCCGGCACCCATACCTTTTACACCGCGTCTGGCGATGGGCCTGTTCGGCATTCTGNTGGCGGCGATGGCATCGGGTCTGAATGGCCGTGTACCGGGTCTGGCTCTGGCAGAAATCAGTGGCCTCAGTGGTATCAGTCACGATCAGGCCAGCTGGCTGAGTGCTCTGTATTCGGCCGGTGAAATGGTCGCGATGCCTTTTTCCAGTTGGTTTGCGATNACCTTTTCTCTGCGCCGTTTTCACCTGCTGATGCTGGGTGGAATGATGTTGCTGGCATTGGTCATCCCCTGCATTCATGACTTTAACCTGATGGCGACGCTGCGCTTCACGCAGGGTGTGTTTTCCGGTGCCCTGATTCCGATGCTGATGATGTCGGCGCTGCGCTTTCTGCCGCCTCCGATCCGTTTGCACGGTCTGGCTCTGTATGCCATGACGGCAACNCTGGCGCCCAATGTCGGTGTCTGGCTGGCCGCACTGGTGATGACAGANCCGGTATCGCTGCAATGGATTTACTGGAACATTCTGCCGCTGGGTTGTCTGGCGGCGGTTATGGTGTTTTTTGGTATTCCCAAACTGCCGCTGATGTTGCCGCGTATGAAGCAGGGCAACTGGTGGGGCATGGCGCTGGGTATGCCGGGGCTGGCGATGCTCGGCGTTGGCGTGTCGGAAGGNGTGCGACTGGAGTGGTTTCACTCACCGCTGGATGGGGCACTGCTGATCGCCGGCGGTACGCTGACGGCGATGTTCCTCTACAGCGAATGGCATCATCCGACCCCGTTTATGCGGCTGCAGATGTTGGGGCGCCGCAATCTCGGCCTTGGCTTTGCTGTGTTTCTGCTGATGCTGATCGCCATGAGCAGCGCGGTGGGAATGCCCATGAGTGTGCTGGCACAGAGTCAGGGGCTGAAGCCGGAGCAGATGACCGCGCTGGGTCTGATTGTTGGTCTGCCGCAGATCTTTCTGGGATCTGTGGTCGCCATGTTGCTGTATCAGCGCTGGGTGGATGCGCGCTATCTGTTTGTCGCCGGGCTGCTGATGATGGCCACCGCCTGTTTCCTGTCGTCCCGCGTGACCAGTGAGTGGATGGTGGATCAGTTCTTCTGGTCACAGGTGCTGAATGCCCTCGGCCAGCCCATCGCCGTGGTGTGNATGTTGTTNCTCGGGACCAGTGTGGTGCAGCCGATGGAGGGGCCATTTGTCTCCGGCATCATCAATACCCTGCGTGCTCTGGGAACCCTGTTGGGCGGGGCCTTTGTGGCACAGATGCAACAGAATCGTGGCCAGTTCCATCATGACATGCTGCTCAATCAGGCCGGTCTGTGGATGAGTCAGAACAGCATTACTGAGGCCACAACCAACATGTTCAGCATTGTTACAGCAGAAGCGGCGGTGTTGGCCAACGCGGATATTTTCCGGATTTTTATGGTGCTTATTCTGTTGCTGATACCGGCGGTTCTGTATCTGCAGCACATTCCTGCACCNGTCATCGTTCGCCCCCCTGCCNTCAAACCGGCTGCCAGCGAGCGTCAGGCATAAGAATTCATGCGCTGTAAAAAGGCGCGGCAATATTATTTGAGAACATCTGAGATTATGAAAAAGAAAGTAATTGTTACCACCATTGCGGTGGTTGTTCTGGGGTTAACGGGNGCTGTTGTGGCNCTTAATCATCATCCGTCAGACGCTGCCGTGCAGGCCACGGATGACGCTTACGTGCGCGCNGATTTCACCCGGGTTGCCCCCCAGGTGTCAGGCCTGATTGCCAGTGTGGATGTCGACAGNTATGAAGAGGTAAAAGCCGGCAGTCTGCTGTTTACCATNGACGACAGCGATCTGAANAATGCCTTNCAGCAGGCTCTTGCCGATGTGGCGCGGGCAACTGCAGCCGTGGGGCAGGCCGAAGCACGGCTGAAAGCCCACGACAGTATTATCAGCCAGGCCCGGGCGGTACTCAGTGTCGACGACGCCAATCTGGTTCTGGCAAAAGCTAACCAGACCCGTTTTACCAANCTGGCAGCAGATGGCTCAGGTACCGCACAGGANAAACAACAGGCCGATGCAGTGCTGGGCGTGCAACAGGCGACCCGCAAGCGCGACGAACAGGCACTGAATGCCGCGCTGGAGCAGAAGAATGTGCTGGCCGCNGAGCTGAAAAGTGCTCAGGCGCAGCTGCAGGCGGCNCAGGCCGGAGAAGCTCAGGCNCGACTCAATCTTTCNTACACCAGAATTACTGCACCGGTGGCGGGGATTGTTGCAGAACGCCAGGCCCGCAGCGGCAGTTATGCCCATGCCGGACAATCGCTGATGACACTGGTTCCGCTCGACGCATTGTATGTGGAAGCTAACTACCGTGAGACGCAGACGGCTCATATCCAGTCCGGGCAGAAGGTGGATATTCATGTGGATGNCTTACCCGGTGTGANCCTGCACGGNACTGTNGGNCGCCTGGGGCCAGCATCTGGTGTCAGTTATTCGTCCGTGGCGCCGCATAACGCCACCGGCAATTTCACCAAGATTGTTCAGCGCTTACCTATCCGTATCCGTCTTGATCAGGGTCAGCAGGCATTGTCGCGGTTACGTGTTGGAATGTCGGTNCATCCGGAAATTCACACTCACTGATTTTTATTGTGACCCATTCAGGGTCTTCATGTGCGGGAGATAACATGAACACAGGCTATCAGGTCACCTTTTTTACTCAGCAGGACCGTACGCATANNCAGCAGCCACTGGCACAGTGGCTGGTCGCNAAAGCGGCAGAGCTGGGACTGCCCGGCGCTACGCTGAATGGCGNACTGGAAGGGCTGGGTCATGATGGCCGGGTACACAGCCTGAACATGTACGACTTCTCGGATCAGCCGGTACAGATCGTGATGATCCTCNGTGAGGNTGAATATGAGCGNCTGNTGGCGGCACTGAAAGAGGAAGGTGTGACCGTGTTCTANACCCGCACCCGGGTAGAGTATGAAACGCTGAACGGCTGAATGCTTNCAGGCAAATAAACATCCGGCCCTGCCATCGGCAGNGCCGGATTTTTTCGTACTGGCAGCGCCGGTTTNTTGCATCAGGAGCGCTGGATTTTTTTGTCTTGCACGTTGGAGCGAAGAATAACAGGCAAAAAAAAGCCCGGTGGGGAAACCGGGCAGCGGAGAGAAAATTCTCTCNGGAAGGGATAGGGTGCTGTGGCTATTACTTAGCCTGTGCTTCCGTAGTGATGGTCAGAGTCACTTCATCGCTCACGTACGGTGCGTATTTACCGAGGTTNAATTCGGTACGTTTGATAACAGTGCTGGCGTCAAAACCGATAGCGGTTTTCTTGGACATTGGGTGTTCGCCCAGCTTGTTCAGAGTTGCGCTGAAAACAACTGGCTTNGTAACACCTTTNATGGTCAGGTCACCGGCAACGTCNAATTTGTTGTCGCCTTTCGCAGTTACTTTGGTGCTTTTGAACGTTGCTGTAGGGAATTTGGCAACGTCGAAGTATTCAGCGTCGTTCAGGAATTCTTCAGTCAGTGCTGGNACTTTGGTATCAACNGTTTTAACCGGGATAGTNACGTTNACAGAAGATTTTGCCGGTGCTTTTTCGTCGTAAGAGATGGTGCCGCTTACGTCAGAAAAAGATGCNGNNGGGTTGGAGAANCCAAAGTGGTTCCAGCTGGCGATAACAGCAGTGTGAGTTGGATCGATACCGAANTCCTGAGCCAGAGCAGAACCGCTTGCCAGAGCTGCAACCAGAGTCAGACCAAGTTTGGTTTTAGTGAACATATTCATTGCCTCCTGTGTGACCGGCTCTTGCCAGCCACCTGTGTTTTTACCCGGTCGCCCGGAGTTCGTAATGTGGTATTCATCTTACAAACGGCCNGAAAAACAACAATATCGAAAAATTCATGGCNGGAATCGAAAAAATCGAAGAGTTCGGTCNCNGAGGTGGTTTTAACCCCGNTTAATCAGAAGAAAGNNCCACTGAAAGCGCTACTAAAGAGCNACTGAGGGNGGNTTATNACGTCTGNANNCTGAAAGNAGACGGATGNNGGAATNATGNGTTCGNCCAGTGTTCAGAGTGTGGNCAGAAAACAAAAAAGGGAGCCGCAGCTCCNTTTTCTTTCACCTGCCGTCAGTCTCAGCTGTCGGTTTTGATTTTGGTCCAGGCNCGGGTACGGATCTTCTCAGCTTTTAACGGCAGAGCNACCAGNGGGTANAGTTTTTCTTTGATCTCATCGGTTGGATACAGAGCCGNGTTGCNGCTCAGNGCTTCATCAACCANNGAATCGGCNGCTGTGTTCGGGTTGGCGTACATCGCCATATTGGAACAGCGGGCGATNACTTCCGGACGCATCAGATAGTCGATGAACTTGTGTGCCGCCGCTTCGTTTGGCGCACCGGCCGGAATCACCATGCTGTCGAACCACACTGGCGCACCGCTTTCCGGCAGNGTCAGNTCGATGGTGAAGTCTTTACCGGCCTTAGCTGCATTCTGACCGGAAACCGCCAGAGCACCGGACCAGGCAACGGCAACACACACTTCGCCGTCGGCNAGGTTGGCCATAAAGGTGGAGGAGTTGAAGCTGCGGATATAAGGACGGATGGTTTTCAGGTAGTCCTCAACTTTTTCGTAATCCGCTTTTTTGGTGCTGTCCGGTGGCAGGCCCAGGTAGGACAGGAAAATTGGCATGATTTCGGATGGCGAATCGAGGAAGGTCACACCACAGCTGCTCAGCTTTTTGATGTTATCCAGCGCCAGAATATCGTCCCAGGTGCTCAGGGTATCTTTACCGGTTGCTGCTTNTACCGCTTCTTTGTTGTAACCAATGATGTTGGTACCCCACAGGTACGGCACAGCNTATTCNTTGCTGGTATCGCCGGCACTGCGTTCCAGTTTCATAAAGGCTTCGCCGATATTNCCNAGNTTNGAGAGNTTGCTNTTATCCAGCTTAACAATGGATTTAGCCTGAATCAGACGGTCGATACCNACCGCGCCGGAAAATGCCAGATCATAGCCGGAACCGCCGGTCAGCAGTTTGGCTTCCATGGCTTCCTGACTGTCGTAGGCATCGTAAATTACCTTGGTGCCGGTTTCTTTTTCGAAGTCACTGATCACATCATCCGGAATGTATTCATACCAGTTGTAGATACGCAGTTCGTCGGCATGGGTCATGCANCTGACGGAAACCATCANAGCGCTGAATAAACGAAGTAATTTCATAATTTAACCTGCTATTTCAGTTGTTAAAGGCTGTTATACGCAGAGCAATTTCTTGTTTTAAAAACGTGNAATTTAAAACTTACGAAGGGGAGGTCTTTGCCTCCCTTTATCGTTTNAAAGGGTATCGCTTNAATCCGGTNTTATTTGTCCAGCATACGCGCCAGCNTACGGAACATATANGGTGTATCGGTATCCTCTTTCGGCTCNGCNNNNGGCAGNGATGATTGCTTCACAATNACTGTGCCGGATTTAAAGTCGATAAAAATATACTGNCCGTGAATNCCGCTGCCGAGCATGCATGGATAGTCNTCGTTATAGACGTACCACTGGCTCTTGTANGACGCCCCTGGCAGCCAGAAATTAAAGTATNNATCNGTGGCAAAAATCTCCGGTTTGGCACCGGCNGCGATGGTTTCNACCACNGCNGCAGGCACAATCTGCTGACCGTTAAATTCACCTTTATTGGCGATCATGCTGGTGTAGCGGGCCATGTCCCGNGCNGTGGCATTAAAGCCTGCACCGACGCCACAGCGTCCGGCATTGTCGGTCAGGAAAAANGCATCCTGNTCGCAACCCAGTGCTTTCCAGATNACGCTCATGGCTTTNGCCGGAGTGTCGCCGGTGATNCGTTCGTAAACCCAGCCCANNACTTCAGTAACCGCCGTCACATAGTGGAATTTATTACCGTGTTCGCCTTTCTTTTTCAGCGCCGGTAAAAATTCATACATGCTGAAACTGTTCGGATATTCTTTCGGTGCTTTTTTGTAGTTACCAACATAGAAGAACTGACACACGGTGGAATCCGGGTCGTTGTAATCTTCGACATAGTCGATGCCCACCGCCATATTCAGCATGTCGCGGATGCTGGCGTCGGCAAAAGCAGAGCCTTTTACTTCCGGCAGAATTTCTTCAACCAGAGTGTCTTCGGCCAGTTTGTTTTCGTAAATCAGAGTTTCCAGTAATACGCCGGTCAGCGACTTGGTGACGGAAAACATGATGTGGCAGTCGTCAGCCTGCTGGCCGTTAAAATAATTTTCGTATAGCAGTTTGCCGTGCTGCATCACCACAAAGGCATCGGTACGGGTAACGTGCAGATGATGCAGTAAATTCTGTTCGCCACCGCCAATGGACGGGAACATCAGTCCTTCAATTTCTTTGCTCAGATCATTAACCGGCAGTTCGCTGATTTCTTTGCCGCGCTTAACCGGTGTGCCCGGAGCCATATTGCGCACATTGTGCATTCCCCAGCGNTTGTACGGAGCTGTCATCCAGTTGGCATAAGTCACCAGATTTTCCGCTGCCGGCGGGCAGCCTTTCATCAGGTCAGGGGTGAGAAAGGTGTTCTCGTCGGTGGTGGCGTACATGCCGGCAACGTGAGCTGCAATTTCCGGTGTCAGATGCGGATGGTCTTTCATAATCATCTCCGATTAATTCTTAATCAGAAATTATGTCACTCTAAAATTTTGGTCAATCAAAAGTTTTTGTGATGCAAAGAATGTCCGGATTGTGCAGAATGCAGTCAGAATAAATTGAATGGTGCGATATGGCGGGTTTACGCGAGCAGAAAAAACAGCGCCGGCGGGAGGCTATTGCCCAGGCCGGAATGCAGTTGTTTGTGGAAAAAGGGTTTAACAAAACCCGTATGGAAGACATTGCGGCGGCGGTCGATGTTTCGGGCCAGACCGTGTTCAACTACTTCCCCAGTAAACAGACGATTCTGTTCGAATTCCTGCGCCGCGCGGATAACTCCGCGTTGGAAGAGGTGTACAAAAGCCTTGATCCGGCGGGCGATCCGGTGGATGTGCTGTGCGGTCTGGTGGAGATTATTACCGAGCTGGAACTGCAGCTGATGCCAGCCCCGCTGTGGCGCGAAATCCTGCCGATGATCATGTTCCACCCGAAAGATGAACTGCCGGAAACCTATGCCCGGGGCAACGACGAGCTGGTCGCTGAGATCCGTAAGTTCCTGCAGGCGATGCTCGATGCCGGCAGCATCAGCGCCGATACTGACCTCGATTTTGCCGCCTTTATGATCAACGACTATGGCCACCTGCAGCTGGTGCGGCTGGTGACCTCAGACGAGCCTGACTGGGATGCGTTCCGCCAGAATGTGCGCAGCAGCATTACCCTGTTTGTGCAGGGCATGCTGGGCTGACGTGGCTGGCAGATCAGCGTTGTAGCCACTGGCGCTCTTCATCGACAGTTAACCGCTGATCAGTGGCGATCATCGTGTTGCCACTGGCAGTCTGATACTGCACAGGCGATGCTATTTCCTGCCATTGCCAGTCACCTGGCTCACCACAGGCCGTCATTATACGGGTATGTGCTGAAGTATGGCGGCGAACCTCACGGCAGCGTGTGCCATCTGCAGCCTGCCAACTCATCACCAGCTCGGCTTTCCATTCACCACTATCGAGAACGTCTCCACTGAGAGCGGTATCAGCGAACCGGTTCAACTGCGGATCCTGCAGCTGTGACGGCTCCATTTGCCACAACTCCATTTGCCACAACAGGGTAACTGCCAGCAGTACACTGGCGGCTATGCCATACACGGGGCGGAATACTTTTCGCTTTACTGATGGGAGTGTCACGACGTTCGTTTCTGCGTGAACCGGCATAGGTGCTGAGCGGATCATCTGTTCCAGGCCCGAAGGCAGAGGAGACTCATCGATATCACTGAACCATTCCTGAGCAGCCTGATTGGCGAGGCGCAGTTCCTCCAGCTGCTGGCGTAGCGGTTCGGAGTTCTGCAATGCCTCATGTACTTTGTGCTGTTTGTCTTCTGCCAGCTCATCGTCGAGGTAGGCGGATAGCTCTGACTGGGTAATCTGCGTCATTCTGATGCCTCCTTCATCTCGTTGTTCTGCTGACATATCTGTGCTCTGGCACGGGCCAGACGGCTCATTACTGTGCCTGTGGGCACATTAAGAATCTCTGCCGCTTCCTGATAGCTGCGTCCTTCAACGGCAACCAGATACAGAACCATGCGCAGGTTTTCACTGAGCAGACCCATCCTTTTCCGTGCCTGCTGTAACAGTTGTCCGGTCTCTGCCAATTGCTCTGCTGATGGCCATGATGAGCTGTCTGTGTGCTCGTCCTGCAGTTCTTCAGTCGGTGCGGAGGTGCGCATAGTATCTATCCAATGGTTACGGCACAGGCGGTAAATCCAGCGGTCAAACTGACTGCCGGGCTGGAATTGCTGCCAGCGCAGCAGCGCCTTTTCAGCCGCAGCCTGCAACAGGTCGTCAGCGTCATGGCGGTTATTAGTCAGCACATAACAGTAACGTCTCAGGCGCGGCAGAACAGCGAGTAACGCCTCGCGGAATGCCTGTTCTTGGTTGTTCATACTGTCCTTAACGATAGCGACTGAAATTTATTCCCCCATCCGGAAATAAAATCTGTGTTTGTTCGTTATAGTGAAGACAGAGAACTTCCGGGATTCAACTTACTATGACCATTCGCTTTTGGCTCACCACATTATTGGCTGCTCACCTGTTCATGACACCGGCGTCAGCGCGGGCGGATGATGATGTCGATAATGCCGCCTCCGTGAGCGAAGAGGAGCTGGAGGATGAGCTTGAGGACGAAATGGAAGATGAACTGGAGGAAAGCGAAGAGCTGGAAGATGAATTCGAAGATGAACTTGAGGATATGCTGGAGGATCATGACGACTATGAAGATGAGCTGGAAGATGATCTTGAAGACCGCCTCGAAGATCAGCTGGAGGATCTGCAGCGCTACAACGAAGAACTGATTGAGCGAGAAACGGAGCGCTTGCAGGATCTGTGGCAGATTGAGGAACAGCTGGAAGATCTCGAAAGCTTTGTTATCCCCGACGAGTACATCGCTCTGCTGTCAGAGGCNGAGCTNNANCAGTTACAGCAGAATGGTGCGGAGATCATCAGCAGTGAGCCTTTATCTGAACTGGACGCTGTGCTGGTAACGTTTGCCGATGCCGACCAGGCTGCGGAGTATCAGAATGACTCCAATCATCTGTACCTCCTCGATGATGCCCCGCCAGTGGTAACAGCAAGTCCGGAGCCGGTGAGCCGTTTGATGACCATGCTGGGTATAACCAGTCAACATCCTGCATCGTCTGTGATAGGTATGATGGATTCATCCATCGAGCTCAATCATCCATGCTTCAGTGGGGTTGCTGTTCACGAGCGGTCTTTTTATCCGGATCATCTGCACGCGGATACAGGCCATGGTACAGCTATGGCATCTGTGATGGGGGGTGCCTGTGGCGTATTGTCCGAAGCCCGCATCGTCAATGCTGCTGTGTTTGCCCGTTCACCCCGGGGATTGGTTGTCGCCTCTGCCCGGGAAATGATTACCGGACTCAACTGGCTGGTCAGTCAGCAGGTCGCGGTGATAAACCTGTCTTTATCCGGCCCTCCGAACCGTATCCTGGAAATGGCACTGCAGCGTATCGCTGACCGGGGCATCGCGTTAGTCGCTTCGTCCGGTAATGACGGAGCGGCTGCGTTCCCGCGTTATCCTGCCGCTTATCCACACGTGCTGGCGGTCACCGCAGTTGATCGCCAGCAGAATATTTACCCTTTGGCGGTGCAGGGGAAGCATCTGGACTTTGCTGCTCCGGGGGTTGATGTAGAGGTAGCCGATGGGGCTTCTGACCAGATGCGCAGCATGAGTGGAACCTCGCTGGCTGCGGCATTTGTGACTGCGGCACTGGCCCAGACAGAGCAGACGCCTGAAGAGCTGCGCAGCCTGACCACAGATCTGGGTGAACGCGGGCATGACGCCATATTCGGATACGGTCTGCTGCAACTGAATAAAAAAACAGAAAAATAATGGAATAAAAATATTCCGTCATCGTTATACACCTCAAAGGGCAGTCAATGCCCATGAGCCAAAGCCTGCCGCCAATGGCAGGCCATTGACCCGATGAGGTGATGCAATGAATAAGTTAAATAAAATGCCACTGGCCCTTCTTTCTTCAGCCATTCTGCTGGCTGGCTGCAGTAATAGCGGCAGTAGTTCTGATTCAGGATCATCCCCTGCAGGAGATGAACAGACCCCGGTAAACCGCACAGTCCAGGGAACGGTGGATGGTTTTGGCAGTGTGATAGTGAATGGTGTTCATTACGAAAGCACTGCTGCTGATTTCAGTATTGATGATGCGGCCGGTTCTGAAAGTGACCTGCATGTTGGTCAGGTGGTTACCATCATTGGCTCTGACAACGGCGTGGAAGGTGTCGCGCTCAATATTATCTATGATGTGGAAGTTGAGGGGCCGGTCGCATCGCTCGATGCCCTGGCAGGAACTTTCACGGTATTGGGGCAGGGCGTCGTGTTTGATGGCATGACTGTTTTTGAAGGGATTACGGCCGCTACGATAAGCGATGGTAGTGGTGTGGAAGTGAGTGGTTTCAGTGATGGTAATGGTCAGATCCGTGCCACCTTCATCAAGGCTGATGACAGCGGAGAAGCAGAGTTGCGCGGACGCATCAGTTCGCTGGATGAAGGCGCTCAGACTTTCACTATCGGTAGTCAGCAGATCAGCTATGCCAATGTTATTGAGCTGGATCTCGAAGGCGCTGCATTAGCGAATGACCTGCTGGTTGAGGTGGAGGGCGGCGTGTCCGGAGCCGTGTTGGACGCCGCCAAAATTGAGGCCGAAGATGAGCATGATTTCGCTGATCATGAGGGTGAGGTCAAACTCAGCGGATATATCACTGCACTTGGTGATGGCAGCATAACGGTTGCTGGCATGACTGTTCGTTACAACACGGCTACGGAATTTGAACATGGCAGTTCAGCTGATTTGGTTGTTAATACCTTCGTCAGAGTCGAGGGGCAGGTAGGAGCAGATGGCTCCATGCTGGCGGAAGAAATTGAATATGAAGCGTTGGTAAAACTGGAACTGGAAGGCCCGGTAACGTCCGTCGGTGCAGATACGGTGAGTGTTATGGGGGTCAGTGCCAGTGTTGATACGCGCACCCGTATCCGTGATGAACGGGACGACATCACGTATTTTAATCTGAGTAATGTTGCCGTCGGTGATTATGTTGAGCTGCGTCTGACCGAAGAAGCGGATGGCAGCCTGCGCGCCCTGCGACTGGAAAGGGATGAAGATGATCGGGAAGTTCAGGTAACTGCGCGTGTGGGTAGTGTAGATGTTGCTGCTGCCACGATCACTCTGTTGGGAATCACTGTGGATATGAGTGCCATCATAGCTGTGGATCTTTCGGCTCTGTCTGTCGGTACCTATCTTGAGGTGGAAGGTAGCTATGACGGGTCTATGATTACTGCAACAGAAGCAGGAGAAGACGACCGCTACGAAGACCATGAGGACGATGATGACGAAAGCGACAGCGACGACTGAGACTGATCCTTCAAAAGGGCTGATTGCTTGACCTCAGGTCGTGTAATACTCCGGGCTGCCACTTTGTGGGCAGCCCTTTCTGCGTTCTCTGTCCAGGCTGGAATCAGTGCAGGTGTTCAGCTCAGTGCTCAGTATGACAGTAGTGTATTGCCGGATCCTGAACTGACCGACGCCACGACTCAGGCGGCCTGGGGACAGAAATTCTCAGGCTATATCGGTGCTGATACTATGTTGAGTGAACGTTGGCGTGTTCAGGGGCGATTCGATCATAGTCGCTCGCAGTGGCAGGATATCACTGGGTATGACAGTGATATTCAGAGTGGATTTATCCGCCTCAGCCGAAGAGGCGTCTGGTCTCCAGAGCTGGCATTACTTGCGGCGGACGCTCATGTGGACGGGCGTGATTTTCTGCAGCTGCGCCGCGTAAGCCCAGCTTTTGGATACCTGATTTCCCCACGCTGGTACCTGCGCCTGCAGGGCGATATCAGTGATAAGCAATTCAATGATTATCCCGACCGGGACAGCCAGCAAGTGCGTGTACGCAGTACTCTTTACTGGCTGATGGATAAAACCGATCGGTATCTTTCTTTGCAGGGAGGCATCAAGCGGGAAAACGCCAAAGCAGATCTCTATAGTTATGATGCGTTTTTATCGCGCCTCAGATGGAAGCAGGCGGTTGGCTCATGGTTCTGGTTTTTAACTCTGAAAACCGAGTACCGGGAGTACCAGCAGGAGCGGGTATCGCTCGGCGAAGCCCGGCAGGATATGCGCTGGCGTTTGTCGAGCTCCGTTGAATGGCCCCTTTCAGTCGGTTTCCGACTGACGGTTGAGGCCGGACATGATATCTACCATTCCAATCTGGATGTTGCTGACTACTCACAGAACCGCTTTGAAACTGGCCTGCACTGGGACTATTAGTTCGTGAATCCTTTCACCGCACCGCACGGTGAATCGCGGCGGCACTGTCCAGCAGTTTGGGCAGATAGCGGTTCATCAGTGTATCCATGCTGACCCGCGCCGCATTGGTGCTGATGTTGATGGCCCCGAGCAGCTCGTTACTGCCGGAGAATACCGGCACTGCCACGGATCTCAGACCCAGGTCCAGCCGTTCTGGGCACTGCCTTTACTGGGCGATAAAAAAGCCGTAATCAGCGCGGTGATTACGGCAAACAGTCAGCGGCGTACCGCTGAACACAGGGACATATTTCTGCAGGAGCCCGGGACTGGCCCGGGTTATTTAAGGGTGGGTAAACCGGCGATCAGTGGTGTGGCATCTGCTCATGATTCATGCCGTTATGGTTCACGGCATTCTGGTTAATGCTGTGATTCATATTGCCGTGATCCATGTTGCTGTGATCCATGTGGCGCTGTGTCACCTGATCCTGAGGGCTGTCGATGCTGGCATACACTTCGGTGTTGCCGTCCTGCTTTAACAGCAGTACCTGATACGGCATAAATTTATCGCCCATTTCCATGCCCGGACTGCCCACCGGCATCGCCGGTACGCTCAGACCGATGGCTCCCTGAGGTGGTGCAGCGAGAAACTGCCGTACGTATTTCGCCGGCACATGACCTTCAAACACAAAGCCTGCCTGTGAAACCGAGGTATGGCAGGAACGCAGTTGCGGGCCGATGCCAAGCTGCTGCTTTACCGCGGCCAGGTTTTGCGGATGCTCAACATGGGAGTCAAAACCATTGGCTTTCATATGGTCGATCCAGTCGCCGCAGCAGCCACAGGTCGGACTTTTAAACACCGTTAATTCGGTGGCTGCTGCCCGTGGTGACAGGGCAGCAAGGGGAGAAAGAGCGAGCAGAGCCGAAACAAGTAACACTTTCATCATTCAGTATCCTTTTATCCACAGCGGCAACAGACCGCTGCAGGTACGCAGTTCAGAACCAGAATTTAATTCCGGCCAGATAATGAGTGTCGGTGACCGGCGCACCGGCATCGTCAGCCATATCGGCGGTTTTGCCAAAAGCTCTGGTCCATTCAACACCAATATAGGGGGCAAACTGGCGGCTGATTTCATAACGCAGACGCAGACCTAAGGCACCATCGGTAAAGCCAGCGTATAAGCCATTTTCTTCATCATCTTTGCCATAAGCAGTTAATGCCGCGCGGGTCTGCAACACCAGACGCTGGGTAAACAGCAGATCGTATTCAGCTTCGCCGGACAACGCGCTGCGGCCTTCGTCACCAAGGTAGAAGGTCAGGCTGGTTTCGAACCAGTAAGGTGCAAGCCCCTGAATGCCCAGCGCTAACCACTGACGGTCGTCGCCTTCATCGCCGTTATAGGTATCGAATCTGGCACCCAGCAGGGTATCAAAGTAGCCGGTCAGTGCGTGGTTCCACAGCACTTCGGTTTCTGCTTCTTCCAGCGAACCATCGGCAAATTCACCTTCGGCATTCACCTGCAGACGGTTCCAGGTGGTGCCGTACCAGGCCGTCAGATCGTAAGCGCCGCGATCATCATCCGGTTCGTATTCCAGACGGTCACCGATCACTGACCAGAAACGGTGCTCGTCTGCCATTTTCATCTGGCGCGGGCCGGGCAGGGCGTAAGGGCCTTTGCTCAGGGTTAAGCCATCGGAATAGGCGTGAGGATCACGGTCGTTGCTTACCACAGGAGCGCTGGCTGTTTGCTCGCCGTGCATCCCCTTATGCATGCTGTGATCCATGTTCTGATGCATCTCATGGTCCATACCCTGGTGCATACTGTGGTCCATGCCCTGATGCATTGGCATGTCCTGCATAGTGCCAGCGCTCTCTTCAGCCTGTGCGTTCTGAGTGACGATCGCCGCGCTTAACGCCGGAACCAGCAGCACGGTGGTCAGCAGAGATGGGGAGCCTTTGATTACGTTTTTCATACGACAGCTACCTCGCGGAACATACCGGCATCCATGTGGAAGGCCAGATGGCAGTGCCATGCCCAGCGCCCCACTTCTTCCGGGGTGGTCAGAAAACTGATGCGCTGCGCAGGCTGAACCTGAATGGTGTGGCGGCGCGCCAGCAGTTCACCGGACGGTGCTTCCAGGTCACTCCACATGCCATGCAGGTGCATGGGGTGGGTCATCATGGTGTCGTTCTGCAGAATAACGCGCACCCGTTCACCGCGTTTCATTGCCACTGGTGTGCTGTCGCCGAATTCAACGCCATCAAACGACCAGGAGTAGCGCTCCATATTGCCGGTCAGATGCAGTTCGATTTCACGGCCGGGTACGCGCTTGTCGTTCAGCACGCCATCACGGGATCTCAGGTCAGAATGGGTCAGAACTTTATGGCCAGCCGGGCGGCGACCTTTCTGGCTGAGGCCGCGCAGGCCAACGCCGGGGTCGTCCAGGTTGGTGCGTGGCGTATCGACCAGCATATCGACCTTGCCACCGCGCTCGCTGCTGGCGTGGCGTACGTTCTGTGATGGTTTTGCCAGAGGATTCATCGGCATGCCGTTCATGTGTCCGTCATGCTTCATCTGTGAATGGTCCATTTGGGAATGATCCATCTGAGAATGGTCGGGCATATCGCCCATGCCGGCCATACCCTGCATGCTGCCGTGATCACCGTGCATATTACCCATCATGTCCTGCATGCCGAGCCATTCCACCGGGTCCGTATCCGGTACCGCAGCAGTTAAGCCCTGAGCGACGGCCAAGGTGCCGCGGGCATAACCGGAACGGTCCATGCTCTGGGCAAAAATGGTGTGGGCATCATCGGTCGGGCGTACGATCACATCGTAAGTCTCACCCGGACCAAAGCGGAATTCATCCACAGTGACAGGTTCAACCGCCTGGCCATCGGCTTCCACCACGGTCATGCGCAGACCGGGAATGCGCACATCATAGAAAGAGTTACTGGCTGCATTAATAAAATGCAGGCGCACGGATTCGCCACGTTTGAACAGGCCGGTCCAGTTGCCTGCCGGTGTCGTGCCATTCATCAGATAGGTCAGCACGCTGGCGGAGACATCGGCCAGATCCGTTGGGTTCATGCGCATCTGATTCCACATGCGGCGTTTCTGCAGGGCGCTGGTAAAGCCCAGCGCAGAGACGTCTTCAAAGAACTGACCAGCAGTTGGCTGGTTGTAGTTGTACACATCGCTCTGGGTTTTCAGACGGGCAAACACCGCCATCGGGTCGTCGTCGGTCCAGTCACTGAGCTGGACCACGTGGGCACGGTCGGCTTCGATGTTTTTGCCGTCACGAGGCTCGATAATCAGTGCGCCGTACATGCCGGTCATTTCCTGAAAACCGGTGTGAGAGTGATACCAGTAGGTGCCGGTCTGCTGCAGCGTGAAGCTGTAAACAAAGGTCTCACCGGGGGCGATGCCTCGGAAACTCAGACCCGGAACACCGTCCATATTGTGCGGCAGGATAATGCCGTGCCAGTGAATCGACGTCGGCACGGACATACGGTTGGTGACGCGGATGGTCACCGTATCGCCTTCGCGCAGACGGATGGTCGGTGCCGGAATGGAGCCGTTGATGCTGGTGGCGCGGCGCACATTGCCGGTGAAGTTGACCAGAGTTTCTTCAACCACCAGATCAATGGTTCTGCCACTCAGAACCGGTGCTGTGCCGTGTAAAGCTGACTCTGCAGCAGCGGCCCGGCTGAGGCCCGGAAGTGCCGCCAGAATGCCGCCGGCGGCCAGTCCCTGGACAAAGCGCCGCCGCTTCAGCAGCGGCAGCTCAAGGTGTTTGCTCATCGCAATGACTCCATCAATATCGGTATCTTACCCTCAGGGTAAAGCGGCCTGCCTGACACCGGCATGACCCGAACATTACAAAAGCGTAATCCAGCGGTCATTTGTGTGACGGCTGTCATCAGCCATAATGCGGCTGTTAACAGAGGTATAGACGATGCGCCTGCTGGTGGTGGAAGACGAACATAAAACCGGGAATTACCTGCAACAGGGTCTGACAGAGGCCGGCTTTCAGGTCAGTCTGGCGCGTAACGGGCTGGACGGTCACCATCTGGCCATGACCGAGGATTTTGATCTGATCGTGCTCGATGTGATGCTGCCGGATGTGGATGGCTGGCGCATTCTGCAGTCCCTGCGCGAGGCCGCACGGCAGACGCCGGTGCTGTTTCTGACTGCCCGCGACAGTGTCGAAGACCGGGTCAAAGGTCTGGAACTTGGGGCCGATGATTATCTGGTGAAGCCCTTTGCCTTTGCTGAACTGCTGGCGCGGGTGCGTACTTTGTTGCGTCGTGGTTCGGTGCCGGTACAGTCAGACCAGCTCAGTGTGGCGGATCTTATGCTGGATATGCCCAAACGCCGGGCGACCCGCGACGGCAAAAAAATTCAGCTCAGTCAGAAGGAATTTGCTCTGCTAGAATTGTTGGTGCGCCGTGAGGGCGAAGTGCTGACCCGCTCGCTGATCGCCTCACAGGTGTGGGATATGAATTTTGATTCCGACACCAATGTGATCGATGTGGCGATCCGGCGCCTGCGCGCCAAAATTGATGACGGCTTTGAACCCAAACTGATTCATACCGTACGCGGCATGGGCTACAAACTGGATGCGGAAGCCAATGATGAGTAAGCGCCAGCCACTGTCGCTCACCCTGCGCGTGCTGCTGTTTGTCAGTATCGCTGTGGGTATCGGTCTGCTGGTCATGGCCGGGCTGATCATGCGGTCGATTGAGCATCATTTTGCTCAGCAGGACGCCGGTGAAATCAAAGCCATTGTGCATGTAATTCACGATGTGCTGGAGCAGCGCGGTGCCGACACCGCGTATCTCAGCAATGAACTGCCGGCGCTGGTGGCCGGGCACCATGGCACCCGCTTTGAGATTCGTGACGCCAGCGGGCTGTTGCTCAGCAGTAAAGACCCTGCGGATGCTGCTCCGCTGGCGGATGCATCCTCAGCCGTGGTGCAGGATATCCGCCCGGACACCTTAAGCACCTGGCAGCGGAGCGGGCAGACCCTGCGTGGTGTGGTCACAGAGGTGCAGACATCCACAGCCCGCTACCGCCTGACGGTTGCCATTAATATGGAATTCCACCTGCAGTTTCTGCAAAGCTTCCGCGAAAGTCTGTGGTTGATTATGGCGGCCACAGGGGTGCTGACTCTGCTGGCTGCCGCCTTTGCTGTGTATCAGGGGCATCTGCCGCTGCGCGGCTTAAGCCGCAGCATGGGCGAGATTCAGGCGCACCGGCTGGATGTGCGTATTGATCCACAAACCCTGCCGGCCGAGCTGCGCGAACTGGCGGCATCGTTCAATACCATGCTGGCCCGCCTGCAGCAGGGTTTTGATCAGTTGTCGCATTTCTCCTCGGATATTGCCCACGAGCTGCGCACGCCGCTGACCAGCCTGATGACACAGATTCAGGTGACCATCAGCAAGCCGCGCAACGATGGTGAATATCAGGAGGCTCTGTATTCCGCGCTGGAAGAACTGGAGCGTCTGAGCAAAATGGTGGCGGATATGCTGTGGCTGGCGAAAAGCGATAACCAGCTGATTAAACCGGAAGCGGAAGCGCTCAATGTTCGCGCTGAAATTGAGCAGCTGTTTGAATTCTTTGAAGTGCTGGCAGCAGAGAAACTGATTTCCCTGCAGCTCGATGGTGATGTGCCGCAGGTGCATGGCGACCGCTCACTGCTGCGCCGGGCGATTTCCAATCTGTTATCCAATGCACTGCGCCATACACCGGATGGGCAGTACATCCGCGTCAGTCTGCAGACTCAGGGGAAATACATCGCCATTCATGTCAGCAACCCGGGCGACACTATCGCCGCTGAACATCTGGATAAACTCTTCGACCGTTTTTACCGCGTTGATCCCTCCCGTCAGCGTCATTCCGAAGGTGCCGGACTGGGGCTGGCCATTGCCCGCTCTGTGGTAAAAGCCCACGGTGGTGACATCAGCGTCACTTCGGCCAACGGCATTACCTGCTTCACTCTGCTGTTGCCCGCCTGATTCGGATTTTGCTGAACATTTTCACCGGATTTTCACCACTACCCGTTAACCTGAGTAAAAGTTGAGGAACGACAGGGTCCTGAGACTGTCTTCGTTTCACACTGTGCATGGGTTCCCCAAAGAATGTGACATGCATCCAAGAAAGGAACCGGGCTGACGGGTTTACAATGTAACTCCATCAGGCACTCATCCATCATCCGCTGAATCTTTGCCGGGAGGCGCTATGAAAACCAAAACTGTCCCTGTGATTACTTTCTGTGCCGGTGTGCTGTGTGGCATGGGAGCGCTGGCGCTGACCGGTAATTCATCGCCGTCGGCACTGTTATCACAGGACGTTGTGGGCGCCAGTATCGCGCCACACAATTTGATGGCATCTCTGACAGCGGGCGATCAACATGCGCAGGATCATGTGTACAACAATATCCGCTATGGTTTTACGCTGAATTATCCACAGACGCTGCACCCGCAGGGCGAGTCGTTTAATGGTGATGGCCAGACGTTTACCTCTGCTGATGGCAAAGTCCGGGTGCAGGTGTACGGCGCCAACCTGTTAAATGAAGAGCAGCTGGATGAACTCTATCAGCGTGCTGCCAAAGATGATCTGTACGGCAATCACTCGCGCCTGGTGACGGACAAAGAACTGGGTGAAAACTGGTTCCGGGTATCCGGCTACACCGAGGGTGACAAAGTGTTTTACAGCAAAAGCATTCTCGCCGGCGAAACTCTGGTGACCTTCACCATTTCCTATCCGGAAGAGCAGGAGTCACAGTGGCAGTCGGCGGTCTCCATGCTCGACAACAGCTTTGCCCTGAACGAAGTGGACTTTTAACAGCGAGCGGACTTTCAGAAAAACAAAAAAACCGGCCCAAATGGCCGGTTTTTTTTATGGCTGAAGCCAGGCTTATGGCAGGTAGGCACCGCCACATACCGGAGTATAAGTACCGGTTACATGACCGGCAGCTTCACTTACCAGGAAGCGGATGGTGCTGGCGACGTCTTCCGGCTGCGCCAGACGCTGAGTTGGAGTGAACTGAATAATCATGTTCTTGAACTCCTGTGGCGCGTCTTTAGTGGCGTCGGTTTCCACCATGCCTGGGGCAACGATATTGGAAGTAATGCCGATTGGGCCCAGTTCCTGCGCCAGGTATTTATTGAAGCTGTCCAGCGCGCCTTTGGCGGAACCGTGAGCGATAAACATAGGCGCAGGGCTTTCGGACAGGGTGCTGGAAATAAACACCAGGCGACCGTATTTCTTCTCCGCCATCTGAGCGGTGGCCAGTTTTGCCGAGGCATAAGAGGCGTGCAATTCATCATTCAGTTTCTGCGCGAACTCATCCCAGCTCTGTTCCATGAACGGCTTTGGCGTGAAGTTCATATTGGCGTTGGACACCAGAATATCCACACCACCGAATTCCGCGACTTTGGCGAACATGGCTTCCAGCTGACTGTCATCACGCACGTCGGCCTGCAGCGGATAGGCTTCGCCGCCGGCAGCGGTGATTTCTGCTGCCAGATCAGCCGCTACCTGAGCGCTGTTTACGTAGTTAATAAAAACACGGTGACCGTCTGCGGCCAGTGCTTTTGCGGTTGCCGCGCCAATACCACGGGCGCCGCCTGTGATCAGAGCATTACGTTTTGTCATTGTTACCTCCACCATTGCTGGTTGTCATTCCGTGGCGGTTTCGCGGGCGGATTAAAACGCTGTAAAACGGCCACACCATAAAATTGTGATGCGATCTCAGGCGTCAGCCATTCAGATCGCGCAGATTACCAATCACCTGATTGAGCACAGACTGTCCCTGTTCCAGGTCGTCTGCAGCGATGCCCTGCTGAACGTCGCTGAGCACCGCATTCGCGATAGCCGAACAGCGGCTGGCTTCTGCCAGTGCTCTTTCAGTCGGAATTACGCGCTTGCGCCGGCTGTCTTCCGGGTCTGGCTGTCGTTCAAGCCAGCCTTTCTTTTCCAGTCCGTCGAGCAGGCGGCTGACACTGGATTTTTCCAGATACAGTTGCTCGCTCAGTTGCTTCTGTGTGGTTGCTTCGCCTTTGCTCAGCAGCATCACCACACCCCATTGTTCTGCGGTCAGATCAATACCGGCTTCACGGAAACGCCGGGCGATCAGGTTGTTGAACAGGCGGCTGGCGAGACCGGTGAGGTAACCCAGAGAATGATTGTGATCGTAAGATAATTTCATAATGGTTGTATATACAACTAAATGATCCGGGTCAAGTTACAGGCCGGACAGCTGACGATGTGGGCATTCTGAAAAGTAATGCTGAGGGTATGGGGAGGCGGACGCGAGGAAAGGGGACGGAGGCGGTATCCGCGATGTGCGGATACCTGCCTGATGGCTCAGCTCAGTGAGAAACGACCAACCAGTTTCTGCAGTGAGTTGGCCAGCCCGGACAGCTGATTGCTGGAGGCGGCACTGTCATCCGCGGAGGACAGGCTGTCTGCGCTGATATCGCGCACCTTGATCACACTCTGATTGATCTGTTCGGCAACCTGGCTTTGCTCTTCCGCCGCTGTGGCAATCTGAGTCGCCATTGAATACATCACAGCAACCGATTGGTTGATGTCCTGCAGAGCGCTGTTTGCATCATCAGACAGAGATACGCAGGCGTTGGTCAGCTCTTCACCTTTTTCCATGGAAGCCACTGCCTGATTGGCACCGTTTTGCAGACGCTCGATCAGAGCCTGAATTTCTGACGTGGATTCCTGGGTACGCTGCGCCAGAGAGCGGACTTCATCGGAGACAACCGCAAACCCCCGGCCCTGATCACCGGCACGGGCCGCTTCGATGGCGGCGTTGAGAGCCAGCAGGTTGGTCTGTTCGGCAATACCACGGATCACATCCAGAATACGCCCGATACTGATGGTTTCATTGCGCAGCTCATCGATTTCACGGGCGGTATCTTTCACGCTGCTGGCCAGCAGATGAATATTATTCTGCGTCTGAACCACAAC
This sequence comes from Oceanospirillaceae bacterium, assembly GCA_002706025.1. GTDB lineage: Bacteria > Pseudomonadota > Gammaproteobacteria > Pseudomonadales > Oceanobacteraceae > Venatoribacter. Next base: position 42,313 of record PAJK01000071.1, read on the forward strand.
GTTCTGCCCTTGTTGTACCTGACCTTCGGCTTTTTCCGAAGCTTCCGCTACCTGAGTCACGCTGGCGGATACCTCATGGGCAGTGGCTGCCATTTCATTGACTGCAGTGGCCACCTGATCGGTTTCTGACTGTTGTTCCTGAGCGCCAAGACGGCTGCGTTCAGTCAGCGTCATCAGGTTGCCGGCCGACTGGCCGATTTCGTTACTGGCGCCAAGAATATCGCGCACCATGTCACGCAGATTGCCGGCCATATTATTCAGTGCCGTGAACAGTTCGCTGATCTCATCATGGCCCTGATCGGTGGACTTCACGTTGAGCTGGCCAGAGGCCAGCGTATTGGCCAGGTTTTTCGCTTTGTTCAGACGACTGGTGATGTGGCGGGTCAGCGCGATGGAAGCGAATACCGCAACCGCAATGGCAATGGCTGATACCAGCAGCAGAACCCTGGTGGAGGTGCTGTTTTCACTCTGCAGTCTCGGGCCGAGTTCATTCTGGTCATCCATAACAGACAGTTTGATGGCTTCCAGTTTGTCGGCAATCACCGGGCCGATAACGTCCAGCGTACGCAGGACTTTTTCATCACGATCAGCAACCAGCTTCTTCAGTTTCTCCAGCCCGCTGAGGTAGTCCGTGCGTTGTTTCATAAAGGTCGCCAGAGTGATATCCAGCTGCACCGAGACGGTACTGGCGCGCAGCCCTTCCACCTGTTGTGGAATCTCTTCACGCAGCAGACGCTCACTGGTTTCGATGTCACTGGCCTTGTGCTGGTCGTACCATTTTACGATATTCAGTCTGGCCAGCAGCAGGGCGGAGGTCAGATTGCCCAGCAGTTTTTCATCTTCCACTGAAGTGGTTTGTTTGTGCGCCTGCTCTAAGGTTTGCAGCATAGCGTTGCCCAAACCGGTGAGATCACCGTAATAGGTAGTCTTTTCCTGCTCCATCAGGCTGCGGACGTCATTAAATGTTGCCTGGTATTCCTGCAGCAGTGGCGCAGTTTCCTGTACAAGCTTTACCCGTTCTGGCTTTTTGATCTCTGCCTGGGCCTGGGCAAACAGCTCGTTGACTGCGGCAAACCGTTCTGTGTACTTATCCAGACCGCGTTCACCACTGCTGAGCAGGTAGTTCTTCATTTCCAGACGGGCAAGCACCAGGTTGGCCTGTACCCGTCCGGCCAGGTTGGTGTCACGTGCCAGAGTGCGGTAATGGCTGAAGCCATCACTGGCACCGCTCAGACTGATGACAGAATTGGTGCTGGATATAGCCAGCAGCAGTACGACAAGAACAAACCCGGCAGAGAGTTTCATCCCTAAGGTCATACGTAATTTCATCCCTGCGTCTCCGTTTTGGTTTTGATCGCTGGTAAATTCGAAGGTTGAGACTTAAAGGTTAGTAAAAGGTCAGTAAGCTGCAATAAATCCCCAGCGCTTTTCCGCAGTGCGCAGGTCAGAATTGACATCTGCCGGATGGCGGAAGAGATTAATGAGTGAAATAGCTTAGTGTATGCGGTTTATTCGTATAGTTAATGAATGGAACTGCTGGAACAATGCAGCGTGTGCCCATCTGTCCGCATTCTCTGGGGTACCTGGTGAAATGACTGGTGGAGTAACTGACAATGGCGCGCGACAACTATCACGAACTGCAGGCGTTTATCGCGGTGGCGCGCGAGCGCAGTTTCACCCGCGCGGCGGCTCAGATGGGGGTATCACAATCAGCTCTGAGCCATACTATCCGTGCCCTCGAATCCCGTTTAGGCATTCGCCTGCTGACCCGCACCACGCGCAGCGTGTCGCCGACAGAAGCCGGTGATCGTCTGCTGCAGACCGTAGCCCCGCTATTTGAAGACATCGACGCCGAACTCGCAGCGCTGACGGAGCTGCGCGATAAACCGGCCGGTACTGTGCGCATTGCCTGCAGTGATCACGCGGCTGAGTTCACCATCTGGCCGCGTCTGAGTCAGCTGATGAAGGACTATCCGGATATCAATATTGAACTGCGCGTCGACAACGGCCTGACGGATATCGTTGGCCAGCGTCTAGACGCTGGTGTACGTCTCGGTGAACATCTGGATCAGGATATGATCGCCGTGCCACTGATGCCACCGTTACGTATGCTGGTGTTTTCCTCGCCAGAGTATTTTGCTGAACATGGTGTACCGCAGGAACCAGAAGATCTGGTGCAACATAACTGCATCAATTTCCGCCTGCCGAGTTTTGGCGGCCTGTATACCTGGGAATTCGAAAAGGATGGTCGTGAGATTAATGTCAAAGTACCCGGGCAACTGGTGTTCAATACCAGCTCGCTGATTCTGAAAGCGGCCTTGCAGGGTAACGGGATCGGCTATCTGCCTGCGGATATGTTGGGCCCGCATATCGCCAATGGCTCACTGATGCAGGTGCTGGATGAATGGTGCCCGCATTTCCCGGGATACCATCTCTACTATCCTAATCGCCGTGATCCATCGCCTGCGTTCCGTAAAGTGGTGGAAGCGCTGCGGCTGAAGTCGCAATAATCTTATAAGCGGTTGCTGGTCTGTCTGAAGAGTGATTCTTCTCAGGTCTTATGTCCGACACTTTTCTAAGTTTTCCTGTGTATTTTTTGGTACGTTTGATCTGGGTTTTATGCGCCATTTTTAAGTTTGGGCGAAAATGGTTACGAATACGGTATTTATTAACGAATACCCATTGCAGTCCTGATGAACGTACAGTTAGTGCATAAAAACTCATTCTTATGAACCAAAAAAATAATTCAAATTATTGAGATTGCTGACGTTATTCCCCAGCGGTTATTTAACTGGCATTAAAACTACTGCTGTCTCTTCTTTTTATAGTGCCGTTATCTTTTGACGAGCGCTGCATCTGCACAGAGCATAATCAACAGCTGACAAGCATTCTGATCTGAATGGAATTACACAATTTTAAAAGGGATAAAGAATGAAAAATCTGCATTTATCACATCTTATTTTCTGTTGCTTCAGTGGCCTTGCATTGACTGCCTGCGGAGGCGGTGGTGGAGGTGGTTCCTCTGATAATGATAACCCTCCCATCGTTGATGATGAAAACGAACCCGGGGATGAAGTCGTTTTTGAACCAGTTATTTTCAGCAACTTTCAGCGTGCAGATTTCGTATTGGCAACGGACGATGAGGGCACTGATTTGTTCAGCGATATCTACGCTAACCCCTTAGTGGCTGAAGATGGTTCATTGTGGGTAGGGGATTACAGCGCCGGTCAACTGGTTCGCTTCACCACCTTGCCCGAATCCGATGGTGTTGCCGCTACCTATATTGACAGTATTCAGTACCGGGACGGCGAAAATGTCCTGCAGGACTATCAGCTGTCCGGTCCCAGCAGTCCGGCGGTGTCCGCCGGACGTATGATTGTGCCCCTGTATAGCGATAACAGTGTAGTGATTTTCGATAGTATTCCGGTTACCGGAGCTGAGAACACAGGGATTATTCTGGGGACCGGCAGTTTTGAGGAAGAGCCCGCGGCAGACTGTTCGGCGCTGGGGCTAAGTGGCCCGGAGGGTCTGGCTGCTGCCGGAGGAAAACTGGTGGTAACAGACAGCGGACATAACCGGGTACTGATCTGGCATACGGTGCCAACGCAATCGGGAACGCTGCCAGACATAGTGCTCGGGCAGAACAGCTTCGATCTGTGTGATTCTAATGATGATAATCAGGATGGCGATACTGATTCGCAGCCTTCAGCACGTACATTATCTGTTCCAGCTGGTGCCTGGACTGATGGAGAAAAATTGCTGGTAATCGATGCTGTGAATAACCGGGTGTTGGTCTGGAACACCTTCCCGACGGAAAACTTTGAACCTGCAGATCTGGTGTTAGGGCAACCTGATTTCGCCAGTAATAATGCAAATGATGCTGACCAGGATTCTTCGGAAGATGATCCTTCAGCGCAGACGATGAATTATCCATTTGATGGTATTTATTCTAATGGTGAACAGATCTTTGTTACCGACGGAGATAATAACCGCGTACTGATCTGGAACAGCTGGCCAACAGAAAATGGTCAGGCTGCCGATGTGGTCTTAGGGCAGGATAGCTTCACCAATACTGCAGCTAATGATGACAACCAGGATGGTGTTGAAGACGTTATTGGAGAAGAGCATGTGAGTACCGACAGAACAATGGCTTACCCATCCGGACTGCGGTTGCATGAAAAGACTCTGATCGTTATCGATAATTACAACCGCCTTATGTTCTTTAACGGCGAGTAACTTTCTTCAGACTGGATTCAGTCACCGTTAAGCCCCCTGGACTCAGATTCAGGGGGCTTTTTTGTGCCTGACCGGCGGTTTTTCACTCCTCTTGTCTCGTCAATTGGATCTTAAGTGTTTGAAATTAATTGGTTTTTAAATAATTCAAAAAAAGTTGTCAGGATTCCATGAGCAAGTACGACTGAACAGATAAGCACGTGATGTGCTGACTATCTGACTGTTTATATGAGGAATGCTCCATGAATATCCGTTCTGCTGCCGCTATGGCTTTGACTGTTATCTCTTCTGCTGCGTTTTCTGCTTCGGCACTGGCCGGAGACCGCAGCTGTGGTGCCGGTACCTGTGGTAAGAAAACAACGTCTGCCGATAAGGGCGATGGTTCGTGTTCAAAGAAGGACAGCTCTTGTTCAAAAGCTGAAGGCTCCTGCAGCAAAAAGTAAGGAACTGACCATGGCAGGCTTAGGTTACCGCANAGAAATGTCAGACTGGGATATGTCTGATGTTCAGGCAGACTTCTTTGAAGTGATTGNCGAAAACTGGATCCGTCGCGATCCTGCTCCGCTGCTGCAACTGATTGACGCCGGGCGCGCTGTGCATCTGCACGGCGTGTCGCTCAATCTCGGTGGCTCATCGCCCATCAATGCAGAATTCGTGCAGCAGGTGGGAGTATTGCAGCAAACACTGGGAACACCTTTTTACTCCGACCATCTGGCCGCCAGTGGCGATGCGCATCAGCTGTATGATCTGTTTCCAATACCGTTTTTTGCCCGTGAGGTTGTCCGCATCGGTGATCGTATCCGTGAGGTTCAGGATATTCTCGGACGGCGCATGGCCATCGAAAACCCGACTTGGTACACCAATATCGGTGACATGCCGGAAGCTGAATTTCTGGCTGCGGTCGCAGACTATGCAGACTGCAATATCCTGCTCGATCTGAACAATATTGATGTGAATTATAAAAACCACCAACAGCAGACTGTGGATGATTACCTGATGCGTATCGATTTTAGCCGGGTCAATTATATGCATGTTGCCGGTCATGAATACGACCCGCGTTTCGGCCTTTATGTTGATACTCACAGCCGTCCTGCTGAACCACATGTTCGTGATAAAGCTCTGGAACTGCACAAAAAGTACGGGCTGCCCATACTGCTGGAATGGGATAACGATGTACCGGATATTCAAACTATTAATCAGGAGTTGTTATGGCTGACATCCGGCTATGCCACAGCGCCGACCCACTCGCAGGAGAGTCTGGCCTGCTGACCTCTGCATTTTACGATTATGTCCGTGGTCTGAGTGACGAGGTGCCCGCCGGGTACAGTGAAAACGGCATGCGCCTGTACCGGCATCTGGTGTATCTGGGCGCCGATCAGATGCTGGGTGGCTATTTCCCCGACGTCAAACAAACACTGGGCGATGAAAGCTGGCGCTCTTTGTTGTGTGCATTTATTCAGAGTTCTGCCTGGCAATCGCATTTTTATGGAGATATGACCGATGAGTTTATTGAATTTCTCAAACAACAGGCCGCTGACTGACAGCCTGTCACCATTGCCTGTGTTTATTCTGCGTCTGTGGCTGGCGCAGGAGTTTATTCATGCCGGTTGGGTGAAAGTCAGCGATGGACTGAATGCCCCGGAATTGTTTGCCGGTCTGGATTTCCCTTTCCCTGTCAGTCTTCTGCCTGCCGATCTGAACTGGGCTGTAGCAGGCTTTGGCGAGCTGATTCTGGGTGTCGCGCTGCTGCTCGGTATTTTTTCGAGGTTATCTGCAGCAGGACTTATGTTTATTATCTGGGTGGCTGTGTACTCAGTGCACTTCGATCTGGGCTGGCATGGCTGGAATCAGATTGATACAGAAAGCGGCTATGGTTTTAAAGTACCGTTGATGATGGTCATTATGTTATTG